>NZ_JBAKHE010000022.1:0-40847 GCF_049065885.1 Brucella sp. IR068 | reverse complement strand
AAGTTCCGGACGATCAACCAAATGTTGCAATTGCGCTTGAGGTGCTAGTTGCAACATAGCCGCCAACCCAGATGATGGCATAGGGACTTCCACGCTCAGACGACGCTGCTCGGCCGCGTGCTCCTGTGCAATGCGCGATTGCTGGTAATCCACCGCGCTTCCGTAAGCCTCTACTGAAGTGGCCAGCCCTGGCAAACTTGCCTCTGCATTCTGGCGCTCTTGCGATGCGCCTCTGATCCATCCGCCCGTCCCCCAGACAGATCGCCGAATTGACCGGGCTCAGTTCGCAACTCTCGCGAAAGGTCCAAAGCAAGCTGCGGATTGCTGTCTACCCGGAAGGGGCGATGACCATCGAAAGACCGCTTGCCACCAAAACCGGAAGCCGTGGGGTAGGTCCGTGCGGTGATTAGGATGCTATGGCGGACAAAAAGGGTGGTTCGTTCGCCAGCCGAGCCTTGGAGGCAAATGCGCGCGCGTGGATATCAAAATCAGACGCTCGGAAAATGAATAAATCCGCAATTGAGCCGACGTTTCAATGAGGTTCTGGTAATGTAGTTGAGGAAAAGAGCAGCTCCGTCGTAGGTCCGAGGGAACGTTAATGTGACGGAGCTGCAAGCGCTGCGATAATTAGGCAAGAGATCGCCGCGCTGTTTCGATTAAAGCAACCCCGCCGCTGATTCGGTGGGGACAGCGGGGTTGCAAGCGCAGATGGCGTCTCGATTAAAGAACATCTGCACTTTCTCTGAACTGGAGGGTTCAGATTAATGCCATATGCGACCCCGCTGATCGGTTTGGAAGAACCAATATCGGAGTTGCTGGCGCTTCTCCCAAACTACGGCGAAAGAGAGAAGCGCCACCTCTGAGGATGGAGATCAGGAGCGAAACTTGGATGAGTGGACCTCGATCTGCCTCCCCAAAAAGGCCCGCCCCGGCAAACGAGGTTCCATCGCTTTCTCCGTCAGAGGCCGGAAACATGGCAGGCTGTGGTGTGCCTTGCAACTTCTATCGTTCTCAAAATGAATGCTTTTTAGGGGCGTTGCGATCGCAGTTACATTACCGAATTTAGACAGGTGAGCAGTAAGACCAAATGCATTCGAAGAACGAAGAAGCCTTCGCCAACCGAGCACGGAATGACGAGGCTAGCAGGGTTTAAGCGGCTGTCGAACAGTCAAACGGGCGCGCCTACCCTGCTGTCAATCGTAGAACGATCGACGGTGACCTCGCTCACTCATCATCTGTTCAAGATCGCGGTAGCTGATCCCATAGCGCCAGCACCACCGCGCCGCCCATAAAATCACGTCACCCTGAAAACGGCGCCACTTGTAAACGCACGTCGAAAGTTTCGCTGAAGAACTGCCAGCAACTCTTTCGGACATCGACTAAATATTTGCAATAGAGTCCGAAAACGCGCTGTTGCAAACCACGTAGGGGAGAAAAGCAACCCCGCCACTGGTTGGGGAACGTGGGAGACGGGGTTGCAGGCGCTTCCCTCCAACTATGGCAGAAGAGAGAAGCGCCATCTGAACGGTGAGAATCAGGAGCGAACTTGGATGAGTGGAGCCTTGCCCAGGCGACCTGAACCGGACGAGGTCCCATCGCTCTTCTCCGTCAGAGGAGCCACAAATGCCAAGGTATTAGTTCCTTGGCAACTCTTATCGCTTCCAATTTGGAAGCGTGGGCGCAAGCAAATTATCTGCTGGCGGATAAGTCACCGTTCTATTCAAAAAAATTCCCGCCAATCGAAAATGGGAACGATTGGCGGGATATAAGCGCATCTCTTAAAACAGCCAGGTGAGTGCGCCTATCTCCAGAATCAGGAGAAAAGTTGGGTAGGGTTTGAAGAACACTGCCCACCTTGATAGAGGAAACCCTGCCAAGGTGATGTTCACTTCTCACACGCTTGCGAGAATGTCAGGTCGCAAAGTGCCTTGCAATTTCTATCGCTTCCAAATTGAATGATCGGAGTGGTGAAAACAAGAGAGCGCAAACGAGGCTGAGCAGTGAGCGGAGAGGCATCAGGGAGCCGCTCAAAAGCCTCTCAAGCTCATTTTTTAGTCGCTGCCGCGAGAAGGCTCGTGACGTTCGCACGTGATCCTCACCAGCGGCGGTTCATGGAGCCATCAAGGTCAATTTGGGAACAGTTGTCCAGGCTAAGTACCTTGCAAGTCAGCGATAAATTCAAGGATATCAAGCTTGCGGGATATTCCGGAGACGGAAGACTTTTCGACTGAAATAGCGAAATTTCTGGAGTGTTAGACTTCCAACAGGTTCGGTTCGCGCCTAACCTGGGTTAAACGGATTCGTTCATGTAATCGGGACCCGGAGGAGGGATACAATTTCCTTTTTCATCCTTGTGAACAACCTCAATGCACTGCGGATGTCACTAAATACTTTTGTATCGTGACATTTGCTTTTTCATGGCCGCCATCGGCGAACAGCTTAGAACAGTAATTTTGAGAATATTTGATATGTCAAACAGACCGCTTATTCAGAAGGGCATAGTAGAGCTTGAAGCTCTATTCGATCGAGGATCCAGTGACTCAAGCCTTTTGGACGAACTGGTTGCAGAACTTTGCCGGCGAAAGACCGATCGCGCGCAAGAACTGCGACATCGGGTAATGGAAGCCCGCCAAACGATTCCTCATCCATCTGCTTTAAGCATCGGCAGTAGCGAATCCGCCGCGGAAAGGCCGATTATTGCAGCCGCGAAGCCAGGCGAGCGGGCGGATTCAGGCGGCTCGGCTTCATCCACGGCATTCGGAATACATACTACATTGGAGTGGCCTTCGATCAGCAACGATCCGCAAAGCATCCTTTCGGCGTGGACCGCAATGGAGGTGTTGTCCCCTCCGTCGTTTCGCAAGCCCGAGGATTTGGTGGGGGGTGATCGATACCGTATCGCCCAAATCGACAAGGAGACGTTGCCCTGGGAGAACGGCGGCGAGAAAAGCCGCCCCAACCAGAAGCTATACTACCAAATCATTCTTGGCAGTATCAAAATGGAAAACGCCGTTTCCGCGTTGCTGGCCATATACACGGACAGCCGCGCGGAGCGTCCGCAAGTGCGTGGAGAGGCTGTTCTGGCCACGATCATGGTTGACCGGGAGGGCCGGCCTGTAGAGGGAGATTCCGTCTCCATTTCCAGCTTCGGTTGGGGAATTCCCGTTGCACTGGGCGGCAGGCTGTCAGATCTCGGACAATGGTCGGAGGCTGAAAAGTCACTTCTGGCGGGTTTAGCGGCAAAGATCATTGTTGCCGACGAGGATGGAAATCCGCAGCCGCTCACCCGCAAGATGATTCAAAACGCGTATGACTGGCTGGTTCAGGCAATAGGCCTTCCTGCGACCCTCGTCATGCCGCCCTCGTTTGCCATTCGAACGTATCAGTATTTCAAACTGCAAGATCCGCCTGAAGCAGTTTTGCTTAATTCGTTCTTCCTTGATGATCTGGCCGCGGCTCGTGCCCTCGTGGCCGCCGGTAAGATGACGCCCAATCTCAAGCGCTATCTGGGCGTTCTTAAACCTTGCGATCGCCGTAACCTCATGAAAGATAAAGAAGCGCTTTCGGAAGCGCTCGAACCCCTGAAATTTCCCTTGGGATCATGGCCAGGCGACGGCCGTCATCCGCTTGCACTCTTTCAGCAATGTGCCGTCAATCTTGCGCTTAACGACCTGCAAACCGATGGCATTCTTGCGGTGAACGGACCACCGGGTACCGGAAAAACAACCCTTCTTCGCGACGTCATCGCCGCGCTTGTCACCCAGCGGGCGGAAATTCTTAGCACCTATGACGAGCCGGAATGCGCCTTCATCCATTCCGGCCAGAAGCTCAAGAAGGGGAATTCCTTCGTTCATCTTTATCGCCTCGACGATAAGATCACGGGGTATGAGATGATCGTTGCCTCCTCCAACAACAAAGCCGTCGAAAATGTTAGCGCCGAGCTGCCAGCCACTCAGGCGATCGCAGGAGACGCAGGCGGCCTCAGATATTTCAAGACCGTATCTGACACTTTGTTGCAACGAGACACCTGGGGTGCGGTAGCCGCAGTGCTCGGCAACGGGAAGAACAGAAGTGATTTCCGACAGACCTTCTGGTGGGACGACGATGTCGGTCTCCAGAGATATTTGCAACAGGCCAGCGGTAATCCTCAACTGATCACTGAGAAAACGGAGACAGGAACGAAGCAAAGACCACCACATATCATCGTCAGGGAAAACGCACCTGAGGATCATGACCACGCTCTGCGGCGCTGGAGAAAAGCCCGTCAGCATTTTCGCAATGTAACGGCCTCTTCGAAATCCGCATTGGCAGAACTACAAAAAGCCCATGAACTTTTGCGCTCGATCAGGCAAAGACAGAAGAGGGCTGACGAACTCGTCGTCGAAATCGAGGCAATGCAGCCGGTGCTGGCGCAATTAGCGGACAATGCGGAAAAAGCCGGAGCAGCCTTCGACGCCCAAAAGCGCGAGATCGAAGCCTTGGACCTGCGATTGGCCAGCTCATGGAGTGCCCGGCCCGGTTTTCTTAACCGGCTTTTCGGCACCCAAGCGTTTCGCTCATGGCGGGAAGCACATCAAGCCTACTCTGAAAGCCTTTCCGCGGAAAAAACAACGCTTTCGCGCCTGTCGGCAGACGCCGAGACGAAAAAGTCGGAGCTTGTTCGAGCAAATGGTGAGGTTCAGCAGATGCAAGCCTCGCTCGCGGGGCTGATCGAGACAATCAGCTGCGAACGGAATGCTTGCGAAGACCTTGCCCGCCGGCACCCCGGCAAGTTCATTTCGGAAGAGTTTTTCGAACAGCCTCATCAGGATAAACAGAAAAGCGCTCCCTGGCTGGATGCGGCTACCACGCGTTTGCGCAATGATGTTTTCGAGGCAGCGATGGCCTTGCACAAGGCGTTTGTTGACTGCGCGGCGAAGCCGGTCCGTCATAACCTTAATGTTTTGATGGACGGCTTTGGCACGCGCTCGCTGGGAAGTCCGGAAAAAGACGCGCTGATCCCTGATCTCTGGTCGACCCTGTTTCTGCTGGTGCCGGTGATTTCAACCACGTTTGCTTCTGTCTCACGTATGTTTGGTAAAATCGGACCTGAATCGTTTGGCTGGCTGCTGGTGGACGAAGCAGGCCAGGCATTGCCGCAGGCAGCCGTTGGTGCATTAATGCGGACTAAACGAGCAATGGTCGTTGGCGATCCGATCCAGATCGAGCCGGTGGTGGTTCTGCCCGACCAGTTGACGGAAGCGATGTGCCGACAGTTCGGGATCGATCCGCAGATTTACAACGCACCCGCAGCTTCGGTGCAAACACTGGCCGACAGTGCTACGGAATACCACGGAACGTTCGAAACGAAATTGGGGACGCGTGAAGTTGGCGTGCCTCTTCTCGTGCATAGACGCTGTGCCGAGCCGATGTTCAGCATTTCGAATTCCATCGCCTACGAAAACCTCATGGTGCAAGCAAAGGGAGCCAAATCCTCCGCAATCCGTGACGTGCTTGGCCCTTCCCGATGGATCGACGTCGAGGGGCGAGGGCAGGAAAAGTGGTGCCCGCAGGAGGGTGACGCACTGCTCACTCAACTGCGTCATCTGCGAGAGCAAGGATGCGCTCCCGACTTTTATGTCGTAACTCCGTTTGTCGTGGTTCAGGATCGCATGCGCGAGCTGCTGCGTACCAGCGGCTTGCTCGAGGGATGGATCGAAAATCCTTATCAGTGGACGAAGGATCGCGTCGGGACGGTTCATACCGTGCAAGGCCGTGAGGCGGAAGCCGTCTTCTTCATTCTGGGAGCCCCGGACGCACAGCAGCGAGGCGCGCGCGGTTGGGCCGGGGCTCGCCCCAATTTGCTCAATGTCGCAGCGACGAGAGCGAAGGAGGTCCTTTACGTTGTGGGCAACCGGGGCCTTTGGAAAACAGCGGGCGTCTTTCAGTCGCTGGATGACTTCCTCGAATGATCGTGGGAACATGGAAGCGTCTGCTGCCCCTGGATCAAAATGACCTTTATTGGCGCGGCATGACGTATTAAGCAAAGCATGGGCATTAGCCCTTGCTTTGCTTAATACTCACCCGAGCCTGAGACGGGTACGATGATCGCAAGTTAAAGATGAATGCGCTTGCCAGAATTGGACCGCCCGTTGCCGTTTGTGGACGTTCGAGGGCGAAGGGCCTAACCCGCATCGCGT
This sequence comes from Brucella sp. IR068, assembly GCF_049065885.1. Lineage (NCBI taxonomy): Bacteria > Pseudomonadati > Pseudomonadota > Alphaproteobacteria > Hyphomicrobiales > Brucellaceae > Brucella > Brucella sp. IR068. Next base: position 34,668 of record NZ_JBAKHE010000022.1, on the reverse strand, counting down.
TGTGGTTGCGGCCATGATTGGCCACCTCTTCGGTAATGAGGACGAGGTGGTGCTCGCGGGGGTGACGATGACTGGAGCGAAAGCCGCTTCCAGGCTTATCCCCGCGATCCCGTTGACAAAACAGTTACAAGGAGTTTTTCAACGACAGCTGGAAAATAAGCAGCAGTTCATTTGAGCCTTTAATCCGGCTATTGCATCTCGAAGGTCTGAGCCATATCGCCCGTGTGCATGTCTCGAGATCCGAAGATTGACCGGCAGGTTGCTGTTACCGGACCTGTCGACTTGGCACTTGCAGTAAACTTATATCCAGACACGGTGATCTGGGGTATCGAAGTCCAAGCGAACGTGCATTCCTTGCCTGTAGTAGTACGGTATCGCACCACGCCACCTGCTCCGGCGAGGCACCTGGATTCCAAACGTTGAGCATTAGCCGGTCCAAATGTGGCGTCGGGTGCAGGCTTCGTCACAACGCAAATATTCTCGTAAGTTTTATTGAAGGTGTTTGCGGCAGTGGCCGGGCCGGTGTTGGTATTACGCAGTGTGATGCTGGCTGTACTCGCGAGGGCTGGCGCATTGGCCATCAGGACACCCTGCTGCCATGAATACGCTCATGATTTTCATTGAATAAGACACAGAATACTCCTCCTGAAGGCGGTAACAATTGAATTTGGTAGTGAATGAGCGGTGCCAGAACTTCAGTCCAGACGAGCCACAAAATGAACAAGCATAAGCGGCGCCGGAAGCTATATTGGCAGGCTGCACATTGTCGCCGTGAAGCCGCTCAACCTCCTTCAGCAAACATCCCAGCCGTTCAATAAATCCAGAAATAAAGCAGTCAGGTCGTTGGCGACTGTCGGCCTTTGATGGCTTGTGTAAACTCATTCCTCCTTGGTAATTGCCAACGACCTGCAACGCCCCTTAAAAGGCATCTCACGCCGGCTCGATTATAATAAAGATAAGTTTTCCGTCGCTGTTACGAATTGTATTTTGTGCAAGATTCGCTTAAACTTCAATAAAATATGCCTTCATAATGAATATAGTTATCAATATCACCTTCATTCTGGAAGAATCTTGCTTAAACTGGAAAATGTTTCAAAGTATTATGGGAGTCCGGGCAGGCCGGTTTTGGCTCTCGATTCTGTGTCGCTTGAAATTGCGAAAGGAACCCTTTGTGCCCTGACCGGCGCCTCCGGTTCAGGAAAGACAACGTTGATGAACCTGATCGGTTTGCTGGATCGACCTGCCTCAGGAGATATATTTGTCGCCGGAAAGAGGGTTGGCGAGCTTTCAGAAGATGAGGTTGCAAGACTGCGCAATCGGGAGATCGGTTTCGTCTTTCAGTATTTCCATCTCTTGCCCCGCTACTCCGCACTCGACAACGTTGCTCTTCCGCTGCTCTATCGGGGCATATCAAAAGCAAGGCGGCGCGAAATTGCACAAAAAGCGCTCCAGCTTGTAGGACTAGGGAAACGGGTGATGCGCCGTCCGGATGAACTTTCCGGCGGGCAGCGTCAGCGTGTTGCCATTGCTCGCGCCCTCGTCGGCAATCCAGCGATATTGCTGGCTGATGAACCCACCGGAAACCTCGACAGCCAGTCTGCCGCGGAAACGATGTCGCTATTTGCCAGACTGAACGCGGAATTCGGGCTGACTGTAATAATAGTAACCCACGATCATGCCATTGCATCGCGCTGCCCGCATCGTATCGTCATGCGGGATGGTCAGATTGTGGATGATCAGCAGAGCCGCTCCCTGGGGCTTTGAATACCATGCTACCAACGTGGAACAATCCCGCCCGAGTTATCATTCAGGAAACCCTGATGGATTTTCGGATAGCCAGTACTCGCACTATGCTTGCATTGGCAGGAATAGCAATAGGGACCGCCGCCGTCATTGCAATGCTGCATATCGGGCATAATGCTCGTCTTGCCGCGCTTCGTAGCTTTGAGGGGTTGGGTAGTGATCTCATATCAATACAGCCGCAAATCGCCAGAGCGACGAGACGCCCGCTTTCGATTGCGGATGTGATAGGGATATCAAAAGCGAACGTCGGGCTTATTTCAACGGCAGCAATCATCCAGACCGGAGGACATGTCCGCCACGGGCGCGCTAGGGAACTTGCAATCGTCCTGGCAGCAAGTGACCGGATTTACGACCTGTCAAAAGCTCGTCTGTCTCAGGGGCGCTTTACTTCCGACCTTGATGGTCACGCACCATTTGCGGTGGTCGGCGCCGAAATTGCATCGAAGATACAGGCTGCGACAGGTCTCATGCTTTCAACGGGTGACCAGATTTCATTTGGTAATCAGGTACTGACAGTCGTCGGCTTGTTATGTCCGACACGTCCCAACTATCTTCTTAATATCGATCTTGATAATTCAATCGTGCTTCCTTTCATGACCGCCCGGCGTGTCTCGCAGGATTTGAATATCAGCCGGATAGCCGGACGGCTCAAGCCGGGAAAGGACGATCAAGAGGCCGCCGTGGCGATAGGTAATTATTTTAAGCAACATGTTGCAGGTACACAGGTGCAGGTGACGACTGCGCGGCAAATGATCGCCAGCATTGAGGAACAAATGCACATCTACACCCTGCTTATCGCCGGCATTGGTGGTGTTTCCCTCGTCGTCGGCGGCGTCGGCATCATGAATGTTATGCTGATGAATATCATGGAGCGCAGACAGGAAATCGGCCTCCGGCTGGCTCTGGGCGCGCGGCGAAAAGATATCTGGATGATGTTTCTCACCGAAACGCTGCTTGTCTCATTTGCTGGTTGCACTGCTGGTATCGCAACCGGGTATGTTGCCGGACGTCTATTCGCCAGCAGTTCCGACTGGCAATTTGAGCCTGCTCCCTTCGCGCTTCCTTCGGGAGCAGCAATGGCTGTTATCGTCGGCTTTGTCTTCGGCATTTATCCGGCCATCAAGGCCTCCCGGCTTGATCCAGTTGCAGCTTTGAGGAGTGAATAATGCGTCGGATAATCCGCAATCTGGCGCTATTGTCAGCCCTTGGAGCCACCACCGCTTCGGCAACATCTCATATTCCAGTCCCTCAATCTCGCCCCACTCAGGAACTGGCCGGAAAAGCCGCGGGGCAGCACGCTTCTGCCGGGAATCGCAGCGCTTCTTCCAAAAGGACTATTCTCAAAGGCACCCAAATAACGGTGGCCGATGCGATATTTCTGGGATTGCGTAATAACAGAAACATCAAAAGCGCCTATATTGACCGAATTCAGCAAAAATTCGACCTGTCTGTTACCGAAGGAATACTGGATCCGAAACTTGCCATTGAGGGCGAGATTGCGCGCCAGCGTATCGGCAATGTCAATAGTACAATCCTCAACGTCGTTCCTGCGGTCACGCTCTTGACGCCAGCGGGTGCGACTTTCAGCTTCAGCTGGAACAACCACACCCACTGGTCTGAGGCAGGGCAAGGCCGCCAGACCGCCGCGGAGCTGAACGTCGAACAGCCACTGTTGCGCGGGGCAGGTTCGGAGATAAATCTTGCTCCTATCAGGCAAGCCAGGCTTGGTGAAAAAATCAATAGATTGCGTTTGAAAGCGACCCTATCGGAAACCATCGGTGCTATCATTTTCGCCCATCGCGACCTGCTGCTGGCACAAGAGGAATTGAAACTGGCCGACGATGGCGTTTCGAGAACAGAGAACCTCCTTTCAATCAACAGGTCACTGATCAGCTCCGGCAGAATGGCACAAATGGATGCGGTAGTGACCGAAGCCGATTTGTCAACGCAGCGACTTCGGGTCTTTCAGGCAAAACAAAAGATAGAAGCTGCCCGGCTCGCCCTGTTGAACCTGCTCGATCTTGATCTATCAACACCCGTTATCGCTCGTGAGTCCATTGCTCTGAAAAAGCCGGATATAAAACTGGATAACCTGCTTCGCACAGCAATTGCGCAACGGCCCGACTATCAAGCCCAGTTGTATGTGCTTGAGCAGGAAAAGCTCGGGATTACGGTCGCCAGAAATCAGCAACTGTGGGACGTCTCCCTGTTCGCCAGGGGACGAATTGGACATGAAACGGCAGATGGCGGTCCTTCGCATGACTTTGCCGATATCGGGGGAGGTCTGCGCTTCAAGTTCCCGGTTAACGACCTCTCCCGCAAACAACAGTTGGTGCAGGCAAACACGAGTTACCGCAGTTCCCTGCTACAATTGAGCGATATCCGGGCCGGAATAGAAATTCAAATCCGGCGCAGTGCATCGGAGGTGGACCTTCTGTGGCAGCAATTGGCTGTGGCGGAGCGTGCTCACAACCTTGCCGCCCGGGCTATAGAGATTGAACGAATCAAACTCAATGCGGGCCGTTCAACGAACTTTCAGGTGCGTTCCCTGCAGGACAATCTTCGCTCAAGCGAAAACCAGCTTCTGGCTGCGCGCATCGGCTATCTTAATTCGCTGACCCGTCTTGATATTGAACTGGGAACAGCACTGGACACCTGGAAGATCAATTTGGAAGATTGACATGGGCATCAGTGACCTTACGAAATTCGTGCAAGATGGAGCGTCCAACGCTACTCGGGGCCGGTGCAGGGTAGTGGCCATGGCGGCAGCATCAGCAATTTTCCTGTTGTGCGGATACCTATGGTATTGGAAAGCGAACGCGATCACACCAGCCAATATTGAAGAGAAAACTGGCAGGTTGCAGCGCCTGCGGGAAATCATAGCTACTCCCCAGCCAGTGTCTGCTGAACTGCATATCTCCGGAACCATCGCGGCAGGAAATGTCGTGGCGGTAGGCGCGCCCTTTGATGGGACGATCCGCGAAAAGCGCGTTCAACTCGGCGATTATGTCGAAGCAGGTTCTGTGCTGGCAGTGATGGATACAGCCGACGTTGCGAGCCGTTATCGGGAGGCGAAATCTGTTTATCTCAAAGCGAAGCTGGCATTAGACGGCTTGGAAAACTGGGATAGCGGCCCCGAAATGCAACGTGCAAGGCGTGCACTGGGCGCGGCACAATCGACCTTGGCCCATCTGGAGCAGCAGGTCACCGAACTCAAACGCTTGCTGGATCAAGGGATTATAGCACGAAATGAATATGAGGGTCTGGTTCAGCAGCGAGATGCGCAACGAGTTTTCGTCGCGAGCGCCCAGGATGAACTGGAGGCAACCGCGCAACGTGGAAACACTGCGAACCGAGAGCTTTTGCTACTTGATCTGGAGAATGCGCGTTGGCGTCTTTTCGATCTGGAAAGGCAAATGGCCGGTTCTAACATTGTAGCAGGCGTTAGTGGGATTTTGACACGACCGCCGTCCAGAGCCGGAGATGGCCGAGGGGACGCCTCAACAGAACCGGGTGCCAGTCTCACAAGGGGAACAGCTTTGTTTTCCATAGCAGATGTGACGAGCTTTAAAGCCATCGGCATTGTCGATGAGGTTGATGTCAACGAAATCAGGATCGGCCAATCTGTCGCTATTATCAGCGAAGCATTTCCCGAAAGCACGATATATGGAAAAGTCGTCAGTGTCAGCGCTGAGGCTAGCCGCGAACGCAGCAGTCCCAACGCAGCCGCTTTCGAGGTGCGTGTCTCGTTTACCAGCGAGGACGAGGCTCTGCGCAAGGCTATCCGGATAGGTATGACCGTGCGCATGACCATAAAATCATATTCCAGCCCTGCAGCGATAGTCGTTCCTCCATCCGCGATATTCACGGACGAACGCGGCCCATACATAAATGTCCGTCGGACAGGACAAATCATCCCCGTCCCTGTCGTCTTGGGAGGCACGTTTCCAGCAGGTGTAGAAATAATTTCTGGCCTTGTCCCTGACGACCGCGTCCAGATTCCTGCCAGCCATAGTTAGAAAGTGACGGTTTCTCAGACGTGCTTTTTCGACACCGTCCGTTCGCGGATCCGCATCCTTGTGCCAGTGGAAGCGGAGCTGTTCCGCGACGTCTATTACATGTTCACGCAATTATTGATGATATCGGTTCGAGTGGAAAAGCCTCGACAACCGAGAGAGCGAACAAGCGCAATCGGCGTTCGTTGAGTTTGAACCGCCTTCTTGAGGGCTGCACCGACGTACTCCCGTTCGCTGCGTTCAGCTCAATCGTGTCTGTCTAGTCCCGCGCATCCAGCTTGCCCTTGCAGCTCGCGTCGCCAGAGCCTCGCGCGGCGGTGTGAGCCTTAGCCTTTAACACAAATCACAAAGGCCAGACGCCCAGGCCAGAGATCTATAAGCAGCCCAGCCGGCAAGGCCATAGGATGGCCGATGCCGGCATCGAATCGTCGGAGAAATAAGTTTAAAATTTAGCGCGCAGCTAAGTTTGGTTGTATAAAAAAATAATCTAACCCAAAAGTAGTGAAATAATAATATTATCGTACGCTTCCGTACATAGCTTTCTATTTTTAGTAATTTAAAATTAGAAGCGCAACCAGCAGTTATCCGAAATACAGTATTTATTAGAAAATACTGTATTGAGTTGTAGAAGATTCGATTCTAGTCTCGCCACGTTTGGTGGGGGCAGTAGCATGAATTTTGGGCAGCAATATTTCTGGATCGAATGTGGGCGGTTTAATCGACTTTCCACGTCCCCACCGGAGGCTTTGCGCTTTTGAAAGCTTTGTTCCCCCCATTCTCACCACCGACGCTGGCTTAGCTTGGGCGAGCCAGTCTGCTCGGTCGTGGTCTAACGAAAGCATCAGGCAAAATGAATCGAATCAAAGTGACCAAAGGTTTGCTCGCTTCAACAGCGATTGCATTGACCATGGCAATGGCGGTTTCACCGGCCGTGGCACAACAGATCATCGCCGGAGGAGACCTCAATCCCGCTTATCCGGGCGGTAGCCCGTGGAACGTCGGGGGCGACCTCGCTATTGGCAACACAAGCTACGGATCGCTTACTATCCAGAGCGGAGGGGCGGTTACCTCTCCCGGATATGTGTGGGTTGGTTATCAAGCTGCAGGTGATCTCGTTATCGATAGCGGCACTTTGACGAGTGAAAGGTTGCTCGTCAGCAATCAATCCGGGACCAACAGCTCCGTCGCTGTCACCAACGGTACAATTACCACGACTGGCAATGTCGGAAATGCGGCTGGCATCGCACAGGTGGCTGGCTCTACCGGCAGCGTGACCCTGCGTGATAATTCGGTGTGGAACTCCGTTGGTTCGATCGGCGTAGGGATGGCCGAGGGCACGGAAGGTACGCTAAGTGTTCTTAGCGGCAGCAAAGTGAACATTACAGGCCCTCTAGGTATAGGTGGCTTGTTTGTCGGCAACATCGGGGCGACTTCACAAGGCTCCGTCGTTGTGGACGGTGCCGGATCTGAAATCTACTCGAACGCTGCCGTGTTGATTGGGGCCACTGCGGGTACCGGTACACTCACTATCCAAAACGGTGGCGCGTTGCGCAGTGACAGCTGGATTAATGCAGGCGGCGACACCTGGACGAGCCCAACGGCCAACGGTGCAATCACAGTGACCGGCAGTGATTCAACTATGACCGCGGCACAAGGCATAAATATTGGTGCCATGGGGCAGGGCGTTCTCAACGTTCAGGATGGTGCCGATGTTACTGCTGGCAGTGCTCTGAGCGTCGGAAGCCTCATCACCGGCAACGGCTGGGTTAGTATCGGGGGTAACGGCACCTCCGTTACAGCTGCCACGGTTGCTGTTGGCGATGCGGGATCAGGCGAGCTCACGATCGGCAATGGCGGCGTTCTTAACGCGTCGGGAGGGGTCAACATTGCAGCCCAGACCGGCTCTACGGGCACTTTGAATATTGGCGCCGCTGCTGGAGCGACCTCGAGTGCCCCGGGCATCATCAATGCTCCGTCAGTGAACTTTGGTGACGGAACTGGCAAGCTGGTCTTTAATCACAGCGACGCGACCGGCGGTTACGCGTTTTCTGCTGCGATTACGGGTACGGGCGCGGTCGAAGTGCATGACGGGTTTACCTCGATGACTGGCGCAAGCACATATTCGGGGCCGACGAATGTATTTGGCGGAACTCTTGCCTCCGGTGGTCTGAACACGTTCAGCAGTGCTTCAGACTACAATATTGCCGCTACCGGCACGATGGACCTGGCCGGAAACAGCAACACGGTCGGCTCTTTGGTCAACAGTGGAAATGTCAAGCTTTCCTCAGCCGCCAACACGACGCTGACAACCGTTGGTGACTATGTTGGCAATGGCGGGTTGCTCGAAATTTCCACGGTTCTTGGAGATGATTCCTCTGCGACAGACCGACTGGTTGTCAACGGAAACACAAGCGGCAGCACCAATGTCTCCGTCTACAACGTGAACGGCGCGGGCGCCCCGACCGTTGAAGGCATCAAAGTTATCGACATTGTTGGCGTGTCAGATGGTGTATTTTCGCTCCAGGGCAATTACCAGATGGACGGCAACCAGTACGTAATCGCTGGCGCTTATGCATACGGTCTCTTTAAGAACGGTGTGAGTAATCCAACCGATGGCGATTGGTATCTGCGGTCGCAGCGGATTCAAGATGAGCCAACACCTCCGGGTACCGGTACGCCGCCTGACAATGGCACTCCTCCGGACACTGGCACGCCGCCTGTTGTAAATGTTCCTGAGCCGTCGCCGCTGTACCAGCCAGCCGTTCCGGTTTACGAAGCGTATCCGCAGGTCCTGCTCGGCTTGAATGGATTACCGACTCTGCAACAGCGCGTCGGTAATCGTTACTGGAATGGTGCAGGCAATCGCGTTGTGTCGGAAGGAGCTGATGCCATTGCTCCGATCGCTCCCGCAGAGGAGGCCGGTGCCTTTATCGAAAAGAATGGCGTCTGGGGCCGTGTCGAAGGAGCGCATACAAAAATCGATCCTCGCTTTTCTACTTCGAGCGCGCAGTACGAGCTCGACAGTTTAAAGCTACAGGCAGGCATCGATGGCATGCTTCATGAAGGCGAGAACGGCAGGCTTATCGGCGGTGTCACTGTGCACTATGTCCGAGGTTCGGCCGATGTTTCCTCGCCCTATGACGCCGATAACGGCGGCGGTCGCATTCGAACCGACGGTTATGGCCTTGGCGGCACACTTACCTGGTACGGCGATAACGGGTTCTATCTCGACGCTCAAGGACAAGTCACCTGGTATGACAGCGATCTGAGCTTTGGCGGCGGCGATATCCCACTTGTCGAAGGAAATGACGGGTTCGGATACGCGCTGTCGCTTGAGGGCGGCAAGCGGATCATGCTCAACGATGGCTGGTCCGTCACGCCACAAGCCCAGTTGGTTTACTCGAGCATCGATTTCGATGACTTCAATGATGTCTTTGGCACCGGCGTCTCGCTGGGACAGGGCGACAGCCTACAGGGCCGCCTCGGCGTAACACTCGATCATGAAAGCTCATGGTATAACAGCCGGGGCATGATTGACCGGACGCACGTCTACGGTATCGCCAATCTCTACAACGAGTTCCTTGACGGTACGAAAGTCAACGTTTCCGGAACCAACTTCACTAGCCGTCAGGAACGCCTGTGGGGCGGCATCGGTGTAGGGGGCTCGTATAACTGGAACAACGACAAGTACTCGGTCTACGGCGAAGGCTCGATAAATACGAGCCTGTCCAGCTTCGGTGACAGCTATTCCTACAAGGGAACGCTCGGGTTTCGGGTTTCGTTTTAAGTCAGAAAGCGGCGGGGCAATGCAGGATTGTCCCGCCACCTGAAACCTGGGGTGAGACGGAACGGCCGATTAAACCCCACGCCTGATATTGTTCGCAACTCGTGCTTCAAACATGGACTCAGGAGGAGCGGCGACGATAGAGTGGAGGCGAACAAGAGGACTGCCATCGTCTGTGCTCCAGTGAACTTTAAGAGGGTGGCGTCTATTCCCCGCGGCCCGTCGAATACAATGCTGAACAGCGTGGCATAACAACCGATAACTGCGGGCGCTGTGCAGCAGATTGTCATATCCCCGGTCTCCTTCGGGATGGCATTGCGGGGAGGAGAAAGAGCCACCTTTTTCTTATTTGCGCACCGGCAGACAAACGGACTAAAAAATGCGCTTTTCTTTGTCCCGAGTTGGTATAACGCTGACTGAATAGGGCCAATGCACCGGTACGGATTATTAGACAAGTCTCGGATAGGAGTCTTCTGCAGGCCATCACAAACTCTCCGAAATTGAAATCGTCCTTGCGATGAAATTTGCGAACGGCTTCTCGGGGCCCGTTGCATTTGTTGGGTTTTAAGGAATTACTCGCGGTGGATCCATTGGACCGGGAAGCGCTCCAAGGGTAACAACGTTTAGCCGCCACGAGAAGCAGTTGGCTGAACTGGCCTGGCGCCGCCTCGATCCCGAAGCGCGAGAAAGTTCGCAACAACCACCCGACAGAAACTGAAGTTGTCGACAGGTCTGTTTTGAGTACTCCTTACCGAACGCCTATCGCGCCGATTCCCGATTTTTGCCTGTTGCATGTATGCAAAATATACTTTCAATTTTTTTATAGTCTCTAAATCAATGAATTTAAGAATAAATTTCCAGTGACAAGGAATTAAAATTTTTGTTGCTGACCTCCTAAGTTTGATACAATATATACATACAAAAAATGGAGCCTTTGCTGAGAACTGGAAAGGGTGTATTATGTCTCAACTTCTGCATATTCTAGTTAACCTGCCTGTTTTAGGTGAGCTTTTACAGATGCTTTTGGGATAGGAAATATATCTATCGCGCCAGATTCCCTGAAGACTCCCCGGGGAATCTGGCGCCATTCTCCTTGACAGGGTCGATCGACCTGCGATTTTACAGCCCACATACCAAACCTGGAGTATTCTCCGCAGAGCTGAAGGATGGTTGGCGGTAGCAATGTGAATTGCGATAGAAGCAATCGTTTCTGTCGCAAGATTATTGTGCCTATCCTGCTTTTGCTTGTCGTTCAGTATTGAAGGCGAATTCAAGGAGCTGCCTCCGGCTTTGCATCTCTCAAAGGCCCGATTGGGCGTGTTCGATCCGCAAGGGAGTGGAGCAACGGCATCTGGCACCTTCATTATCGCCGTGATGGCCGGGCAGGCGAGGGAGCGTATCTGACGGCGTGGAGGAACTATGGCCGGAAAGCAGGCAGCAAGACTGAGGCAGCTTGACGCAAAGCGTCAACGATATCGGGCAATTTTGTCGATACTGAAGGGCAGGGCCGTCAGACGGTACTACAACAAGCTGATGGAAAAAAATACCGAAGAGATAATCGCACTTGGCGGAAACCCTCGCGATTTCGACGAGGCGAGAGGAACGGAGGCCACAGCCTGGGTAAAATGGATGGGCAAAACTACGCGGATGCCAGTCCTTGGGCTCAAGGGGTATCCAGCCAAAGGCGATTTGAAAGACGGTGCTCGCAAACGGCAATCGAAGGTTCATGATGCTGATCAAGCCCAGCCGGATAAGGCACGCATCGAGCATGAGGCGTCCACCGGCTTGACGGATGAACCCGGCAAAGGCGGATGAAGCTCAAACGCCCCGCTCAGAGCGGGGCGAAAGGTTGGCATTCGAGCCCTATGGCTATCGCTGGCCCGCGCGTTACTTGCTTATAATCCGAACGGTTGACGGATCACGCTACCGAAAATCGAAGATTTATGTGGGCAATACAATAATACGTCTCGCTAATGTTCCGATTAATTCGAGTTTATGCCGTTGTTATGTATCATCGATTCCTTTTGGTGTGTAATTATTGACAAGAACTTGAAAAATATAAACTTATTGCTATAATAATCATGTAATATCATAAATGTGTAAACTGGAATTCATCGTGAGAGGAGAAGGACATGGGACTAGAGGTTCTTGAAAATATTTTTGCTCTTCTGGAAAACTTATTTGAAACAATTTTCTTGTGATGACTCGTTAACTGAGTCTAAGCATGAAAACACCGGATATCATAAAGACTCCCTATGATATCCGGTGTAATTTTCTTTGCCTTGGATTTCCTTACCAAGACCGAAAAGCTCATTCACCGCCTGGGCAGGGCGTACCGGATTCTATATGCTAACGATGAGATATCTCGACGACTGTGAAGCCCTTCGTAATAGCGTCGCCGATCAGCGTGTTGATGTCTCGCCTGTTTTCTGCATCAAGGTTCGCATCCCATTCGTCAAGCAACAACAGGCTTGGGGGCAAATCGCGCAAGGCAGCCTGAATTTCATCCTTCTTAGCTTGACCGGTCGAACCGCCTCCGGTTTTGCCAGGCAGATCCAGTGCTGACGCAGCCGGAAGATAGAACGCGCCATCCTGTAAGGCATCTTTGACAGTCAACAACATGGAAGTTTTACCCACACCGTTCTCTCCGCGAATTTTTATTCGGGTGGAATTCTGGCAAAGCTCGAAAAACTCATCAAGGTCGGAAACCGATATCAAATCACCATCTGCTTCCACCAAAATAGACGAGAGCTTGACCGAGCCCACCTCTGGCACGTCCCCGAACAGCTCTTCAACAATGCGTAGCTGCCCATACACCGAACTGAATTCGAACACCATAGCCAGAAGCAAACTGGCAAGTGCAAGGATGCTGAACATTCGCGGCATCGTCACAAACAAGGACGCCAGATAATCGTGATCGTTCATGTTCACGTAAATGAGCAAAATGGATATAAAGGCGACAGGCACGACAGAAGCGAGCGACAAAACCAGATTGGATATGTTTCGAATTCCAGCTTCACGTTGGACCGCTTGCACTCTGTGCTCGTGTTGCCGCATCAGGCGATTTGTCCAGGTACGAACGGACAAGCTGTTTCTGAGGATCAGATTAGGCCAAATGCGACGAGATATTGTCGCCAGTTCCACCCGTTCCCTCTCGGCAGTTTCAGATGCTGCCGCCGAAATTGAGTAATATCGGTAAATATATAAGGCGCATATCGCAAGCGTGAAAAAATAGGCGATACCCAAACGCGCATCCACGAAAGCGGCAATTGCCAAAGAACCGCACATCGAATTGAAAACACACTGAGAAAAGTCGTACGCATAATCTGCCAGCTGCTCAAGTCCGCTTGGCACTCCATTCGAGAATATCGAGGTTGTCCTATCTGAGGCTTCGTTGCAAGCGTAGCTTTTTGGGCCACCACTAATATGGTCTATGGCGAATCGATGAAAATCCCGGACGAGCGTTGCCTTCCAAAGGTGCCAGCAATATTGCGCCGCCACGCCGGGTAAATATGGCAACGCCATCGTCAGCAGAAAAAATGAGAACAAACGAACTGCCCTTTCAGCGTCGCCCGATGTCAACGAAGCTGCGGCGTTCGCCAGAAAGAAAACCGATGAGGCAACAATCAATTGCTGGACAAATCCACAAAACAGCATGCCAAAGAAATATCGACCACTCAAGAGCGCCCGATAGATCTGATATCATGTTGGTCGTTCTCTCATCATCAGCTTGCCCGCTAATCCGTAATCCTTGGTGATAGCAATGGGGACTACTCAGGAAGCCATTGAGCTACGCCTCGCCAAAAAGCTCCAATACGCATAGCCGCAGGAAATCAGCCCATCGCAGGAGCTTTCACCAGTTGGCGTGATGGTGGATGAGCGGCGAATTCAGACGGCTCTTTCGTGACGAGACGTCTACTTCAGGCGGATAACGCTGCCAAGAGCACAGCTTCCTTCGCCCTCAGCTCCCCGCCATTCGGCTTAATGACTTTCGCCTGTTGCAGTTCGTCCCATATTTCCAAAAATTGAAATCAGGTCCGCCCTCGTACGTACCTCGCATACCGGTCATCTACTGGCGAGTGCAGATGCTCCCTCAATCGGGAGCAGTGCGGCTGCATAGTTTCTTGTGCTGAGGAACTGGCAAACCATTTGATTGACGAGCTTGTGGGATATTATGACCTTTACGGTTCAAGTGCGCCATTTTGGAATTATACAAGTTTAGCTGGAACAAGGCCCCGGAAAGGTTCCCGGCATTGGCGAGTTGTACAAAATTCCAGAGATGCCGGAGTCCTGAGCCATCCAACGAGAGCTGACCTTCGAGCACACACCAGGTTGTCGAAATGACATTCATGTTCATGCGAAATTGGCGCTCCACATGCGGAATGAATATCCGGGATGCGGCTTGGATAATCTGCTTGAAAAACATGTACGGGTCGACGGCATCAATGCTTTCACTAAAGCTGTTTCTCTCAAGCGGGACTATAGTCGGCCCGCTTTCGGATAGATAATATTCAGCCAGGTGCCTTAACGCATCATGTGCAAATCGCACTTCGTCTGCGTGGATTTGGCGGACCATGAAGCCTTTGTTTCGCTCTCTTACCAGTAAGCCGGTTTCGGACAAACAGAGCAATGCTTCCCGTATTGGAACTATGCTCGTGCCATAGGCTTCTGCCTTCTCCCTTACGTCGATGAATGAACCGGGCGAAATTTCCTTCAACAGCAACTCTCGATGCAGCTCGTCATAAACATCGACAGAACTGACACGTCGTTTGAGACCGGTATCCTTCATTGAACTTCCTCCCAATTTAGATAAAGATGATCTGGCTTCGTCTCTCCGTTAAATAATCACCAGAATATACAAAAGAATATTTCGTTGTCATCGTGAGATATTTTCAATTTGATATTATATAATTGCAATAAAAGATGAACTGGAAACTGATTTCGCGGAATGATCGCTCACCTCACGCGTACTGTGATTTAACACGCTGATGTCCAGTCATGCTTTTAGTGAGCAACACGTGGGCAAGGCAATGGCTGCCTCTGATCCGTTTGCCCCGAAGCGCTGTCCAAGGCACCCTTTACAACGCGGCGGCAACAAGCCGCTATGGCCCAATCGGCGTCCGTCGCGCAACTATGCACCCAAGCGAGAAAGCAAGTTCGCGCAATTGTTCAACCGGAACCGAAACTGCCGGCGCGTCTGTTTGGTCGGTCTTTTGCGATTGCAATTGTTCAGACCCAAGAGAGATGGCTACGCGGCGTTGCTGCAGCCATATAAATTCCGGCTATCCGTGATGAGCATGAGCATTTTGATTATTCTTTGCGTTTCCATTCACGCCGGGAGGAGGGCGATCTGACGGCACGGAGGAACTATGGCCCGAAAGCAGGCAGCAAGACTGAGGCAGCTTGGCGCGAAGCGCCAACTATCATTTGAAGTATACATCGTAGACGTAATCGCATTTCTCGTGATTTCTTACTGACTTTTGGACCACACAGGACGAAAGAGGTATGTATCCGTCCGTGATTTGCACAGAAACATCGGCGCTACCCTTTTGACAGCTCGGCCCATCCGATTCACGGAGCGGGCCAGCTGCTGATGCCCATACCCGGCATGCCCTGCGACCCTCAGTCTCGTGGGAGTAACTGTACCCCAAAGCCATCGAGCGGGAATACGTATCGGGGCTGACGGTCTGCACAATCGTGTGTGTCTGGAAGGGGGGTATACCAATCATGGGACGTTCACACGTTCCCATAGGTTGGCAATAATACAGTGTCCCGTACATTATTTGATTCGTTTCATTATGCCAGTTGATTGTTATTGTATTGTTGGCGAATGCCGAAGTCGAGAACAAGAATGTGGCAACTGCAAAAGTCAAACCGATCATTAATTGCATTCCTGGTAGGTGATTGAGGTCGCGATTAAAGACTGGCCTTTTCCAATGCCAGTTAGCTTTTTTGGGGCCATGTCACATAGTAATCGATCCCGAATACCGATCCCGTAGCAGTAGCCAATCCCGCTTCCTTTTGGGCAGTGAGAAACTCTTTATTATACGGCATGTTAGCGCAGATTCTACCAAAGGCACGGCCTTGAGCATCATAAAGGTCAAAATCTGCCGCCGCCCCGCCCAGCTCGGGGATGTCGCTGGCTCTTTGCACTTTCAACGTTCCATTAGCGAGGGCGGCACGAAAGCTTTCGTCCTGCATGTAGCAGTCTTTCAACCACGCGATGACACCGTTACGAAACACTTCATCGTTCACCTTCGGCGATACATGTGCCAGGACACGATCCGCCGCTCCCACGATGGGGTGATTTTTGATGAATTCAGCGGGCAAGTCCGAAACCTTAGTCCCTTCTCCTTCCGATAGCCTGTCCTTGTTACTCCATGGGACGCTTCCAAAGTCCACAACGGTACCGTCCTTTGTTGTAAAACGGCAGTGAATATAACTTGTCTCCTCGACTGAGCTTTCTGCACGGGCTGAATAGGTTCCATTCTTGCCGCTAACGAGCTCGCTGATCTTTATCAGGGCATCGGAAACGCCTGCGCCTGTGCGGACCCTGGTCAATGGATCAAGAATTGATGAAGATGCCTGCTTAGGTGCGCTTGCTTCTTCAGGCTTGGGCTTCAAAGTCTGGAGCGTTGCCAAGGCTACCCCCGCAGTCGGATTGACAGATACCATGATATTCCTCCTCACAATGGACAGTTAACGCTGAAATAGGAGAACAAACAAAAAGGACTCGCCAGAGCTGCCAGCCCGGGCGTGACAGAGATGGCGTTCTCATGAATACAGGCTACAAATCGCTGACCTGCAAACAATCCTAGCTTACTGTTTCTGTAGCCGAAAACAGATGGTTTCCTTGCCAGGAAACAATAACAATTGCCACAATGAATGTATATCCGGCGAGTATATCTACTTAACCTCGGAAACTGCCAACGCGCGCTTTATTATTCCTTCATTTTGCGTCTAATAGTTCTTTTCTTTATTTTTCTATTGCTTCAATTGGCCAGAGCATATCGAGACATTCAGTAGTGCGCACCGAGTGAGTGGCGACTTGTCAGTTACCAGATTTTTCGGAGGGAAAATGACTTCGATTTCAACAGGCTTCACAACATATTCAGTAAATTCATTCAAAACGGTCGAGACCGGACGAACTGCAACTGTAACTAGCGCAACGACTACCAATGTCGGGAAATCAGCAGGGGCAAAGGCGTCTGGCAACGATTTCAGTAAACCCTTTTCAGAGGTGGCTCTCGACGCGCGATCCGTACTGGATGCCGGTTACAAGGAGCTTTCCAACGACACTGCCGATACCGCTCATGCAACTGGCGCGAAGCGTGACCTTTATTCAATCCTCGATACGCTCGATCGAAGGAGCCTTTATGCGATCGCGAGCAATCACGGCGGATTGTTTTCAGATGACGAAGTCCTCAAAGCAAAATGCACCTTGGGAGAACGGGTTCAAGAAGCTCTCGATCCGTTTTTTGACGATCGGACCAAAGCTGGCGATGTTGCATTTTGTTTGGCCTACATCAAATATCTGGACGAAGCAGGGCCTGAAGAAAGAGCTTCATTGAAATGGGCACACGCGAGGGCGGTTGCAGAATTGGGCTACGAAAGAAACATGAGGGATCAGGGGATCGTCGGAGATAACGTCGATTCCGGCAATCCTGTGGTAGCGCTGATCCGACAGGCCCATGCGGAGTGGACAGATCCTAGCAGGAGGCTCGATGAGATGCCGTCCTGGCTTAAAGCCCTCGACCTTTGCCGCTATCTGAATGACGATCCGGACAAACGGTTTTCGTGGAAAGTTTAAAACAGGGCGGGGTTAACCCGCCCTTATTTTGAGGTGGTCAGTTGATGGTCAGAGTAGCGCTGAAGCGTCCGTTGTCCGGCGTGGCTACAGCATTTATATCATCGACAGATGTTATGAGTCCGCTACACTTGGCACCGCCAGACGGACTCGTGACCTGGGGATGGCCCCATGTTATCTTGCACAATCCTGTGACCAGGCTGCACGACTGGGTCTGCTGGCGCGTCAGGAGAAACGTGCACTTCCTGTAATCCACCTCGTACGTGATTTTGCAAAAGAACAAATTTCCTACCTTTGATAGCGCTTTATGCTTGCGTATCCCGCCAGGTTTCAACTCCTCAAATTCGGGTTTAACTTCTGCAAAACAGTTCGACAAACCGGGATTGTAGGTCGCAACGGCTTGAGATTTATTGTTGATATAAAAATCGGCGTATGGAGCTGCTGATGCAATGTCTGGGCAGATCATAAATGATACTGCTGTGCCGAGCAGGGCGTAAATAGTTTTATTCATGGAAGCTGTCTTTCCGATTATGACCACGCGAAAGCATAACTTCGATATAATTGCTTGAAAGGGGCTCTCGCAACTGAACTATTGCGGCCTTAATCTAGTCGCGCAATTAAAAACGCAATCATTCTGCAAGGTTTATGTTGGCGGGTTCAATGCGCGGTGCCCTGGTCTCACACTCATGAATTTGCCGTTACCTTAAGCAGAAAACGTTCCCGTGTATTTTGCCCGAACATGTGGCAACGCTACTTATCACATAAGTACGCGTGCCAATTGCGCGATCAGGATAATTCTTATGAAAAAGAGGTGTCGCCAATCACGTTCATTATCAGTGAGCCAGTATTAAGATGCCTATCGCTTGCGGCAGTCTTTGCCGTCAAGTCTGGAGCGTTGCCACAACCGCTGTCGCGGACGGAATGATTGATGCCGTAATATTCGTCCTTAAATGTCCGGTTTGCGAGTAACCGGTTAAATGCAAAAAAAGAACCCGTTCGAGCCTTGCGGCCGGAGCGGGTTATGAAAATGACTTCCTCAATACACATGAAGTCGCAAATCACGAACAGACGGGCAACCCCAACTTATTGGAATTTTCTCCACTTTTGTTGTCAAAATCCGCTCACACCAACAAACAGACAGAGTTACAACCTGTTGAGGAAGGCCATCGTCAGGCCTGGCAAACGTCGTTTCAGTAAAGGTACTTTTCAGCCCGATGCGGGAGCATGCTTTGTGCGGCTTTCCGATAAATCGCTTTCATATTGAAACCATTTGCGAAGTAAAGCTTTTGCTTCCCTTGCTGGATTATCCAAATTTCCACGGAAATAACAATAATAAGCTACGTTATTTCTGACGTAAATATTCTTATCCAGACTAAACTACCGGGTCTAGAACCCTCTTTACCGAAAATTAACCAAAATCATCTCAACTGTTAACCAGTTTATTCAATATATTTGCATTCAAATGAAAGGCTGCGCCGAGATGTGGTCCCAGTTTCACCTGCGTGCCAACGCACCAATTTCTTATAGTCGCGAAGCGGGTTCGTGCATAAGCAGGCGTTTTGTTGCTTCGCTTCTGTGCGGGGCCGCACTTGCTTCCGCGCCTTTTCCTGCAGGCCTGCTGATACAGCCAGCGCGGGCACAGTCAGTCACCGCAACGGGCGATGTCCTTCCCTCTGGCCTGACCGGTTCCGAGTGGACCATAAGCAACGAACCTCTTTATGTCGGCCGTACGGGCACGGGCACGCTCACAATCGCAGGCGGCGGCAAGGTTAGCGTCAAGTATACCGGTGGCCTTACCAGTTTAGGTGCTTCTATAGGTGACGAGGCGGGCTCCAGCGGCTCAGTTCTGGTCACAGGCGCAGGATCGCTACTGGATACCTGGGCCTCTCAGGGCATGGTAATAGGGCGCAATGGCACTGGATCCCTGACGATTGAGGATGGCGGACAGGTCAATACAACCGTGCTGGACATTGGCGGACCACTGATCGCAGATCAGGGCAGCGGAACAGTGCTCGTCACCGGAAACGGCTCTGTCCTGAATGCCTACGAATTAGGAGGGTACTTGCCTGGGATAAGGGTTGGATACACGAGCAATGGCTCGCTGACGGTTCAGGACGGCGGAAAGGTCGCAACCACATTTGTTGGGTTAGGGGGAGAAGCAGGAAGCGGCCGTTCGAATAGTACAGGCAGAAGCTCGGTTCTGGTTGAGGGAGAAGGATCCCTGCTGGATGCCTCGAAGCCAACCCCTAGCTTCAGTTCCGGTATTTCTCTGGCATACAACAGTGAAAGCACATTGGCCATCCGGAATGGCGGCAAAGTCCTCGCTTCAGAGCTCAGGCTCGGTGCTTTTGGTAATGGCAATTACTCGACACTCGTCACCGGTGAGGGGTCCGAACTGAATGTTCAGGCCACCGCAATCGGTAGCAGATCCAATTTGAATATTCAGAACGGCGGCAAGGTTTCCAGCGATCTTGTCCTGTTCAACTATGCCCCGAGCGAAAAGGGGACAATTAATATTGGTGGAGCTGTAGGTGAGGCGGCAACAGGGTCCGGTACACTTGAAGCCTCCGTCATTAATTTCACCATGAGTGAAGGAACACTCAACTTCAATCATACTGACAGGAATGATTTCGCGCCGGCTTTAAAGAGCTTGTTTACCGGCACGCATATCCTCAATCACATGGCGGGTTTCACGACGCTGACCGGCGATTCATCGCAGTTTACCGGCACGACCAATGTTTCAGGCGGTACGCTTGTTGTCGGCAACATGCTCGGCGGCAATGCCTCTGTCACAGGCGGCAAGCTCCAGGTCGACGCCCTGTTCTCCGGACCTGTGGCGGTTTCCGGGACAGGCGCCGTTTATGGAGCAGGCGTGATTGACGGGGATGTCACCATCGGGTCCGGCGCTTCGCTTGCTGGAGAACAGGGGCAAACACTGTCTGTTACAGGCAATCTGCAGCTTGCAGCAGATTCCACTGTCGACGTGCTGCTCGGTGCACCCTCCACACAGAGTCTCTTCGACGTCGGTGGCGATCTGACGCTCGACGGCAATCTCAACATCACCGATGCAGGCGGTCTTGGACCGGGGCTTTACCGGCTGTTCAACTACGCCGGCAACCTTACCGACAACACACTTGCAATTGGCAACACGCCGGGCGGCGACCCCAGCCGCTTCTGGATCGATAGCGATACGACTTCCAGACAGATCAACCTGATGAGCGCTTACAATGCCAACCTGAATATCTGGAATGGCGGTTCGGGTACATGGAACCTCGTCGCCGATCACACCAACGATGTGTGGACCGACGACGGAAGCAATATCAAGGGGCCTTTCGATCAGGGATCGTTCGCGGTGTTTCGCGGCACACACGGCATTGTCACCGTCGACAACAGCGAGGGTGACGTAATTGCCGCCGGCATGCAGTTTGCAAGCGACGGCTATGTCATCAAGGGCGATGCAATCAACCTCGACAAGGCAGACGGAGCCACCGTCCAGCCGATTATCCGGGTTGGCGATGGCACTGCTGCAGGCAGGCTGATGTCGGCGACCATTGAAGCTGACCTCACCGGCAGCCAGGGCTTTAACAAGACCGACCGGGGCACCCTGGTGCTGGCAGGGCTGAACAGCAATAGCGGGAACATAATTGTGACACGCGGCACTCTGCAGCAAGGTGCGGCAGGCTCTTTCAACACCGCTTCCTCCGGCTATTTTGTCAAGACAGACGGCACGCTCAACCTTGGCGGCTTCAATACGAGCCTTGCCTCGCTGTCCAATGCAGGTACCATCACCTCGGGCGTGGAAATCGCAGGCACGACACTGACAGTCACCGGCGACTATGTCGGGGAGGGCGGAACTGTCGTCCTCAATACCGAGCTTGGCGGTGACAACTCGAAAACCGACCGGCTGAAGGTGAATGGCAATACATCCGGCTCCACCAATCTGAAGGTGGTCAACCGGGGCGGTCCTGGTGCACAGACGGACAAGGGCATCAAGGTTGTCGAGGTGGCAGGCCAGTCGGACGGCACCTTCACGCTTTTGAGCAACTATGAGACGAAAGACGGCAAGAAGGCCGTCGTTGGCGGCGCCTATGCCTATACGCTGCAGCAAAATCCCGCTACCGGCGAGAGCGATGGCGACTGGTATCTCACCAGCCAGCTGACGAATGGCGGCGGCAAACGCTACAGCGCCGGTGTTCCGGTCTATCAGGGCTATGTGCAGAACATGCAGGCGCTGAACAGGCTGCCGACCTTGCGCGAACGCATGGGCGACCGCTACTGGACCGGCCAGAGTGGGGACGGACGCAACAACGGAGCCATGGTCGATGGCCGCGGTGTCTGGGCGCGTATCGAAGGAGCCCATAATCATCTGGAGCCCAATAGCGCCACAGGCGTGAAGCACGACATCAATACCTTCATCCTGCAGGCCGGTATTGAAAGCCAGCCCTACGAGACCGCAAACGGCATCCTTGTTGGTGGCATCACCGGCCAGTATGGCACCGCCCGTGGCAAGTCAGGTTCCACCTTCGGTTCCGGGACAACCACCACCAATGCCTGGAGCCTCGGTGCAACGACGACATGGTATGGCAATAACGGCTTCTACGTCGATGGTCAGGGCCAGATAAGCTGGTTCGACAACGATCTTTATTCCGATACGGCCAACAACGGTCTGAAGTCGGGAGCAAAGGCACTGGGTTATGCGCTGAGCATCGAGGCTGGCAAACGCATCGCCATTGACGAGAACTGGTTCCTGACGCCGCAGGCCCAGCTGATGTGGGCATCGCTTAATGCCGATGCCTTCCATGATATATGGGGCAGCCGCGTCGATCTGCAGGACGGCTACAGCCTGACCGGGCGGATCGGCCTTGCCGCAAGCTACATGAACAGCTGGAAGGACAATGACGGACTGACAACCACGGCAAGCGTCTACGGCATTGCCAATCTCTACCAGCAGCTTTCCGGCAAATCCCGCATCAATGTGGCGGAAGTCTCGCTGGACACCGATGCTGACAAGACCTGGACCGGCATCGGCGCCGGCGGCTCCTACAGCTGGGGCGATGGCAAATATGCACTCTTCGGCGAGGCATCTGTCGACACCTCACTTGACGATTTTGCCGACAGCTATGCGCTCAAGGCCAATGTCGGTTTCAACACGAAGTGGTAACATGGTCATCTTGAAGAAAGACAAGCGCCCGGGCCTTCGCCCGGGCGCTTCGCATCGTGGCCGGAAAAATGGAAAAACTATCGGCGCTCCCGGGCTTTCTTATCCCCAACCTATAGACATATATCGAGATGTTGCGGCCAGATGGTCCGGGACGGAGCTCCATTTCGTCCCGAATAAAAATCTCCGAAAAACGATAAGGCGCCAGAAGGATTGCCGCGGATCAGTCAGTCACGCTAGGAGCACTCATGTCCCAATTTCAGGAGCAACAACGAAATTTGTCTCTGTAGTTCGAGAAAAGTTTCTGCTGTAGCCACGAAGTGAAGGTCTGTACCTGCTACCGTGGAAACCGATAACATCCCTGAACTCCGGCCTTCTGAAACCTGTCCGGCTCGCACCCCAAAACTAACTGCTGTGAAAGGCCGGAAATGGTGTTCCTGCGTACCTTCATGTGATGCAATCCGGTGTTGGAGTTGTCCCAGGGCAGCCATAAATGAGGTAGTGATCTGACAACCGACCTCCGGACCAAACGCAATAGTTTTCGGCTCCTCCTCTTCCACAACAGATTTACGAGAGCTAATTGTTCTTCACTAGCCAAAGCTATACCGTTGACATCCGTGATTAAAATCGCATCGATATCCGCCATTGCGCTCCCCTCATAAAGTCAATCGTGTACCCGCGATGCTAGAAATCGTATATCCGATACCATCATTACAGGAAATACAAATTCATTCCTTGAATCATTAAACGCAGATCCTATCTCGACTGCAGCCGATTATCGGTTATACTAGATTGACATTTTACCGTATTGAACGCAACTTTTCGTTTTGAGGCAATTATCATGAGCGTACTTAACGTCGACAGCAGCAATTTCCAGGCAAATGTAATGGAAGCTGACAAACACGTAGTTATCGACTTTTGGGCGGAGTGGTGTTCACCTTGCAAGGTTATCGCGCCAGCTCTCGATGAAATTGCAGCGGATATGAAGGAAACGGTAGCCATAGCCAAAGTCAACATAGACGAAAGTCCTGATCTTGCGGCTAAACTCGGTGTTCGCTCCATCCCGACCCTGGTCATGTTGAAAGATGGAAAGATTCTAGACACGCTCGTTGGAGCGGCCCCGAAAAGCAAGCTTGTCACCTGGATTAACCAATATGCCTGATCCCAGCTGGGAACGCGACCAGGCCACAGGTTAATTCCCGTATCTGTCAGGGATAGGCATGTTATGCGTGGTCCATTCTGCCTCTGCCCGTGATGAAACGGGGATAGGGCGTCCCGGCTGCCAATTGTAGGGTTCTGAAGCTTTGACAAGACCGTCTTCAATGCCGGTCTTGTCAAGGCCAAGCGGTGCCTGCGCCAAATTCTTCAACAAAGCTTCAGTTTCCCTGTCATCAACGCATTCACCGCCGATATCGCCGTCAGGCTCATAACCCGAAGACCGCAGATTCAAATCCTGCCCCCGCAACCACCGATTCCGACACTCCCGCGCCAACCCCGCCGGGAGTTTTGTTTTTTGTAACCTTTCCAATGGCCTGCCGTTCCGTCCATTCGAGAATGGTGCGCAGTTCGCCATAAAGCGCCGCGAAAATCTCGCCCCGTTCCGGTCCCGGTGTCAGCACGATCCTGTCGATCAGCATTCGTAAAGCCTCGGCCGCCTGCTGGCGCTCGTCGGGGCGGTTCAGGGCTTCCGTGAGGACCGCGACCTTCTTCACATAGATGGCCGAAGCGCTTGGCAGCAGATCAGGCACCTCTTCGGGAATGTCGGAGAGGAGGGCGGTCAGTTCCACCTTGCGTGCCTCCAGCTTCTCCATTCTCTCTTTCAGCGTCAGGGGAGGGGCCCCGGCGAGAATGGCATCGACCGCCTTCTCCAGGTCCCGCTCGATCTTTTGCAGTTCCATCTTCCAGCCTTCGCCGTTCGAGCGGCGTTCCCGGTTCAGTCGGTTCGTCTCCTCGGCATAGGCACGCATCGCTTCGGCGGCTACTTCCGGTGCCATCATCCGGTCCTTGAGGCCGGCGAGCACGCGGTTCTCCAGTTCTTCGCGCGCGATGGTACGGCTGTTGGTGCAAGCGCCCTTGCTGATGTGGTTCGAGCAGGCGAAGCGGTCAGCGCCGCGAAGCGAGTAGGGGCCTCCGCAGCAGCCACAGAACACCAGTCCCGACAGCAGCGATCTCGGCCGTCGCGCGCCATTCAGCCGGTTCTTCTGGTGATGGGCGCGGACGGCCTCGGCGACATTCGCGAATTTGTCGGCGATCTCGTCCTGACGCGCCCGCACCGCCTGCCAGAGTTCGTCATCGACAATCCGCAGTTCGGGAACATCCGTGACGATCCATTCCGATTCCGGATTGAGCCGCGACACGCGTTTGCCCGTGGACGGGTCCTTGATATAGCGCAGCCGGTTCCAGATCAGCCGGCCGATATAGAGCTCCTTGTTGACGATGCCCGTGCCGCGTTTCACATGGCCACGAATCGTCGTGTCGCTCCAGAGCTTGCCGTTCGGGCCCGGCACGCCTTCATCATTGAGCGTCCTGGCGATAGTGCGCGGGCCGACACCGGCGGCGAACTCGCGGAAGATGCGCCGTACGATATTGGCCTCGGCCTCATTAATCTCGCGATCGCCGCGAATGGGGTCACCGCGCGAGTCCAGCTTCTTCACCACCTTGTAGCCGTAGCAAAGGCCGCCGCCCGATTTGCCTTCTTCCACACGACCGCGCAGCCCGCGATGCGTCTTGGCCGCAAGGTCCTTAAGGAACAAGGCGTTCATCGTTCCCTTCAGCCCGACATGCAGTTCGCTGATCTCTCCTTCGGCCAGCGTTATGATCGGCACGCCGGCGAACTTCAGATGCTTGTAGAGCGTGGCGATATCGGCCTGATCGCGGCTGATGCGATCCAGCGCCTCGGCCAGAACGACATCGAACTGCCCGGCCTGAGCATCCTGCAGCAGCATCTGGATGCCGGGCCGCAGGATCATGCTCGACCCGGAAATCCCTGCGTCTTTATACGTGCCGATGACCTGACACCCCCTCGCGCTTCGCCTGTTCACGGCAGATGCGGAACTGGTCTTCGATCGAGGCGTCCCGCTGACTGTCGGAGGAATAGCGGGCATAAAGGGCAACGCGGGTCATGATCGGGCTCCTTCGGACAACTCCATGATTAGCGGCGCACCGCGCCGCTCTTCTTCGCTCTGGCCAATTCAAGGAACCTGGCCTTGATCTTTGCGAACAGCCCCGGCGGGATAAAGCCATAACTGAACTCTCCCGGTTTGCCGGATATCGGCGACAATCCACCGTTCGGCCATTCGTCGATATTGTGCTCCGATACGAGCACCCAGCTCGGCTCGTCGTCAAGACCGATTGCCTGCTTCACCTTTGCCGGGATCTCGATACCGACCGTATCGCCAGAGGGCGGCATGTGTGTGATCGGCAGGAGCACCACATAGCGCGGGCGCACGAGGGCCTCGGTCGCGGCAACGAGACAGGTCGGGCGGTCCTTGCCCTGATCCTGGCCGGCCGCAGCCTCATGCGTCCAGAGATAGTCGTATCGGATGACGAGGCCGGGCTTTGGTTCAGGGATCGCCACGGTGTCTGCCCTACTTCATCAGGTCGTCGAGGTGCGCGTGCTCCGGATCCATCTCCGTGCGCTCTACCGCATCGATCACCACATCGGCGGCCTCTGTCGTGCGATGGGTCCGCTGCGCGGCGGCGCGGAGCCAGTCGTAATGATCGGCTGACATCAGCACGAACTCACGGCGACCGTGGCGGGTAATCTCCACCGGCTCGCGTTGCGCCTGGTGCTGAAACTCGCCGAACTTGCGCTGGAATTCGAGGGAACCGACTGTCGGCATAATAGGCATCCTCTGAAACTGAATGCCTGAATTATACGTGTAATTTGTCTTTATTCAAGAACCAAGTCGTGCATCTCCGGCCAGTCTATGCTACTTTCGCCCTCTGCGTTCCAGTGCAACCCTCTGCTCGAATTGCTCACGGGCGATCTGGCGGCCAATCAAACGGGCGAGGATCAGGATCGCTTCGCCGGCGCAGTCAGCATCGTTCCGCGCCGTTTCCAGCTGGGCCGAAGGTGCGAAGACCTCGATTTTGATCTTGCTTCGTTTGAGCGCCATGGTTTCCAAAGATTCATCGCCTAAAAGGGGCTGGCACCATCAAAAACAGCATAGCTCCGAAAGAAAAAGCCTTCAGGCATGGCCATGCGGTGATTAGGAAACCATAGCGTACGAAAAGGATTGCTTGGCTTGGGGCACGCGAGTGGCCGGCAAGGGAGTGAGGACCCTTTGGAGCCCTCAGTTTTGCCGACCGCCTGGCTCGAAGGGTGAAGCCGTGATTTTACCTTCGTTTCTTCCGCTCCTTTCTTCGTGTGCCGTGTGCTGGTGAATGTCCGCCTCCTCCTCTGGTCCTGTTGGTCCGCATCTGTCGGGTGACATCTTCAATCTCACGCGTCGCGGCTGCAATTTCTGCCGCGGGAAGAAAATGGCCAGCGATCCATCTATCGATGTACTGACGCACGGCGGCATTACTGCCACGCTTGAGGAGTGCCAAAAGTAGCGACCAATCCTTGGGCCGAAAGCGAATAAGCCGATCCAGAAGCACCCCAGTTGCCTGCATACAATGCAGATCAAATTGTCCGAGTTCTTGCCAGAGCCGGTTGAGAAACTCCTTGGATACCTCGAGGTGTGATCGGAGATCGGCGTTTCGCGTTCCGATGAAATTTGCAACAGCCCTGAAATTTCCCGAGCCATCTTCCCGGTCCTCGCGGACAACCGTGAGCATGGTGTCGGCGGTGAGAGCCAGGTGACCGTGGCGCCGCCAGGCGAGCTTGATTAGGAGATCGACATAGCGGCGATGGTTGATCAGTCCCTTTTCATACGCGAACGAGAAAATCGCTTGTAACCATATGCCCTTTGCGGCGCACGCGGCTTCGGCGAACTGGCGATAGTACATGTCCTCGGAGAGGAGCAGATGTTCCACACCCGCCAGATTTGCGGCATCCAGAACACGGCTGGCGAACGACTGGGTGATCAAAATGGCTAAGTCAGTTGGATTGTCCGGGGCGACCACGGGACGAACCTCGCAGGCGGCCTCGATCCGCGTGAGTTGCTCTACGATGTAGTCGCGCTGCGTGGCAATCTCCTGCGCCGTGTACTCGTGCCGTATGTACTGGCCATTGTGCCAAGTCACCGTCATTGAGCGCGGCGCGGTGGTTTCCTGCTCGTCCCGAAGCGTCTTGATCTCATCGATGACAGTCTGCGGCACGATCGGCCGACCGAAGAGCGATTCAAGCACGTCGAAGGCGTCCATAGTAGACACAGTCCAGGCAGCGTAGGCGTCGAGCACGACACCGTCTTTCCGGTGAGCCTCGATCAAAGCACGGGCGACCATCCGTTCGGGCTCCGTGCCAAGGCAGGTCCGAATGTCGAAATCGAGGAAACGGATGTACTCGACGAAACGGATCGAATCGCGCTCGCCCTTGGCCGTGACGAAGCTGATAGGGCAATTGTGCTTCAGATAGAGATCGGCGCGATTGCGATTGCTTTCGGCAACGCGGCGAACCTGCTCCAGCGCCGGCTGGATATCACTGTCCTGCATGGTGATCGTATAGAAGCCCTCGGCGTCCGGAAACCGGTTCTCGAAGTTCTCCATGACATCGTGAAGGGCATGGAGATACTTGTGCTTGATCTCGGCGACACGCCACCGCCGCGTCCCGCCTAACGCCACAGGCAACTCGAATTCATCGCCTACCCGAAGTCCGAGAGCAGCCGCGGCCATCGGATGGGTCGGGCTGACGACGTCATCCGCCGGACGATCCGTACCCTCCTCGATGAGAAAGGCGTGACGTTGATGCCGGTCGCCCTCGAGCCGCACCCAGGTATCGGTGGCGACGGTCTCCGTGGGCGGGATCAAATCCGCGTCGGGATCCATCATGATCAGCCCGAAATAGCGCAGGACGGCCTTTTGATCGTTGCGAGCCGATTGAAGGACCTTATAGGCGTATTGGAGCGCCTTCGGCCCCTGACCGACCTTTCGAATCACCTGGGCCAGAAACATTTTCTGAGCCGGCGATCCCTTCACGATCGCCAGATCGAGGCCATCGACGAGCGCCTTCACCTCGTCGCCGCGATCAAGGCGATGCAGGACGGAAAACAGGGTGATGTAGTTGTCGAGATTGGGCTCAGCTTCGGTCGCCTTTCGCAGTGCAGCCTCAGCTTCGTTCAATGCTCCCCGATTGAAGTGCAGCAGGCCTTCCGCGTGAAGATAATAGGGAAGTTCCCGCACCGCTCGCGGCAGACGAGCGAAGAAGGCGAGAGCACGCTGGCGGATCGGGCTGTCGTTGACAAAGGCCCGGGCGAGCATCCGAAGTTCGTTGCTGTCGTGGTCTTCGGCGACTCTTCCATCCAGCAAATCGACGACGATCGCGGCATCGCCGCGGCGATTGGCATGATGGGCGACCATCAGTCGGTCGGCCGCATGGCTGCCGTCGTCGATCTGCTTAACGGCGGCCTCGAATGCAGCGTCGGCGATGTCCTCCAGATATTCGCCTCGGGCGAAGTCGGCGACGACGATGCCGGCGCGTGGATCGCGCACAGCGTCCGTGGCCACGAGCGCGATCTGCCGCCGACGTTCTTCGGGATCATCGACGCCGATCCTGATCGCCGCCAGCCTCGCGGTGGTCGTGATGATCGGTTCCTCGGTCGAGGGGATCAACGAGGCATTGTTCTCGAGCAGCGCAACGACTTCCGGCCAGTCGGCTCGCGCCGCGTGATAGCGGAATTTGAGCACGACGCTGTGCGGGGTCGCCGGAAGCTTCGGAAGGAGCTCGCCTGCAAATATATCCTCACCGGCCTCGATCGCGACCATGGTCGCTCGAACCAGAATATCATGGTCGTCCGGAGCAAGAGCGAGGCCTTGTCGCGCGACCTCAAGAGCTTTGGCAAACTCGTCGAGTGCCGCCAGGCCCACCACGACGTTGCCGCATAGCGCCGCGTCTTCCGGCCGTAAGGGGCCGTCCTTTTCACGCTCGCGATCCCATTGAGAGTTTAATGTAGCCATCGCTGCCACCAGTTTTCGCCGTTCCGGCAACGACAGAACGCGCATGCGTTGGAAGCTTTGGCTGGTGAGGATTTCGTCGAGATCTGCCTCCGCCGCGAACTGAACGGCATGTGTCTCGGTAGGATGCATGGCAAGGGCCGCTCGTGCCGGCTCCCACCATTCTCCGGGCTTGCCGCGGTGCCTAACGAAATCGACCCAGCTGAGTTGCACGGCAGCGGTTCGATGCAATTGTTCAGGAACCAGTTCAAGCGGATTGGACACAAACATGTCAAACCGGGCGGCTTGGACGAGGTAGCCAGCAAGCGATTCGTTTGCGGGGTCGATCTCGAGCTGCGTTCTTCCGAACGCGAGAAGCTCTTCCCACTTGCCTTGGAGCAGAAGGCCGAAGGCCTTGTTCGTGATCGCCTTCGGTTCGCCAGGCGCATGGTCGAATGATGCGAGCAGCATAGCGGCCGCTTCATCGTCCTTGCCGAGCGCGAGAAGGCAATGCCCGATATTCGCCTTGATACGAAACAGGATGCGATCGGAGGCCGAGGCGCCGACGCGCGCCAGCAGCTTTTCCAGCAGAGGCATGGCAGTAAGCGTCTTGCCACTATTGTTGAGCTCGCGATATTCGTCGATTTCGGCATCGAGATGCGCTTCGACGGCGTTTACCTCAACGGTGCTGTCGCCGGGTGGACTGGCAAGCCTGCCGGTCATCTCGGCAAGCATCGACTCCATACGGGCGAACCCAGCGGTGAGATCCTCGCGCGTCGCGCTCTGACCCGTCGTAATCGATCTGGTCTCGGCGAGAATCTCCTCACTGAAGAGCGTGTAAGTCGGATCGAAAGCCTTGCGTGCTGCCGTATCCTCGCTGATCCGCTCCTCAAGCGTGTTCCAACCCCATGCGAAGACACGCATCACGTTGCCAGCCTCCGCGAGCTCCTTGGTGATCTCCCGCGCGAGCTCCTGCATCGCCACATCGTCCGGCGCAGTGGTGATAATGTAATATTCCTTGAGCGGCGGCTTGAAGGTCAGCGCCTTCGTGACCTCGCCTCGAACCTCGTCTTCCGAGAGGGCGTGCCCTTCGCTCTTCAATTTGCACTGGATGCCAACATGCCAGTCCGCATCGCCGTCACGAATGCCGAAAAGGTCGACGCCATTCTGGCGCTGGCCTCGCCGGCCATTCCGCTGGACTGAGGGATCATTGAGCAGACCGCGCCATAAGACGACAGACGCCCGCTCGAACGCTTGTTCATCGGCGGGTTTGGGTATCTGGGTAGCGGCGAGCAGCGACATCGGCGACCGTTAGAACAAGAGGCTAGCATCGTCGGGCGACGGTGCTCAGCGCGTTTGCAGGTTTGGATGATTGAGACAGAACCCGGGCTGTGTTGTTCGGCTCCGACAGGTGGGGAGGATATGCGGTGTATAGGACTCGTCGATCAGGTTAACAAAGCGAAACCAGTCAGACTCACGACCATCCGTTCATGCTTTCCGGTTAGCAATCAAAGCCTCAGTAGCCGCATGTCGCCGATGAAGGATTCCAAGGTTTGCAGATGCGGCTGAACGGATGTGGGAAATTTCTCGATTATTGGTTTGGGCACAACCAGCGTGACCTTTGCATCCACCATTTCTTTGAATTGAGTTTCCGAGATCCCTTCCTGCAGCGTCAACAGATGCTTATGTTCTACTCGATTGGCCTCGTTTAGAATTTGACGCCAGCGATCCTTCATGGTCGTCTTCACCGCCAGCATCCTTAGTTTTTCTGACGGGAAATGCGTGTCCTTATATGCTGCTTCGGACGGGAAAAGAAAGTCAGGCGATTTCCCCGGTTCGGATTCGGGCTGGTGAGAGAAGTCAGTCCCCTCCACGAGCTTCTCTTCTACGAAAATCTCGCGGGCATGGAGTTCGAGTGACCTGCCAGCGCGGGCTTTCCGCCGCTGGAGGATAGTCTGTGCTCGGGAAATGAAACTATCAATATCGGTAAAGCCTGCCTTGATACGCGGCAGTTCAACCGCTTCTTCAACACTACGGAATATCTCATATTCGCAGGCACGCCGCTTCATGAGCCGCAGATCCGGCATCAGACTGCCGTGAGACTGAAGCTCGGCAGCCTTGGCGATGATCTCCGCACCGCTGGGGAATTTCGCCAGCCATGCGGCCGGAATCTCGGTCGGCGTCAGCCAGCAACTGGCACGGACGGTTGCGGTTGTTGTGAAAAGGCTGGGCTGGATCATCCCACCTACTGGCTGGATTATGGACTTGCCCGGTTCGACGGGGCCTATGCGGTCCTCGACGAGGTCTTCCTCTGTTTCGTGTCGACAAACCCAGACATGGCATTCTGGCGTGACATCGGGTCCAACTGCAAAAGCGAATATCGTTAATGCGCCGGTGCTTTCGGGATCCAGAAGTGCGGACTCACTTCCTCCCCAATTTGTCAGCCGTGTTTCATCCCGACCGTTGCGCTGATTCCGACGGCGTTTGCTGTTGTAGTAAACTGCCCGTATCTGGCGGGCGTCAGCATGACTATCGATATAAACATTGAACCATACATCGGGATTCTCGATATCAGTGCGTGCGATGGCCGGCAGCACTTTGAATAGCACCTCCTTCGGAATGTATGGACCGGCCTGGTGCGTCTTATTCGCCAGCGTGTCGTTACCGCTCAGGCGTTTGACGTACCATGTGTAATTCGGCCCGCTGTACTCATTAAGCCAGTCCCCCAGTTCCATCATTTACCGCGTCCCCCGTATTTCGCCTCTGACCTCCTCTCCGCGAAGCCAGACAGCTGTCCGCGCAAGAGTCTCTTCCATTCCGATACGCCCTGGGCCCCGAAAAGCACATTCCCAGATATCCAGCCGACGTATACCGGACTCAAATAGCAGTCTGTTGACGCGCGCGTCTCGGTTGCGATTCGAGTCTATTTTAGCTTTCCAGAAATCTTGCCTGGTCCCAGGCATTTTGAAAAGTGAGCAGTTGTGCCCGTGCCAGAAACAGCCGTTAATGAAGATGGCCGCCTTGTACTTAGGCAGCCATAAATCTGGTTTGCCGGGAATCTCATTCGCATGCAGCCGATAGCGGAAACCGAGCCCGTGGAGGCCAACTCGCACGGCCAGTTCAGGCTTGGTATTTTTGCCCTTGATACCGGACATCATCCGGCTACGGGTTGCGGCATCGACGACGTCAACCATGTCGACCCACCTGAAAGGCCTGAAGCCTGTTCTTTATGTAAAGGTCGACCCGAGCGGAATAACGTTGGTCAACTCCGCCGGGCTCCTGCCCGACGCGGTTGGAGGTATGCACAAAGGTGCCCCACTGAAGAAAATCAGCCATCAGGCGCTCAACTTCATAGGCTCCCTGGCTGCAACCAGTGCCTGCTCAATGAAAGGCAGCATATGGCTGGCTACAGCTTTCACAACTGGCACGACCACGCTGTTCCCGAACTGACGGTATGCCTGTGTATCGCTCACGGGGATCACGAACTCTGCTTTACCCGGCTCATCGAAGCCCATGAGGCGCGCGCATTCCCTGGGCGTGAGCCGACGCGGATTATTTCCGGGACCGCGATCGATAAGAATTTCGGAGCCGTCCTTGAAATAGCGCGCTGAAAGGGTACGCGCGACGTCGTTCGGGCCGACGAGGCCATAGCCAAACCCGTTGCCCGCAGCGGCATGCTTCGCGGCATAGTCGCGCAAATATTTCCACAGATGGTCGGTCAGGATATAGCGTTCGGACACCCTGCCAATGTTGCCAGCCGTATAATGCTTGTCTGGCCCCTCCGACCCGTCCTCGGGATGTAAAATCGTGTTGAGCTTCGGCCCCGTGTGCGGATCCGGCACATCGAAATCTTTGAAAGAGAATTGGACATCCAGATCCTTGCGGAAGCCGACAATGAAAATCCGTTCACGGTGTTGAGGAACATAGCCTTTCGCATCAATGACGCGGGCCTCTACGTCGTAATTGAGCTTTTCCTTCAATGTTTTCATTATGACCGCGAACGTGCGGCCCTTGTCGTGGTTGACGAGGTTTTTTACGTTTTCGAGCAGAAAAGCTTTAGGTTGGTGATATTTGATGATGCGGGCAACATCAAAGAAGAGGGTCCCCTGCGTTTCGTCCGCGAAACCGTGGGCGCGTCCCAGAGCGTTTTTCTTGCTTACGCCAGCAATGCTGAACGGTTGGCACGGGAAACCAGCCAGCAGAATGTCGTGTGGCGGAATATCGGCGGCATCGACTTTGGTGATGTCACCCACTACGTCATGATCGTCGCAGCGATAATTCGCCTTATAGGTCGCCTGCGAATATTTGTCCCATTCCGATGTGAAAACACACTTTCCGCCGATATGGTCGAATCCGCGACGCAGGCCGCCAATACCGGCAAACAGGTCAATGAAGGTAAAGGCTGGATTTTCATTGACGATCTGGGCGCGGGCGTTCAGGAGTCCGTGCAGGACAACCATCGCAGCGTGCCGCGGCTCCTGTTGACCCCGTTCCCAGCGATACAATGTGGAGAGGCTGAAGCCCACAATGGGAGCCAGCTCTTCAAGACTGATGCCGACCTGCTGGCGCAGTCTCGAAAAGTCGGTGATCGAATCGGCCATGTTGTCCTCGCTGGGTATTTTTTTGTCAACTTGCCAGGATTTGCCCTCGGACGCAAGAACAGACCGTGGACAAAATTAGTTATTTTTGACTCAAGTTGCTGCCAACCGGCGGCGAAACCGACGGCACGGCGTGCTTGGAGAAGCCTGAGCATGTAGAATTGACCGTTACGTGCGGCGCGAGCACTGCACTTTTAGCCGACGGGCGGTGCTTGTCATCCGTATTGGCCATCAGGCGAGGACGCGGGACCTCTTAGGCAGGGAAGGGCTACTTCAGCCGTTCGACAGCGACGGCGGAAGCCGATCCGGGTGCTGGTAATGCGGCCCGTGGGGAAGCAGTCCCTTGATGGCGCCGCGGCCGGTATAAGGATTGTAAATACCGTAGCGCTGGATCACCAGCCGCCAGGCCTCATAGAAGGTCGTTTGATTATAAGATGCATCCTTGCTTGTGGTCTTCACCGTCTTAA
>NZ_JBAKHE010000021.1:0-44245 GCF_049065885.1 Brucella sp. IR068 | reverse complement strand
CAACCCGGATACCAAGACGATGACACATAATGACCAGCATCCATCAGGATTGCAATTGATGGCAGGCCACGTTTCAGAAACTCAACATGATCGTTGGATGCAGCAACATGCGAGACCAGCGTGCCGTTTTCGCCGCGTGTCCGATCCATTATGAAGACCGGGTGCGATATTGCAACACCATCCTCATGACTGGCTTACCACGAATGATGCCTTGAAGACCCATAGACCTCATAAGTCGAGCCACAGTGCAGCGGGCGACATCGAACCCCTCACGCTTCAATTGCCGCCAGACCTTGCGAACGCCATAAACGCAGAAGTTTTGCTCGAAGACACGACGTATCTCGATCTTCAGACTGATATCGTTGCGGGTGCGGACCGACAGCCGGTTGATGTCCAGGCGCTTGGCGACGTTCTCGTATTAGGTTGACGGGGCAATCGGCAATAATCTGCAGATCGGCTCGACCCCAAACACGCTACGGTATTCGTCAATGAATGAAATCATCGTTTGAAGGGGCGGTCGAGCTCCGCCTGGGCAAAATAAGCAGACGCTTTGCGCAATATCTCATTGGCCTGACGAAGCTCGCGATTCTCTCGCTCAAGAGCCTTCATCTTCTCGGCGACATCGCTCGGCAGGCCTGCTCGTTTACCAGTGTTGACCTCGGTCTTCTTCACCCACTCATGCAGGGTGGCTGGCGAACAACCAATCTTGGTAGCGATTGATGAAACGGCAGCCCACCGAGAAGGGTGCTCTGCTTCGTGATCCAGCACCATACGGATGGCACGTTCACGCACTTCAGGTGAAAACTTGTTCGTTGTTTTGCTCATAGTGGCCCCAATCTCTCAGAAGTTGGAGCCTCCGGCAAACCCGGTACGGTTCAGTTTAGATATCTGCGCCGTCAGGAGACCAATGAGGCGATACAAGGATTGGCCAAGAAGGGAATATCAATTCGGCAGATTGTCCGGCAAACCGGTCATAGTCGAAAACTGGTTCGCGATGTCCTGCGTGGTCAACGCCTCGATGTATTCCGAACGAAGCCGAGTTCGCTGGATAACTGGCTGCCATGGCTTAACAACCGTTGGGAAGAAGGGGCGCGAAACGCCTTGGCGCTGTGGCGCGAGATGAAAGCAAAAGGCTTCCCAGGACAGAGCGGTGTTGTCTCGCAATGGGCACAACGTCGACGTTTGGCTGAGAAGGCAGGCCAGAGCGGATTTGCGCGCACGCCATCGTCGCGGGTTATTGCTCGACTGATGACCGCCGCACGCGATGACCTGGCAAAATCCGAGGCTATCCTTGTCGCGGCAATCGAAGTGAACGTTCCGGAGTTGGTTGCTGCCCGCAAGGCCATTGGGGACTTTCAATCTATGATCCGTTCAAAGTCAGCGGCGAAACTTGAAGGCTGGCTTGAAACCGCCAGGGACAGTTTGATTGGGTCCTTTGTAGGCGGCGTTGAAAAGGACCTCGATGCAGTCCGAAATGCTATCGTCTCCCCTTGGTCGAACGGGCAAACAGAAGGCCAAATTACCCGCCTGAAACTGATCAAACGCCAGATGTACGGGCGCGCAAAAATCGACCTTCTGCAAGCACGGCTGATTGGTACATCATAGGGCTTCTACTTCAGCAAATCTGCGTCAGAGCCGAGAATTGACCCGCCTTTTAATTAATGTTCGGGTTTTTATTCACGGTCAAGTTTCGTGTATTCCTTTGCTCGTTTTGGTTCCTGAGCGGAACTGTTTTTGAACCTGAAGCTTTCATTTCCGGTTTCCAGTATGTGGCAGTGATGGGTGAGCCTGTCGAGCAATGCAGTCGTCATTTTGGCGTCTCCAAACACGCTTGCCCATTCACTGAAGCTGAGATTGGTGGTGATTATGACACTCGTGCGCTCGTAAAGTTTGCTGAGCAGGTGGAATAAAAGCGCGCCACCGGATGCACGAATGGTAGATATCCGAGCTCATCAAGAATGATGAGATCAGAATAAATGTAAGCGTGTAGGCGATCCCACGTAGCGCGTTTGTGCTTGGAAGCTCATTTTCTGCATGAATCATGCGGAGAGTCATATGAGCGACAAGGTGAATCAGGTTCGGACATTCGAAGTTTTGACGGCGACGCCGTCGCGACGTTCGCCGCGGCATTGGTCTGATGACGAGAAAGCGCGGCTCGTAGCGGAAGCGTTTTCGCCGGCAGGCACGGTGGCGGAGGTTGCGCGCGCCTATGAACTGGACGTGTCGCAACTTTATGCGTGGCGCAGGAAGGCGCTTTCCAGGGGGGCGATGGCGCCATTGACGGTGCGATTGGGCGGACGAACCATGATGGAAAGCGAGCCGGCGAAGTTCACGCGCTTTGAGGCGAGCGGCGGCGCGACGGTGGAGATCGTGATTGGCGATGTCGTCATGCGGGTACGCGGTGATATCGATCCGGACCAGTTGGCGGGCATTATCGGCGCGGTGCGCAAGGCATGATTGCTTCCGGCGTTGTGGTTTACGTGTCTTGCCAACCGGTCGACTTCCGCAAGGGAGCCGCATCGTTGATGGCGTTGGTGCGGGATGGCGGCCTCGACCCGTTCAATGGCGCGCTTTACGTCTTCCGGTCGAAACGGGCGGACTGTGTCCGCATTGTCTGGTGGGATGGCAGCGGGGTCTGCCTCTACTCGAAAACCCTGGAAGAGAGCAGCTTCTGCTGGCCGGGCATATCGGCGGCGCGGGTGCGTCTCGACCATTCACAACTGATGGCGCTTCTGGCCGGAATGGATTGGAAAAAGATCCGTCCAGCCAAGGTCCGGCGACCGTTGCTGACGGGCTGATACCTGCCTGCGGCAAGATGAATCATGATGGTGTAATGGTTGGGAAAATGGCCGCATTTGTGCTCTATTTCTCCCATGGTTTTGCCTGCTTCCGAATTACCAGATGACGTCAGTGCGCTGAAGGCGGACCTGCCAGCTGTTCCGGTTTCATAAAACCGGAACATAATCATTTCAAACTGGATCATAGCCGCAAGCAGCAAATTATCTGGCGCACAGGATCGTAGCTTTGGATATCGTAGCGTGCTATAGCGTGGTTGCGGGGGTGTGCAACCACCGATGCCGACATTCATTGCAAGTACCTGTTTAGAAACAAGATATCATGGCTCTTTGCCTTTCTCCTTTAGGATCAGCCGCTAGGTTGGTGAAATTTGGGAGGTATTCCAGCACCACGGACGGATAACGATTGGAGAAAAACCATCATAGTTACGAACATTGAGGCGAACTATGATGACAGAGTCTATCAATCTTCAAACGGAAGCAGACTACGAGGCCGCGTCGGCTGAGGCAACCGCTTCCAACGAAGTGATGAAGCGCGACTTCGGCGTTCAAGTCGTTCGCATATCACAAGGCCTTGAACTTTTATGTCAGGTGATTACTTTCGGTGGTACGGCGTGTGCTGCGTGCGCCCAGGGAATGCCCTGACTACGGAGACTGTTTTTAACCGTTTCTGACAGGGAGTTGCCCATGGCTGGCCGCATCCAGAATACTATCCGCAATTTTCTCGACAGCGAATCCGCAGGTGGCCTGCTTCTGATCGCCTCGGCCATCGCCGCCCTGATGGTGGCGAATTCCCCGGTCGCGGATTCCTATTTCCATGTACTGCATTTCCATCTGGGGCCCCTTTCTGTCCAGCACTGGGTCAACGACGCCATGATGGCGGTCTTCTTTCTGATGGTCGGCCTCGAGATCAAGCGTGAAATGGTTGACGGGCATCTTTCGTCATGGCCCCGCCGCATTCTGCCCGGTGCAGCCGCAATGGCCGGGATGGCCGTGCCGGCAGTCATCTATCTCGCCTTCAACCTGAACAGCGGCGCTTCTCACGGATGGGCCATTCCCGCCGCCACCGACATCGCGTTCGCGCTTGGCGTCATATCTCTGCTCGGCCCGCGGGTTCCAACCTCTCTCAAGGTCTTTCTCGCCGCTCTCGCCATTATCGACGACCTCGGTGCAGTGGTCATCATAGGCCTGTTCTACACCACTGGCGTCTCGGCAATTGATCTCGGACTGGCTGCCTTGGTCTTTGCGATTCTTCTCGTCCTTAATCTTACGGGTGTGAAGCGTCTCCTGCCCTATCTGATCCTTGGACTCCTCCTCTGGATCTTCACCTATCGCTCCGGCGTCCACGCAACGATTGCAGGTGTCCTGCTGGCGTTGACGGTGCCGATCAAACGAACACCCGCCGCACCCGAGGCCCATATTTCCGAAAGCCCGCTACACCTCCTCGAACATAGCCTGATCAAACCCGTATCTTTCGTTATCGTTCCGATTTTCGGTTTTGCCAATGCAGGCGTGAACTTTACAGGTCTGGGTATCGATGCAGTCTTTGCTCCGGTGACCATGGGTGTGGCAGCGGGGCTGGCACTTGGTAAGCTCATCGGGATTTTTGGCGCGGTTCTGATTCTTGTAAAGAGCGACATCGTCGATCTGCCTGCCGGTGCAAGCTGGCAGCAGATGTTGGGAACGACACTTCTTTGCGGTATCGGCTTCACGATGAGCCTGTTTATCTCGCTGCTCGCCTTCAACGACGTGCTCCTTCAGGATGAAGCAAAAATAGGAATTCTGATCGGCTCTCTGATCGCCGGCCTGGCTGGCTATATCGTGCTGAGACTATCGAAACGCGCTGACGGGCGTTTTATATCGTGAGGCGCGATTCCGGCAGATTTCCATGTGCCGGAACACCCGACCCTCCTTGCATACTATGTGCGACAGTTGATCCAAGGCAGATCGCGCTCTTCGCTGCTCGAACTGTCCCCAAGAATTATATAGTCAAACCCGCCTGGCGCGGGAGGAAATTATTCTTCCGTCTAACAACGTCCAAAAGCACTTGGGATTTTCTCCGGAATGCTATAGCGTTTTTCTCTCGTTCCAAGGGAGGAAATTTGCGAACGTGGTGAGGGAAATGATCTTCATGAATCTCCCTGCTTCGCAGCAGATTGTCGCGGCACAGCGATATCTATGAAAGGGAGGAGGAAACATGAAATTCCTGGACAAGAAGACGGCCGTTTCTCTGGCGACAGCGCTTGGATTTGTTCTCGGCGCGGCGCAGGCCCGTGCCGAGGAATTCGTCAATATCCTGACCGGCGGCACCAGCGGGGTCTATTATCCACTCGGCGTTGCCATGGAAAAGATCTATTCCGGCATCCCCGACGTACGGCCTTCCGTTCAGGCCACGAAGGCATCGATCGAAAATATCAATCTGATCAACAGCGGCCGTGGTGAAGTCGCCTTCACACTGGGCGATTCCCTGCGCGATGCCTACGAGGGCAATGAAGCCGCCGGTTTCAAGACGAAGCTCACCAAGCTCAGCACGCTGGCGGCTATCTATCCCAATTACGTCCAGATCGTCGCCTCGAAGGAATCGGGCATCAAGACTCTGGCCGACCTGAAGGGCAAGCGCCTTTCCGTCGGCGCGCCGAAGTCCGGCACCGAACTCAATGCGCGCACCATTCTGGAAGCGGCGGGCCTTTCCTACGACGATCTGGGAAAGATCGAATATCTGCCCTTCGCGGAATCGGTCGAACTGATGAAAAACCGCCAGCTTGACGCCACCCTGCAGTCTTCGGGCCTCGGCGTCGCCTCGCTGCGCGATCTCGCCAATTCGGTTGAAATCAATGTCGTTGAGATCCCTTCGGACGTTATCGAGAAGATCGGTGCGCCCTATCAGGTCAACACGATTCCCGCGAACACCTATACTGGGCAGGACAAGGATGTCGTGACCGCCTCGGTCATCAACTATCTGATCGTGCGCCCCGACATGGATGAAGAACTGGTCTACCAGATGACCAAGGGCCTGTTCGAGAATCTCGACCAGCTTGCGGCAGCGCACGCTTCCGCCAAGGCGATCAAGCTCGACAAGAACACCATCGTCTCGCCCGTTCCGGTCCATCCCGGCGCAATGCGCTATTTCAAGGAAAAGGGGATCGAATAGATCGCCGGCAGATCGGCGAGGCCTGCCGCCTCGCCCAATGCTCAGATGCCCGGACGACACATCCGGGCATCCATCCGTTCCCCCCAATGCATAATCTGGTGAAGGTTCCTCATGGCGCAGAGCGAAAAAACGGCTGCCGAAACGGCTATCGAATCGGCTGAACATATTCCCGGCTGGGGTTCAGGCGCAGGCGCAAGGATCCTGTTCGCCATCGCCGTGGCCTTCTCCGTTTTCCAGCTCTGGACCTCGGCTTACTCGCCCCTGCCGAGCCAGGTCGTGCGGTCCGTCCATGTCGGATTTCTGCTTTTACTGCTGTTCGGCCTCTACGCCAATGCGGCGACGGACGCCGCCAGACGGACCGTGTTCTGGCTGGCGGCGGTCGTGGCCTTCGCGCTCAGTCTCTATCACTGGATCTTCTATGAAGACCTCCTGATTCGGGCGGGCGAGCCCAGCCACACCGATATCGTGATCGGGGTCCTCGCCGTCGGGCTCGTCTTCTGGGCCGGCAAGAAAATGATGGGCTGGACCCTGCCGCTCATCTGTCTGATCTTTCTGGCCTACGGCCTGTTCGGCCAGTATCTGCCGCATCCGTTCAATCACCGCGGCTATGATTTCGAGCAGGTGGTCGAGGTCCTGTTTCTGGGAACCGAGGGCATTTACGGCACGCCGATCTATGTGTCGTCGAGCTATATCTTCCTGTTCATCCTGTTCGGCGCGTTTCTGGAGCGCGCCGGCATGATCCAGCTTTTCAATGACATCGCCATGGGCACAGTTGGCGCGTCGCGGGGCGGCCCTGCCAAGGTTTCGGTGATCTCATCCGCGCTGATGGGCACGATCAACGGCTCCGGCGTCGCCAATGTGGTGACGACGGGCGCTTTCACCATTCCGCTCATGAAGCGCTCCGGCTTCCGCCCGGCCTTTGCCGGGGGCGTGGAGGCCGTGGCGTCGATGGGTGGTCAGATCATGCCGCCGGTGATGGGGGCCGTCGCCTTCATCATGGCCGAAACGCTCGGCCTGCCCTATGTCGAGATCGTCAAGGCGGCCATCGTGCCGGCCATCCTCTATTTCATCACCGTCTTCGTGATGGTCGATCTGGAAGCGCGACGCCTGAGGATGAAGGGCCTCAACAAAAGCGAAATGCCGAGCGCGCTGGAAGCAATCCGCAGGCGCTGGTTCCTCATCCTGCCGCTGGCCGCTTTGGTCTGGCTTCTCTTCTCCGGCTATACACCGCTTTTCGCCGGCACGGTCGGTCTCAGCCTCACCGCGCTCATCATACTGGGCGTGCCGGTGTCGGGTGGCCTGTCGATGCCGCTGCGGGTTCTGTTCTGGATCGCGCTCGGCGTGATGTCCGCCGCCGCCTTCGGCACCACGTTCAACATCTTCGGTTATGCGCTGCGCGGGATCACGCTGATCATTCTCCTCGTCGCCCTTCTGGTAGCGATCAATTTCGCGGTGCGCGGAGGTCGGGAAACGCTCAGCCTTTGCTTGGAAAGCCTTGCGGAAGGCGCCAAGAACGCGCTGCCGGTCGGCATCGCCTGTGCGCTGGTAGGCGTCATCATCGGCATTCTCGCGCTGACCGGAGCCGGCTCGACATTTGCCCGCGTCATCGTCAGCGTGGGGGAAAACTCGCTGTTCTTCTCGCTGGTGCTGACCATGCTCGCCTGCCTCGTGCTCGGCATGGGCATTCCCACCATTCCGAACTATATCATCACCTCTTCGATCGCCGGCCCGGCGCTTCTGCATCTAGAAGTGCCGCTTCTCGTCTCGCACATGTTCGTCTTCTATTTCGGCATCATGGCGGACCTCACGCCGCCGGTGGCGCTGGCCGCCTTCGCCGCCGCGCCCATCGCGCGGGAATCGGGGATGAAGATCGGCATGCAGGCGATCCGCATCGCGGTGGCAGGCTTCGCCGTGCCGTTCATGGCCGTCTATGAGCCGGTCATCATGCTTCAGGAAGGCGGGCCCCTTACCGAAAAATACGGCTTCTGGCTGGCCTTCGCGTATATGCTCGTCAAGGCGCTGCTGAGCATTCTTCTGTGGGGCGCGGCGGCCATCGGACATCTGCGCACGCCCCTCCAGCTATGGGAGCGTATCTGGGCATTTGTAGCAATCGCGCTGATGCTCGCCACCTATCCCTATAGCGACGAACTGGGCTTTGCGGCCTGCGCGGCCTTCCTCATATGGCATTTCTGGAGGTCGCGGCCATCCGTCGTCGCGTCGTCGGGTTGATGGCGATCTGCATCACGACGGCCGGCGGCCTCATGAAAATCGCCGCCGCAAGCTTCGTCCTCTCATGGACCCATAGCGTGGAAAAAATTCCTTGGCAGGAACACTGGTCGGTCACGGATCAGGGGCTGGTGCTCACCGAGGCGCGCATCAAGGGATCGGGAGCCGGGATGGAGCCACCGGAAGACGCGGTCTTGCGGAACGGCTGGTACAGCTACCATCCGCACATCCCGCCGCGAAGAGATATCGTCCTCGCTGCGTCCGGCAAGACGGGTGGCGGCTGGACCCTGTGCGCCGGCCAGACCTGTACCGACCTGGGCAAGGAGGCGGAAGCAGAGCCGATCCATATCAGGTCGTGTGACTAAGACGCGATAACGGCGCAAAAAGGAATGTTGCAGCCTGCGCGAGAAGCCAGTCTTTCGAAACAGGCACGTCGGCTCGCGCCGACTGCCTGAATAAGTAGAGATAGCGGCCTCCGACAAAGCTGCTGCCGAATTCACGCTCGCCTTAAATTGCTGCAGGCTCTTTCCGCGCTGCAAGATGGCGGATCAGAACGGGTACCAACAGCAGCAGACCTACGGCCGACGAGTAAATCTCCGGTGCGACCAGAAGCATCGCGCCGACGATCATCAGCACATTTTCCCACGCTTTGGTCCGCACGAGGAAGAAACCGGAAAGTGCAGCTCCCAGTGCGGTGATGCCGATGGCGCAGCCGAGAAATGCCAGCAGGAAATCCGCCCAGTTGAATCCCGACGTTACCAGCAGCAAAGACGGCGAAAAGACGAAGACGAACGGCACCAGCACCTTGCCCAGTCCGAGGCGGAATGCGGTGTTGCCCGTCTTGAACGGGTCCGCACCCGCCATGCCCGCGGCCGCATAAGCCGCCAGCGCTACGGGCGGCGTGATGTCTGCCAGAACGCCGTAATAGAAGACGAAGAAATGCGCGACGATCGGCTCGACGCCCAGAAGGCCGAGGGCCGGAGCGGCGATGGTGGCCATGATGATGTAATTGGCCGTCGTCGGGATGCCACAGCCCATCAGGATGCAGACGACGCCGGTCATGATGAGCGTGAACAGAAGGGTGAGCGTCTGCGGACCGAACCAACTTGCCGGCAGAACGGTACCGAAGAAGGCAGCAAGCTGCCCTGCGGTGGATGTGACGATATAGGAGATCTTGAAGCCCACGCCGGTCAGCGTCACTACGCCAACGATGATGCCGACCGTGGCGGCAGCCGCGCCGACGGCAAGCGCATATTTCGCACCATCGCGCAGACCATCGAAGATTTCGCTGACGGTCATACGCTTGCGCGGATTGAGCAACCCTACCGCGATGCACAGCGTGATGCCCCAGAAGGCCGCGAGATAGGGCGTATAGCCGGACAGAAGCACACCGATCAGCACGATCAGCGGAATGACGGTCGGCCAGTCGCGCTTGAACGCTTCCTTCAGATCAGGCAGTTCCTCGCGGGTCATGCCACGCAGGCCGTTGCGCTTGGCCTCGAAATGCACCTGCATCAAAACGCCGAAGAAATGCATGAAGGCCGGAACAATGGCGGCCAGAATGATCGTCGTATAGGGCAGATTGAGGAATTCTATCATCAGGAAGGCGGCAGCGCCCATGATGGGCGGCGTGATCTGACCGCCGGTCGAGGATGCGGATTCTACGGCGGCCGCGAAATGGCGCTTGTAGCCGAGCCGGATCATGGCCGGGATGGTCAGCGATCCGACAGTGACTGTGTTGGCGACCGAGGAACCGGAAATCATGCCGAACAGCGCGGAGCCGAAAATCGACACTTTCGCGGGACCGCCCGCAAAACGCCCTGCCACCCAGGCTGCACAGTCGAGGAACAACTGGCCAAGGCCGATGCGCGTGGCGAAAACGCCGAACAGCACGAAATGGAAGACATAGGTTGCGACGACGCCGAGCGCGATGCCGTAAATGCCCTGTGTGGTCAGATAAAGATGATTGACCAACTGGCTGACCGTGGCGCCGGGATGAACAAGAATACCCGGCATGGACGGTCCGTAAAGTGCGTAAAGCATGAACAGGATAGAGATGATCGGCAGGGGCCAACCCACCGATCGGCGCGTCGCTTCCAGAAGAATGAGGATCAGGAGGCCCCCGAGCACCACATCGGTGGTCGTCGGATTGCCGA
The DNA here is from genome assembly GCF_049065885.1 of Brucella sp. IR068. Taxonomy (NCBI): domain Bacteria; kingdom Pseudomonadati; phylum Pseudomonadota; class Alphaproteobacteria; order Hyphomicrobiales; family Brucellaceae; genus Brucella; species Brucella sp. IR068. Next base: position 33,917 of record NZ_JBAKHE010000021.1, on the reverse strand, counting down.
CGCGGAAAGCCAGATCGTCAAGCGGGATCAATGGCACATGGAGAACAGCCACGACCGCGACAATCGCCAGCGCCCAGTCGATGATCGATATGCCGAGCGGCCGCAGCAGCGAGGAAACCGCCGGCTTGTCATAACCCGTGCGGGAGAAAGGAAAGACGAGAAACACGAGGCCGAGCACGAACGAGAGATGGATGCCGCGGTGCACCATTTCCGACAGGATACCGAAGCCGGCCGTGTAGTAATGAAAAAGCGACAGGACGATCAGAAGGCCGCCAACGATGCGGGCAGAGAGCGGAGCCAGCGGGCGGAAACGAATTTCGGTATCGAACTGCTCTTCCAGTTCGCGCGCCTTGACCTCGTCCAGTTCCATCGGCGCGAGTTTTACGTTCTGGTCCTCAGACATGTCGGTTCAACTCCATGTCGCCCGTTCTGACTGGGCCAAATAAGAAATTGGGAGACGGCCGCTCAATCTCTGAGTTGCCGTCCCACATGCTTCGATTCTTTCATGAAAACGGTAGGAAGTTTCCTGGAATTATTTCAGGACACCCGCTTCCTTATAAAAGCGTTCCGCTCCCGGATGCAGCGGAATGCCCTGGCTGGCCGTGGCCGTATCGAGCTTGATCAGCTTGCCCTTGGCATGGCCGGCATCGAGGGCCTTCTGACTGGCTTCATTGAACAGCACCTTGGTGATGTTGTAGACGAGTTCATCCGGCTGCTTGGCGCTCGTCACCCATTGCGCAGCGACAGCAAGCGTCTGGGTTTCGCCGACGTCCTTATAGGTGTCGGCGGGGACGGTATCCTTCGTGAAGAATGAATACTTCTCCAGAATCTTGTCGGCTTCCGGGCCGCTGATCGGAACCAGAGCGATACCGTTGGAGGTGGCAAGTTCGGAAATCGCCCCGGTCGGATAGCCGCCAACGAAGAAATAGGCGTCGAGCGCGCCGTCTTTCAGCCGTTCACCCGCAGGGCCGGGCTTGAGATGTTCCGCCTTTACGTCGCTCTCGCTGAGGCCATAGGCTTCAAGAACGATGCGCGCATCGACGATCGTGCCCGAACCCGGCTCATCAAGCGAAACACGCTTGCCCTTGAGATCCGCAACCGACTTGATGCCGGAATCCTTGCGCGCGACCAGATGGATGGTTTCGGGATAGAGCGTGGCAAGAAGCCGGAGGTCTTCCACCTTTCCCTTGCCGTCATAGAGTCCCGTTCCCGTATAGGCCCAATAGGCTACGTCCGACTGTGTGAACCCCGATTCCAGCGAGCCCGACTGCACCGCGTTGATGTTCGCCACCGAACCGTTCGAGGACACCGCCGTCGCCACCAGGCCCGGCACACCCTTGTCGCCCGCGCCGGAGATCGCGTTCGCGATCAGGCCGCCGATGGGATAATAAGTACCGGCCGTACCGCCGGTACCGATGCGGAAAAAGGCAGGAGCCTGTGCAAACGCGATACCGGCGCCTAGAGCCACAGCCCCTGCAAACGCTGCAATCATCCCGCGCCGGGTAAATATTCCAAATGTCATAACCGCCTCTTTCCCTCATAAATTATGTTCGAATTGTGTCCGTCGAGCATGGAAAGCATAACCCGGCTTGTCAATAGTCCGGTGGACAATTTGGATAAGTCGACCGACTCGTCTACCGCTTGTGCATAAAACGGAAACGCGTGAAGCAGCATGACAATCAGTTGCGGGCGGCCTACCAAAAACCTTCACGCTTATAGTCTTAATGCGTCACGAAATCTTGGTCCGGGGATTCGCCCATGGCGTGGTGTGATACGCTGCCGATTCACAGCGATGGATGAGCGACATGGAGAGGATGGACGATGGGCGGGCAAGCGCGTTCGATGAGTATGTGGAGGCGCTGGTCAAAGTGATCGGACACCGCTGATCGTGCGGAATCTCTATTGTACGGGGTTGATGATGCCGTGGCGCGCAACAGCGTAGAGCAACTGGCAGCGGTGAAGGCCCTGCCCGCGCTTCTGCCAAGCACCATCTTTGCTGCATTTCGTAGGATGTCATTAAGCATGGAATAAGGACCCCATTTGAGGGGTTATCGGCATCCAAACGGGACCCCTTATTTAAAGGGTAACATGACCTTCGATTTCAATCGGAGGTTTTCTATTGGATGCTTATTGTGGAGACTATTTCGAAGATACGACGTCTTGTTCATGTGCAGGGCAAAACGATCAAAGCGATCTGTCGGGAACTGGGCGTTTCGCGCAAAGTTGTGCGGAGGGTTCTGCGCAGTGAAGAAACTGAGTTCAAATAGGAGCGCAGCCGTCAACCACAGCCAAAGCTCGGTCCCTGGCGTGACCATCTTGATGGAATACTGCTAGCTAATGAGGCGAAGGCCTCGCGCGAACGCCTGACACTGATCCGGATATTCGAAGATCTACGCGATCTGGGTTACACGGGTGGCTATGATACGGTCCGGCGTTATGCACGCTCGTGGTTGAAAGAGCGTGGGGCCGTAACGGCGGAAGCCTATGTACCACTTTATTACGCACCGGGCGAAGCTTACCAGTTCGACTGGAGCCACGAGATTGTTGTTCTGGGCGGTGTGACGACGACCGTGAAGGTTGCGCATGTCCGGCTCTGCCACAGCCGGATGATGTATGTGCGGGCCTATCCGCGCGAGACGCAGGAGATGGTCTTCGACGCCCATGACCGGGCATTCGCCTTTTTTGGCGGGTCCTGCACGCGCGGCATCTACGACAATCTATGGACGCCTCCCGGGCGAGAAGAACATTTGGCGGCAACTCGGCATTGGATGCGTGAATCTATCCGGCCTATCGCTGGAGCGATCACGCTCCTGGCCTTGATGGGAGTCCGCTACCTCTGTCCTCATAACATGATCGACCTTTATGGCCTTGTCGTAAATCAGGATCCGAAGCTGCGGTCCGTGCCGTTACGCCATCAGTTCTTACCCCGCATTCATCATTGCCTCATCGGCAACGATTGGCAAATGACTATTGTGCGGCGTATCGCTCCTGTCGTGTGAGCAGGGCCCATGCTATCCGCGCGGTCTTATTGGCAAGCGCTACGATCGCTTTGTTATAACCCCGGCGAGAGACGAGCTCTTTCAGCCATTGAGATCGACGATCATCGTGACTGGCAAGTCGGCTGATAACTGCACGTGCGCCATGAATCATCTGGCGACGTAGATAATGGTTCGCTCGGCGGCCAATTCCGCCAAGGCGTGGTTTGCCGCCAGTCGAGTATTGTCGCGGGACCAGCCCGATCCAAGCCGCCAGCTCTCGCCCGGATTTAAAGTGACGTCCGTCCTCAACGCTAGCAACGAGTGCCGTTGCAATGATCGGACCGACGCCTGGCAGTTCGGACAAACGACGGCAATCCTCTCGATCGCGGCAAATCTCGCTAATCTTCCTATCAATCTTGGCAATTCGGTCATTCACATCGGTGAGTTGGTCGAGTAGTTCGAGGAATAGCTCGCGCCCGAGATCGGAGAGATCAGCGCTCTCAACAGCCGCGGGTGCCTGGGATACAAAACGCCATGCTCCTTGCGGCAACACGATGCCATATTCGGCGAGAAGACCGCGTGCATGATTGATCAGCGATGTACGCTGGATGATCATACGTTCTCTAACTCTATGCAGCGACTGAACGTCTTGCTGTGTGATCGATTTGACCGGCACAAATCGCATGGTCGGCCGGGTCGCCGCTTCATAAATTGCCGCAGCATCTACGGCGTCGTTTTTGGAGCCGCGAACGAAGGGCTTCACAAAGCGAGGGTTGATAAGCAGGACCTCTCGCCCATTATCTTTGAATTGCCGTCCCCAGTGATGCGCACTGGCGCACGCTTCCATAGCAATCGTCTTTGGTGCGAGTGCGTTAACAGTCTCGGCCAACTTCGATCTGCTGACCTTGCGCGACAGAATAGCGCCATCTGAAGCAATGCTGTGCAGATGAAACGACGACTTTCCGAGATCGATTGCGAGCAATTCGAATGTCATGACTTCCTCCTTTGGTTGGCCTTTCATTCTGAAGGTTCGGAGGGAGGCGTCCATCCCATAATATGAAGACCGCAGTGGAAACGGTCTTCGTCGGTAAAGAGCGGCAATACAATCGACGCTTTCAGCAAATGTGAAGTCATTTTCTGGTCGAGCCAGTGGCCTGTACACCGGCGTCGGGCTGGGAGAAGGGTCAGGTCGAGAACCAAGTTAATCTGGTCCGGGAACGCTTCTTCACGCCACGGCTACGCTTCAAATCTTACGATGAGTTGAACGGCTGGCTACTGGATAAATGCATCAGCTACGCGCGCGCTCATAAGCATGTCGATCAGACGGAGCGCACGATCTGGGAGGTATTCGAAGAGGAGAAGGCTCATCTGGTCGGTTATCCCGGCAAGTTCGATGGCTTCCACGCAATACAGGCCTCGATCGGCAAGACCTGCCTCGTGCGTTTCGACAACAACAAATATTCGGTGCTATCGACTGCCGTTGGCCGCCCGGCCGAGATACATGCTTATGCCGACCGCATCGTCATACGGCAAAATGGTGTCGAGATCGGCCAGCATGAACGCTGCTTCGGCCGTGGCGAGACGATTTATAATCCATGGCATTATGTTCCGGTCCTGACGCGCAAGCCGGGAGCACTGAGGAACGGTGCACCATTCCTTGATTGGGTCCTGCCAGCCTCCATGGAGCATGTTCGGCGAAAGCTCAAGGCCATGCATGATGGGGACCGGCAGATGGTGTCGATCCTGGAATGTGTCAGTATCGACGGCCTTCCTGCAGTCGAAGCGGCCTGCCAGGAGGCGCTTGATCAAGGCGTATTCTCCGCCGCTGTGATCATCAACATTCTGGCTCGCAAGCGAGACCCACAGCCCGCCGCCATTCTTTCCATCCCCGATGCGCTGCGCCTGACCCATGAGCCTGTGGCAGACTGCGCACGTTATGACAGCCTCAGGAGGGCAAGCTGATATGGAACGATCCCAAATCTTCGACATGATGAGCACGCTGAAGCTTTACGGCATGCGCAGCGCCTATGACGAGATCATGGCCTCTGGCATCAAGCGCCAGCACGAACCACCGCGCATTGTCGGCGACCTGACACGCCGGTCAATGAAGGACTGGTGCGCCAGCTTGCGAGCGGAGCTTTCCTTGCCGAGCAGCACAATATCGTTTTCGTTGGAGGAACTGGCACTGGAAAATCCCATTTGTCCATCGCACTTGCCCGTGCCTTGATCCGCAACGGCGCGCGCGCGCGCTTCTACAACGTCGTCGATCTCGTCAATCGTCTTGAAACGGAAGCGCGTAATGGTAAGCAGGGGCGTCTTGCCGACTTTATCTCCAGGCTCGATTTCGTCATTATGGACGAGCTTGGCTATCTTCCGTTCGCCCAGGCCGGCGGACAGTTGCTGTTCCACCTCATCAGTAAGCTCTACGAGCGGACTTCAATCATCGTCACCACAAACCTGACGTTCGGCGAATGGCCGACAGTCTTCGGCGATGCAAAAATGACCGCCGCTCTGCTCGACCGGCTTACCCATCATTGCGAGATCGTTGAAACGGGAAATGAATCGTGGCGCTTCAAAAATCGCTCTCAAAGCTAAAGCCGAAGAACGCTAACGATCCGCGCGCGCAGACCCTGCACTAAATTTAAAGTTCCGGGCCCGCGCACGCTATACCTTGCAACCTAAAGGAGGGGTACTTTTTGGACGCCGATAAGGGGTCCCGTTTAAACGCCGATTGACAGCGTGATATCGCATGGGACAGTGCCGTCCGAACATTCCACATATACGCACTATCTACGCCGGAGATCGTTAAGGCGACGCCACCTCACTGGCCGGAATTTTGTTATACACAAATTGCGAATTGTTTATAACCTTTGCTCCATTACTAAGTCTGTGCTATCGGTTGTACACAAATTGCGGAAGAGGTACAACGCCCGATGAAAGAGATCGACATCACGTTTAAAACCATGTTCTCGGAGCTCGAACAGCGATCCCTGGATGCATCGTTTGCGACAGAGTTCTCGACCGATGGCAATTTTGTCAGGCAGACATCTAAAGACAAAGAATTCTGGTATTTCCAAATCAGAACGGATGGTGTAGCCCACCGAAAATATGTTGGACCGATCTCAGACGAGGAGATCACAAAACGCGTTCGGGCGTTCAATGAAATCAAGAACGATCTCAAATCACGTCGGCAACTCGTTTCGACCTTGACCCGAAATGCAGGCTTGCCGAAGCCGGAGAATTTCACCGGTGATGTTGTCGAGGCCCTCGGCAACGCGGGCTTCTTCCGGCTGCACGGCGTCTTGGTAGGGACGGTCGCATTTCAATGCTATTCAGGTCTTCTGGGGATCAAGCTGCCGATCAGTGCTATGCAGACAGGCGATACTGATTTCGCCCAATTCCATTCTGTGTCGGTTGCTGTGGGGGACAGTCTGCCGCCGATGCTCGATCTTTTGAAGCAGCTTGATGAAACGTTCAGGGAAATCCCCCATCACAATGACGGCCGATACACCACACAATATGAAAATTCGAAACGCTACAAGGTCGAGTTCTTGACGCCAAATCGTGGCAGTGATGACCTGTCGGGACATGCTTCGCCAATGCCTGCCCTTGGGGGTGCGAGTGCTCAGCCGTTGCGGTTTCTGGATTTCTTGATCCATGAGCCGATCCGAACCGTAATGCTCCATAAAAGCGGTGTGCCTGTCACGATTCCGGCTCCAGAACGCTTTGCCGTGCATAAGTTGATAGTCAGCACCCGCAGGCGAACGGATGCGGCAGGCTATTCGAAGCGGGATAAGGATCTGATGCAGTCGAAAGCCTTAATTGACGCCCTCATTCAGACCCGCAGAGAAGGCGATCTGGCAACAGCGTTTTCGGAAGCTTGGCACAGAGGCCCCTCATGGCAGGAAGCTCTTAAATTGGCACTTGGAACGTTTTCAAGAGGCGAGTTTGGAAACGTGGTGGAGGCGCTGCATCTCGGGTTTAGGCAGATTGGTGAAAAGGCGTCCAATTTTCATTTCTAACGCGAACGCACTTCCCAAATGGTAGAACGTCAAAATCCCCCGGGGCGAGCCATGGGTTTTGAAGTCATTTAGGAGGAGACTTGCCTGAAAAGTGCTTCGACTTTCTAACTCACTCGAAGAATTCGAAAACAAGTTCGGCATTTTTCAACTTCGAAGGGTGGGGTCGCCTTAACGGAAATGTGCGTAGTTGGATGATAAGGCTGGGCATGACCGAAGAACACCAGTTTCACTATCACCGCCATCGTTTTCCTGCTGAGATCATCGCGCATGCGGTTTGGCTTTATTATCGGTTTCCGCTCAGTTTTCGCGACGTTGAAGACCTCTTTGCCGAGCGCGGCATTGAGGTCTCGTTTCAGCTCCAGCACTGAAAGAATAGTGCATTTACGTTCCTCGGGTCCCATCGGCGCGTCGATCATGTCCGATCTGGATCACCACTTGCTTACCGTCTTTTCGTTGATCCCATAGCGACGCGGCAGTTCCGCGACCGGAGCTATCGACCGCTGTAGCTTTGCTCGAATGGCGTCCGTGTCTGAGCGCTCCCGAGCGGAAATTGACCCATAGAGCTTCCCTTTGTATTGGCGTCAAAGATACACCAACACATGCTGGGACCAAACACCTAAAGTGCTAGCAAGCTTTTGATGGGGTGAAGATGGGAAGTGGATAAGTCTGTCCTAAAACCACTCCGGCTTCGCGCAAAACCGCCGGGGGCGCAGCAAAGGGTTTATGAATCCAACAATCCGGTAGTGCTGCAATCTCGGGCACCCATTTGCGCACATAAACGCCTTTTGTATCGAATTTTTCTCCTTGCAGGACCGGATTGAAAACCCGGAAATATGGGGCGGCATCCATCCCGCAACCGGCTACCCACTGCCAGTTCCCCGGATTGCTCGCGACATCCGCGTCCACTAAGGTATCCCAGAACCATTTTTCCCCTTCGCGCCAATCGATTTGCATGTTCTTGCATAAGGCCGATGCCACCAACATTCTCACGCGGTTGTGCATCCAGCCTGTCGCCCAGAGCTGACGCATACCAGCATCGATTATCGGGATGCCTGTTTTACCCCTCCTCCAGGAATTGATCCCCACTGAATTGCTTTGCCAGCGAGTATTGGCCAGAGTGTCGCGCATGTCTATTTCAGCAATATCTGGACGATAATAAAGTTGATGATAATGGAAATCTCGCCAAATCAGTTCAGAAAGAAATTTTTGACCACCAGGCACAGTACTATGATCTTGATCCATAAGTGACACAGTAGCATGCCAGACTTGTCTCGGGCTAATTTCGCCGAAGCGCAAATGGGCCGAAAGTTTTGATGTGCCGTCAAGATCGGGACGATCTCGATCTCCGGCATAATCGCGAATAGTTGTATCGAAGAAATGATACAGTTGGTCAATGGCAGCCGCTTCGCCGATCATCCAAAGACCGCTCATCTTTCTGGACCAGACAGCCTCTTTGTAGTTTTTCTGCTTGGGCGTGTGTTTGACGGTCGTCGTTTCGACACTTCGGTCTGGCAAGGGTAGTGGTCTGCTCACACCATGCTGGCGCAGTGATTTGGCATATGGTGTAAAAACTTGATAAGATCCGCCGTTGCCGGATTTGATCTCCCAGGGTTCCACCAGCAGATTGCCTGCAAAAGACTCCACGCGCAGTCCTTTGTCCTTTAAGCCGGATTTGATGACTGCATCGACTTCTCGCTCTTGAGGAGCATAACGACGGTTCCAGAAAACGGTATCAAAGTTGTTTTCCTCAATTAATTGTTCGATGGTATTGAGCGCTTCGCCGTCGGCAACAATCAACTCTATATTTCGTTCATTGAGACTTCTTGCCAGCAAGTCCAGGCTCTGTTCCAGCCACCAACGGACGGCAGCGCCCGGGTCACGCAATTGCGGATTGGACTCATGCACAAAAAGGGCCGTGATCGCGCCACCCAGCTTGAATGCGGCATGAAGGGCAGGATTGTCAGCAAGGCGCAGATCGTTGCGCAACCATACAAGCGCTTTGGCAATCATTCATTGATCCTTCGTTAAACGGTTGCAGGACATGTTTTCAGACGCAAAAATCTCACCATATTCATGACGAACGCCGTAATCTTCCCGGTGTTTTTCGGGGACCAGGGAAAAACGCGTTGACCCGGCCTTGCAGAGCACGGAATTTTTCACCCCGCGATCTCAGCATGTGTTCTTCAAGCGCAGGGATGCCGGAGACATGCACCAGCAGCCAATACATCTGGATCGGAGCAAGCAGCGACAGCCAACTCCATGGCGATCCGGTAATTGCCATCGACGGCCACGCGCACCAGAACAGCCATTCAAAGAAATAGTTGGGATGTCTGGAAAAAGCCCAAAGACCGGTTTCGCAAATTTCTGTTTTGGCTTCTGGAGTCATGCGAAACTGCGCAAGCTGCGCATCAGACAGCGCTTCACCAATCAACGCTATGGCGATGATTGCAACCCCGACCATATCCCCGACATATGGAAAACCGGGGCGACCAACCACAGCGAGATAGACAGTCACAACCAAAATGAAGGCTGCGAGAGCCTGTATCTGCAAAAACCAGAAGAGGCGAACGGATGCGTTTTCGCCCCATTCTTTTATCAGCCTTGCATAACGGGGGTCTTCCCCATGGCGCATGCTGCGCTTGGCGATGTGAAAGCCAAGGCGAAGAGACCACGCCAGAATGAGGATCAGTATCACTGAACGCCGTTGCCAGGTCGCATCTGCAAACATGACGGCTATGATTGAGCCCGCCCCAACCGAAAACGACCAGATGGCATCGATCCAGCCGCTTTTACCGGTCTTTCGTTCAAGCGCCCAGGCAAATGCCATGATGGCAGACAGGCTGATGGCAACAACTAAGAGCAGACCGGGTTGCATGTCGGACCTTTATTGGAGAGTTTGCTTTTCCGCATGCAATACGTTCTGTTTGTCTGCTTGGTTTCTTAAGCGGCTCAAAAAAATCAAAAAGTTGGGTCGCCGATTGAACCAAACTTCTTCTCAAAACGTAAAACGATGAAAATGCAGCACACACGCAGCCTCAACTCGCGGTGAAGAGAGGGACTATGGATATCACGAACAGTCCGGGCAGCCATAAGCATCTCAGCGTCGCGATCATCGGTAGCGGGATTTCCGGATTGTCTGCTGCATGGCTGCTTTCGCAACGCCACGATGTGACTTTATTTGAAGCATCGGACCGCATTGGCGGTCATAGCAACACCGTCGAATTTGAGAGCGGTCATGGTCCTGTGGCCGTCGATACCGGGTTCATTGTCTATAATGAAGTGACCTATCCCAATCTGACCGCCCTGTTTCGCGCGCTTGAAGTTCCAACCGCCGCGTCGAACATGTCGTTTGCCGTTTCAGTCGGAAACGGCGCTTACGAATATTCCGGCGGTACCCGCCTCGGCCTCTTTTCCCAGCGCTCCAATCCGGTCAGCCCGCGCTTCTGGTCGATGATCCGCGATCTCTTGCGATTTTATCGCAATGCACCAAAAGACCTGAGTATCATGGGCGGTATTTCGCTTGATGATTATCTTGAACACAATGGTTATGGCCGGGCTTTTCGTGATGATCATCTTTATCCGATGGCGGCAGCGATCTGGTCCACCCCTGCCATGGAAGTCGGGCAATATCCGGCTGCAAGCTTCGTCCGCTTCTGTTGCAATCACGGTCTTCTTGCTCTTCGTGACAGGCCAATCTGGCGTACGGTAACTGGCGGCAGTCGGGAATATCTAAGGCGGATCACAAAGCCCTATGCGGACCGGATCAGGCTCTCAACACCGATCAAATCCGTGCGACGTGCCGAACATTCCGTCGAGTTGATCGACGGAAACGGCATTTCCCATGTGTTCGACGATGTTGTGATTGCCACGCATGCCGATCAGGCTTTGCGGATGTTGGCCGATCGGAGCGGGGATGAAAGCCGCATTCTTGGCGCGTTTCAATATTCACGAAATGAAGCGGTGCTGCACAACGATATTTCACTGATGCCCAATCGTCGTGCGGCGTGGTCCAGTTGGAATTACCTTACCAACGCAGCCACTGGCCCGACGCAACCATCCATTACTTACTGGATGAACCGCCTGCAACCGCTGGGCAACGCGCCTGAGACTTTTGTTACGCTCAATCCTTGTCGTGCACCGCGCGAGGAACTGGTGATCCGTCGCGAGATCTATGAACATCCGATTTTCGACATGGCAACGGATCGTGCGCAGAAAGAAATCTGGTCCTTGCAAGGGCAGCGCCGGACATGGTTTTGCGGCGCGCATTTCGGCTCCGGCTTTCATGAGGACGGTCTTCAGGCCGGTCTCGCCGTGGCAGAAGATCTGGGCGGTATGCGCCGCCCATGGCTGGTCGAGCAGGAAAGTGGGCGCATCGTTCGCCAGAGTTTGACTCTCCGGGAAAGGGCACTGGCATGACCGACAGCTTCCAGTCGGCACTGTTTCCCGGTCATGTGACCCATGCGCGGTTACGACCGAAGGTTCACAAACTGGCCTATAAAATCTACTCGATCCTGCTCGACCTTGATGAACTGGAAGCCCTCGATCGCAAATTGAAGCTGTTTTCACTTGACCGTTTCAATCTGTTTTCTTTCTACAGGAAAGACAGAGGCGATGGATCGGCTCTGCCGCTGCGTAAGCAGGTGGAACATGCCATGGAGGCAGCCGGAATACTGCCTGATGGCGGTGCGATCCGCCTGCTCACTATGCCGCGTATTGCGGGCTGGGCATTTAACCCGCTCAGTGTTTTCTTCTGCTATAATTGTGGCGGTGAGCTTGCGGCAATCCTTTGGGAAGTTGATAATACTTTCCGCCAGCGCCACGGCTATATGATCCCGGTCCATAACTGCGTTAACGGACGCATCGTACAAAGCTGCGACAAGGCTTTTTACGTCTCGCCCTTCATGGACATGAAGCTGCGATATGAGTTTGAAGTCACGCCTCCCGCAGACTGGCTTTCCATCCGGATCAACAGTTTTGACGATGAAGGCCTGCTTTTGACTGCTCGCCATCTGGCGCGCCGGGTTGAATTGAGCGACGCCGCCTTGCTACGCGCCTTTCTTACAATTCCGTTTCTCACCTTGAAAGTGATTGGCGGCATTCACTGGGAGGCGCTGAAAATATGGTTGAAGGGCATCGGTTTACGCAAACGACCCGCAGCGCCTGAGATTTCCATCACATCTGTTCGTAACGAGACCGCCCAGCAGAGGAACAAGGCCGCATGAGCCAGCTCGACGAATATCATCAACTATCGGCATCAAGCCGGACTGAACGACCGGCTTTCAGCCCCTCGGCTATCGTGTTGAAACGGCTGCTGAAGCAGGTTCAGCATGGGCGATTGGTGCTTTCGCTGCCCGACGGTCAGGTCATTGCCGTTAACGGTCGATTGCCCGGACCGGAAGCCAAAATTGCAATTGTTAAATGGAACAGCCTGCGTCGCCTGCTGACGGGCGGGGATATCGGCTTTGCCCAAGCCTATATCGAAGGCGAATGGACATCGCCCCATCTCACATCGGTCATCCGTTTTGCGGCGCGCAATCGCGATACGCTTGTATCCACATTACGCGGATCTGGTTGGACGCGAGCGCTGAACCGTATCGGACATCTGCTCAATGCAAACACGCGTCGCGGCAGCCGGCGCAACATCGAAGCCCACTACGATCTCGGCAATGATTTCTATGCCCGGTGGCTCGACCCTTCGATGCTTTATTCATCAGCGATCTGGACTGAGACGACCCATAGCCTTGAAAGTGCCCAAGAGCAGAAGTTGCAGTATATTTCTGAAAAACTGGCGCTTGAGGGCGGCGAAAGAATTCTGGAGATCGGTTGTGGCTGGGGTGCCTTAGCTGGCTATCTCGCAAACTGTCGTAATGCCCATGTGACAGGAATAACCCTGTCGCCGTCGCAGCTCACCTGGGCAAATGCCGCAGTTGAAAACGTCGGGCTCAGCGAAGCCGTTGACCTTCGCTTGCAGGATTACCGCGATGTCCAGGGCCAGTTCGACCGCATTGTATCAATCGAAATGTTTGAAGCCGTTGGCGAAACCTATTGGCCGGAATATTTCGCAACCCTGAAGCGTTGTCTCAAGCCCGGCGGTCGAGCCGTCCTGCAAGTCATTTCGATAGAAGAAACACGCTACGAAAACTATCGTCGCAAGGCCGATTTCATCCAGAAATTCATCTTTCCGGGAGGCTTTCTGCCGTCGGATAAAGTGCTTGAACGCGACCTTGCAAAGGCCGGTCTGGTTTTAAAGGAGACCGAGCATTTCGGCCGTTCCTATGCGCTTACGCTTGCCGAATGGCGTCAGCGCTTTATCGCCAACTGGCCTGAAATCGAGAAGCTTGGATTTGACGATAAATTCCGGCGGCTTTGGGAATACTACCTTTGCTATTGCGAAGGTGGGTTCGAGGAAGGAGCAATCAACGTTGGGCTCTACACGATTGAACATGCTTAGACTCCACACCTACTAACGAAGGAAGCGTCGATGAAATGGATACTGACGGTCGGCACGATGATGGTGTTGTTTCCTTTCTCGGCGCAGCCGGCTGAGATCAACGGTAACTGGGCGCGCGGAGATGGCAACGCGCGGGTGAGAGTTGTGGGATGCGGCAAGGATCTCTGCGCGACCAACACCTGGATCAAGCCCGGAACACCAAAAGAGAAAACCGGCGACCGGCTGGTGATGAGCATTAACGAAACTGCGGACGGGCAATATTCTGGTACGGCTTTCGATCCGCAACGCAACCTGACCTACAAGATCAGGGTGAAAGTCGACGGCGACACTATGACGACCAATGGCTGCGTTCTGGCTAGCCTCCTGTGTCGCAATGTGGGCTGGACCCGCATCAAGTAAGAGAGCGAGCTATCGATGAAAGATTATCTCATAGCCTATTTAGTGACAGCGGTTGCATTTCTGGCAATCGACTCCGTTTGGTTGTCCAACATGGCGAACGTGTTTTACCGCCCTGTCATGGGTGACATGCTTGCGCCGGGTTTTCGTCTCGCACCAGCTGTCGTTTTCTATGTGATTTTCGTGTTTGGACTGGTTTTCTTCGCGGTCAAGCCCGGACTTCTGGCCGGTAGTGGTACAGTCACACTCGTTCACGGGGCGCTTCTCGGATTTGTCGCTTATGCGACTTATGATCTGACCAATCAGGCCACTTTGAAAAACTGGTCATGGACCCTGACAATCGCAGACATGGTCTGGGGCACTCTCCTGTCTACCGCGTCAGCCTATGTTGGCTATTGTGTTACGTCACGGATCAGCGGCTAGGTTGGAGTAAGAATATGCAAAAATGGGGTCTTCTGGCCGCCGTCGTCCTCGTCATCATTGTCGTAGGAATGGCAATCGGTATCGGTTTCCCGCCGGGCGAATGGTATGCAGCGCTTCAAAAACCTTGGTTTACCCCGCCTAACGCTGCCTTTGGCCCCATGTGGACGATACTTTATATCTTCATTGCCACTGCAGGCTGGCGCACATGGATAAACGATCGTGGTTGGCAGCGGCGCGGACCGTGGTTTGGCCAGATGGTATTGAACTTCCTCTGGACGCCTATTTTCTTCGGCGCTCACATGACCGTGCTGGGGCTTGTCGTAATCATCGGCGTCTGGCTTTGCGTGCTTTTGTTTATCATTCGCGCATGGCGACCAGATCGCATCTCGGCACTGCTATTCGTGCCTTACCTCATATGGCTGTCGCTGGCGACAGCATTGAATGCGGCAATTGTCGTGTTGAACTAATGAAAAAGGCGGCAAATATGCCGCCTTTCTTTAGATGCCGATCAATGGCTGCATGAGCCGCATAAGCCAGCTCTGGAATTTGAGCGGTGCGTCAGTCACCGCAAGACAGATGCAATCGCCATCCGATGAGGCAATCGGTTGATGCACGAGATCAGCATCCGCTTCCTCAATATCGCCGCGCGCAAAAAGCCCGGTTCCATCATGGAAACTGCCGCTCAACACCAATGTCAGTTCGCGACCGCCATGCCCATGTTCTGGCACCGGCTTTCCTGCGGGAATTCGCAAAAGTCGAACCTGCGTTTCGCTGTCTCGAGTTTCAATTGACACCTGATAGGCACCCCGGCCAAGCGATTTCCATTTCAGCTCCGGCAAATCGCCACCGACGTAGGATCGCAGTGGTTCCGGTATCACGGCAGGCTGCTTTATCTCGAAGCGCGGTGCCGAAGGTTCCCTTGATTGCGGTGTCTTCTGCAACCTGTCCTTGAAACTATCCCATGTGGATACTTCGAGTTTCTGCGGCTCACCCGCGTCAAGAAGCTGTCCGCCAATCTGTTCAAACTGCTTGAGCCTTGAACGGCAGGCCGGGCAGAGCGCAAGATGAGTGGCGACTGCGATGCTCCAACCCTCGGCCAACGTGCCTGCAGCATAGCCTGAAAGGAGTTCGTCGCTCAAATGATGCTTGATATCCATCAGTGCGCTCCCGAATTATCGAGCGCTGCGCGCAATTTGTTGAATGCCAGCCGCAGGCGGGATTTAACCGTACCAAGCGGGAGGTTCAGCTTCTTTGCGATGGCGCTATGCGTGCGTTCCTCGAAATAAGCGAGTTCAAGCAAGACAGATTGCTCCTTCGGCAAGTCGGCCATTGCAGCGCGCAACTGGCTGGCGGATTGCCGCTCGGCAATACTCAGGTCAGCGAGCTGTTCCTCATCGGGCACAAAGGCCGGATCGGTTGGGTCGAACTCCGGGCGCCGGGCGCGTCGCACTGCATCGATGCGCTGGTTTCGTGCAATGGTGAAAATCCAGGTGGACAAGGCTCCTTTGGCAACATCGAACTGATCTGCCTTGTTCCAGACCGCAATCATAGTCTCTTGCATTAATTCTTCCGCTGTTTGCGTATCAGCAGACAGTTTGGCCATATAAGCCTTCACCCGGGGTGCGAAATGCTTGAAAATCACCTC
This sequence comes from Brucella sp. IR068, assembly GCF_049065885.1. Lineage (NCBI taxonomy): Bacteria > Pseudomonadati > Pseudomonadota > Alphaproteobacteria > Hyphomicrobiales > Brucellaceae > Brucella > Brucella sp. IR068. The sequence goes on along the minus strand of NZ_JBAKHE010000021.1, from coordinate 18,002 downwards.
GAAAGCGTCCACGTCGCGTCGGGAACTGACCGCCAGCATCAATTCTTCCATTGAAGGCTGATCTTCAGTTGCGGTCTGTCCATTCATCCGTATTAAACCCCATCCGCTCAGAAGTAGCGAAGTCAGAACCTGTAAATTAATGCTGAGCTTCCATGTGCCACTATTGCGAGAGGAACGAAAATTTTGTGTTCATCAGCATTATACGCAACCAGATTTAAACTGGATCACACCAGATTTCAAATGTTGGGGGTCAGCGCACGCAGCACTCTCGAACTCTGCCTTTTCAACACTAAATCATGCATCAGCTGAGTTAATTCTAGCCGGCGCGAAGCCTTATCGAAAACGCACTCAAACACGGCGCACAGGACATGCCTGCTGGAGGTGATTTAGAAAGTCGTTTTACGTGCATCTTCTCTCGGGACTGCCAGATTCAGATTTGAATGACGGAAACTGGCGCACGGATTTCCTCCACAATACCGTCGGTGAGGGATAGGGGTGACTTCTATTACTCATAAATATATGTCGTTGAGAGCGATAGAAACGGGAAGCCTCTTAGTCTTGATTGAGTTCGCGCGCCACAGCAGCCTGCTGGCTACTATCCATTGACCGCATATCGACCACAAGAGCGGCAGCCTGTGCATTGTGGTCCTTGCTGTCTGCATTGCTGAAGTTTTTTGATGATGGTGCTGGCGATGACGCTTGTTCCGATGATTGGGCTGGACAAAACGCAGTTCCTCACTTGCCGCAACCCAAAAGACTGCGTTCACCGTCGTCCCGCACAGCAGGCGGGCAGCTGTTCCGACGTCCACCCGCCTGACGGGCTGCGCCGCTATCAGCCTGCCTATCGTTTGCTTTGTCACTTCCACGCAAGCGTTCTGGGTCGACCACTGCGTCGGATCTCTAAGAAAAGCATGTTCAACGAACGAGGCGGTGCGGCGCATCCGAGGATCGAGCGCCATTTCAACCTATATCGCGCCTTCCAGCAGTAAGGCTTCACATTCGTTCGGCACGCTTATCGCCGCCTGCTGCGCGCGCAGTGCCACTTTTAAGTCGACTGGAGCGACGATCACTGCCAGCAAACCCTTCTTGTCACCGACATTATGATAGAGCGTCCCTCGTGCAAGCCCGGCATCTGCAGTCAAACTGCGAGGAAATTTCAGAGGAGCAGGTCATCGCACATCTCTTGACGTGACGGGGAATAGGCAGCGCTTCACCAAAATCTGCTTACTTGCTCATTAATTATCATCCATACCGTTCTGCTTGAGTTCGGCAAACTTGATGGCCATCGTTGGATTTCCGCGGGTGAGCCGTTTGACCGTCAGGTCTTCCGCCTTGTCGTTTGCAAGCCGCAAGTTATTGGCAGACTTGTGAAGCGCTTCCTTCGTTTTCTCCAGATCCTTGATGGCTTCGTCGATGCGTTTGACTGCTTCCTCAAAGCCATCTGAAGCCAGACGCCAGTTGCGCCCGAATGCGGCTTTGAAGTCGTCAAGCTGGGATTCGAAGTTTGTGATGTCGACATTTTGTGCCTTCACCAGTGCCAGCTCATTCTTGTAGTGGAGCGAGTTCATCGCCGCATTGCGCAGCAGCGTGATAATCGGGATGAAAAACTGCGGTCGCACGACGTACATTTTCGGATAGCGGTGGGATACGTCAATGATCCCGGTGTTGTAGAGCTCATTCTCAGGCTCAAGCAACGAGACCAGAACGGCGTATTCACAGCCTTTCGCGCTCCGGTCCTTGTCTAATTCCCTGAGAAAGTCTTCGTTCTTCTTCTTGGTAGCCGTCTCGTCATTTTCGTTCTTCATCTCGAACATGATCGAGACGATTTCAGAACCTGCATCATCCCTCTCGCGGAAGATGAAGTCCCCCTTGCTACCGTTGCGCGCGTCGTTATCCTTCTCAAAATACGCGCGGGGGAAAGCGGTCGCACGAATGCGGTCAAACTCGATTGAGCAGTGCTGCTCCAGCGTCTCGCCGACCATTTTTGTCGATAGTTTCGCTTTCATATCCCTCAGACGCTCGATTGCGTCGTTGCGATCCTTCAGCTGCGTTTCGTATTTGTCCCTAAGTGCAGTTTCAGCAAGCTGCTTTTCGAGCGTGATCCGAGCAAGTCCATTCTTCAGTTCGTCACGCTCTTTCTCAACTGTTATGACGGCTTCGGTAACCGCGAGCTTCTGCGAAAGCGCCCCCGCATCGAGCCTGGCCTTCAGGCTCTGGATCTCCGCGTCTTTAGTAGCGGCTATTTTCTGTAGTTCGGCAATAAGCGTCGCCTGGGCCAGTTTTGATGCAGTTTCTTGCTCCCTTCTTGCTTTCTCAAGCTCATACAAAAGAGTATCGCGTTGTTTTTCGACAGCACCCAGCGCCTCAGCAACTGCGAGTTTCTGCGCGACTTCACCGGATTCAAGTCTCGCCCTCAGTTCCTGGATTTCAGAATCCTTGGCTGCGGCAGTCTTCTGCAGTTCATTGGCAACTTTAGCCTGTGCAAGCTCAACAGCGTTACGCTTGTCCTGATCAGCCAACTCCAAGCGCTCATGCAGCTGTTTCTCGAAATCACTGTCACGCACCTGCCTCAGTATATCGGCATAGCCCGTCTCATCAATTTTGAATGCCTTGTTGCAATGCGGGCAGATGATTTCATTCATGATTATTTCCATTCGCCTTGGCCAGACGCTCTTGGACAAACTCCCGGAGCTTCTGTTGATCCGTCATCTTGTGAACGATCACTGTCTGCGCGGTCAAGGTTGTTTACGGTTGCTTAACAAGCCTGCGGTCTAGCGAACCGAACACCCCGGCTTAGATCAGCCACGCTACAAACATGAAGCAGTGCTCGCCGACTACACAGAAGGCCGATTGTTGGTCAAACGGCTGTACCAACGCACGGATAGGCATCCGGCTTGCCTGAAATTTCAACTGTCGGCTTTAAACCAATAAATATGTCGCGGCCTGCTGGTCGAAGCCAACAATACGCTTACCTTCGTCGAAGGCAGTCAGCAGCTGTTGGCGAAGCGACACCCTTGCATTCATTGCAGCCGCCGGATCAATTGCAAGCAGGTGATCGATATCGCCCGGTATTTTCACGCGTCGAGCATCTGCGGGAAACTCAAGTTTCTGGCCGCGAGATCGAGCTTCTACACGCAGATCGTCCAATTGCCAGTCAGCCACGATTCGGTCCGAAGGCAAGCCAGAATTGATGCCGACCATTGGGCCGTAATAGTCGATATGATAAGTGGACGATGTGGCCCCAAGGCTCGCAATGTTCAGACTGGCGTTGACCGCCCGGATCGGATCATAGGTCCAGCGCACATGCGTAATGCCTCTCGCAAGGCACCAATCGCGCTGGAACCACTTCATCCGCGCGCCAAGTTTCAAGCCTCTTGCTTCCGGAAGAACCGCCAGACGGTGAGAATGCTGAACGCCCGGCGTTGCACTTGGGAAACCAAAGATGAAGCCAATCATCTTCCCGCCATCGAACGCTCCGGCAACAAGGCCGCCTTCGTGCTGGATTGCAAGCAACAGGTCTGAGGCATCGACAGGATCGTCCTCTCCCCACACCAGCCGCTGAACGGTCTCCGAATCCTTCATCTCGTGGAGAGAGGCGAGCTCGCGGACCAATATTACGCTCATGCGACGAAATCCTCACGGTGGCTGGTGACCGTATCGAGAAATGCATGGTCCAACGTCACACCGATACCCGGACCGTTCTTGGGAACGGCCATTCGTCCATTTTCAGCTTCCAGCGGCTCGTTGACAATATCGCGCGGGAAATAGCGGCTGGCGGATGATGTGTCCCCCGGTTTGGTGAAATTCGGCAGGGTGGACAGATGAATATTGTGGGCCCGGCCAATGCCTGCTTCAAGCATCCCGCCGCACCATACAGGTACATCGAAGGCTGCGCAAACATCGTGAATCGCGCGTGACGTACTATGTCCACCGACCCGACCCACCTTGATATTTATGACACGGCAAGCTCCTGCGACAAGCGCCTTGCGCGCATCCACCGAAGACCGAATGCTCTCGTCCAGGCAGATGGCAGTCAGCAGCTTTTCCTGAACATGGACATGGTCGCTAATGTCATCGAAAGCCAGGGGTTGTTCGATATAATCGAGTGCGAAAGCATCCATTGCTTTCAGAAGAGGCAAGTCGGAAAGCCGGTAGTCCGTATTGGCATCAACTGTCAGCTTGGCATCTGGGAAACGCTCGCGGACCGCCTGAATCATTGCGAGATCATGACCGCGCCTGATCTTCAGCTTAACGCGCTTGTAACCGGCATCGAGCGAGGCCGCGACCCGGTCAATCGTCGTTGGAATATCGGCAATCCCAAGGCTGACACCCACATCGATAGCATCGCGAACGCCGCCAAGCGCAACGCTCAATGGCAGGTTCAGTGCTTTCGCCCAAAGGTCCCACACGGCCATTTCAACCATGGCCTTGCTCATTCTATGCCCGCGCCACGGATCAAGAATTGCGGACAGATCCGCCGGACCGGAGAAGCGTTTCCCAACGATCTGTGGCAGCAGGACGTCCCGCAGGAAAGAGAGCGAACCGGAGATAGTCTCCTCCAGATAATCCGGCAACGGATCCATCACGCCTTCGGCGTATCCTTCCAGTCCTCCAGATCGCAGGGTGAGGACCGGAATGATCTTTTCAGTCATTGTTCCGGTGGAAATCACGAAAGGCACGAGCAGCGGCAAACGTATGACACGTATTTCAGCCGCCTCGATTTTTAACCCGGCGAAGATTGGCGCTGCGTGCATCGGACACCCCATCCATGAGTACAAATGATCAATCTGGTCCAGGAGTTCGATGGTGACGAAACGTCATCCTGATTGTTCCCCTCTACCGAATTAAATTCCCTGTTCGCTGTCAAAAGTCCAATAGTTTCACCAGCACACTTAGTGATGTTGATCCGGCAGTGTGTCCAGGGGGAAAATCGGACGCCGCACGCGAGCATAAGTCCGTCTCGACAGGTCAGGCGAGCTCAGGCCACCAGCATCGGTGACAAGGATCTGTGTCGCAATCGCGCCGAACGCCCCTTTGAAATGCTGCATTGATTTGACCGCCAGAATGGATTTTTCTTTCGGCTCGATGCCGACGATACGAAAAATGTTCTGGTCCAGCATCTGCATGCGTTCCGACACAATCATGATATCGATCCCCTCGACGCGGAGGCACACGGCTTTTCCGGTTGTGCCGGGCAAACCCGTAAACATCGGCCCCTCAAAGACGAAGGCACCGTCGCTGACCGACATGACACGACCTGTCACGGTCAAAGGACCGCCACCGACTGATGGATCAGATTTGCCGCCGATCGTTACCGTAACAGTCTCTCCTATCGCCTTGGCTGCAATCTCCGCCACCGCTTCGGGGTCGAGAATCGCGCCTGCGGCAGCATTGGTCACACCTGCCTGAAGCATCGCTGCAATGAGCGCAGTGCAATCGCTATAGGCCCCCGAACCGGGATTATCGGAAAAATCAGCGACGACAATCGTGCCTTCGGCCCCTCGGGCCTCCTTCAATTGCCGAATACATTCATCGAGAGGTATCGGCTGCGACCACTGATCCTTATAAGCCCAGATTTCATCGCACATCTTGTCCGCGACATCGCAAGCGGTTTGTCGGCTAACGCGTTTACAGTCGAAGGTGACGATCACACTCGGGCCCGCCGCCCAGACATCAGCATCGGTAAAACCGGCATTGACCGCCACATTAAGGATTCCCGGTTGTTGCATCTCACCGTATGCACTTTCGAGCAGGCGGCACATGGGACCGTTATCTGTTGTGCGACCATCATCACAACCAAGAAGCATTGGTGGGCGCCCAATGGCCAGCGCAGGTTCGATTTCCCCTTTCATGGCTTGATCCAGCAACGAACAGGCCTCTACTCCGACCTCACTCATATCGATATGAGGATAAGTCCGGAATGAAACTGCGATCTGCGCCAGATCAGCCAATTCATCAAAAATGTTCGCGTGAAGGTCCAGGGTGATGGCGATCGGCACAGCGTAACCAACCACCGACCGGATCTCCCGAAGGAACTGGCTGTCGCCATCCTGATCGGTCTCCGTCACCATGGCACCATGCAGAGCAACAAATATGCCGTCAAAAGGTCCGGCTTCCTTCAGCCGCCGCAGGCACTCGCCGGTGATTTCCTGACGCGCAGTTTCAAGCACCGGTCCGTTAGGTTCCGCATGGGCTGCGGTGATATAAACAGGCGTCCAGCTCTTTTCGTCCGCAACCTTTATCGCGCCACCGACCTCTGAGCCGGTGCCTCGGAAATTGGCTGGAATCTCATCGCCCTTGAAATAATGCGACGCCCGAAAATCACTGATGCTCGTGCGATTTTGCGTGAAGGTATTACTTTCATTGATGAGTTCAATGATCGCAACGCGATAGGACACGGATGGACCTTTCTTTTGTCGGCGAAGACCACTCTGTGTTGGTCGAAACGAAATGGCTGACCTGACAATGCCACACGCAGTGAGCACCTGATCTGATGTGGTGTCTCAAATCAGGTACTCTGGGTGGCAATGGGAGCAAACTACTTCGCGAAGATTTCACTCGCGAATTTCGGCTTTTCCCTGATGTCGAAATCAAAGTACCTGGCACTGATCTTGTCGTAGCTACCGTCTCGGATGATCTCCGCAAGCGCCTTGTTGACGCGCGTTCGCAGTTCAACGTCATCCTTGCGGAAGGCCATTCCGGCACCCAGAGTTCCATCCAGAAGGAACTCGTTGCCGACAAATTCGCAGCAATCTGCACCCTTCTTAATCCAATCGCTGAGAGCGAACTTGGATTCCAGCAAGAGGTCAATGCGGCCATTCTCGATATCCAGGAAGGCTTCTTCAAGTGTCGGATAGAGCTTCACCTCATTATTGGGGAAAAAGCGCTGCAAAGCATCGAATGCGATAGAGCCTGTCTGGGTGCCTATGACCTTTCCCTTGGCACTTTCCGGCGTCACATCCTTGAGGCCAAGCTCCTTCAAAGCAACAAACCGCATGGTGTTGTAATAATAGGGATCGGAGAAGCTGACCTGCTGCATACGCGATTCAGTAATAGCCATTGACGAAGCCATGATGTCGAACTTCTTTGACTGAAGCGCCGGAATAATCCCGCTCCACTCGTTAGCGCTCCATACGCAATCAGCTTTCAGCTTCTCACAGATCGCATTGCCGACGTCGATATCAAAGCCTTTGAGCTGCCCGCTCGGGTCCAGATAATTGAAGGGGGCATAAGCACCTTCAGCTCCCATGCGGATTTCTTCAGCGTGGGCCGGAAGCGCGCCACATACGGCAACAAGAGCAGCAACAATTCCCATTTTAGCTTGCGTAAGCACGTTTCGTTCTCCTTTTATACGCCGTTGTCCGGTACATCTGAGATGCTCTCTGAAGTGCGAGACCAGAACCAAATGATACCCAAGGGCGTTTTTTGTTTATTGACGATTATGCTTGTGCCGTGGGTCGATCAATGCAAAAGAACTATTCAATGGTATTAGAAAAATTCATGACGATATGACTTCAAGGGCGAAGCGGCGAAAACTCCCAAGCTTGAAAGCCTTAAGGGCTTTTGAGGCCGTTTCACATTGCCAAAGCTTCACTGCCGCCGCAGAAGAGCTTGCAGTCAGTCAGGGCGCTGTGAGCCATCAAATCAAACTCCTGGAACAGTCGTTGGGTTGTCAGTTGCTTATTCGCGGCTCGCGCGGTGTATCCGTTACCGCAGAAGGCGCGCTGCTGCTGGAGGTTTGTGCTCGCGCATTTGATGAAATCGGCGCAGTTGCGACGCTGATCGGACAGGACAACAAGACCAAAATCCTCCGGGTTCGCGCCGGTCCTTTTTTCGCAATGGAAGTGATCGCGAGCAGGATTGCTGGCTTCTTGAAGCAAAATCCAGGCATCCAGCTTCACCTGAATAATATCGACATAGATTCCATCGCTCAGGATACAGAAGACGCACAGATAAAATATTGTCTGCATCCGCCAGCAGGCATGTACAACATCGAACTTCTAAAAGAAAAACTGGTACCTGTCTGCAGTCCCTTACTTCTGGCCAATGTGGCAAATCCAGAAGATCTTCTCGTGGACCCTGGCATTCCTCGCTTGCATTATCGGGACGTAAAGGACTGGAAAAGATGGATATCCCACCACGGATTTGATGATCTAACCGCCAATTCAAACCTCTTTTTTGACGACCAACACACATTGTTGGCGGCTGCTCGTTCCGGACAGGGCATCGGTTTTTCTCATCGACCTCTGGTCAAAAACGACGTGGAGCGCGGAAGCCTGTGTATTGTGTCCGAGCGCTATTTCGAGCCCGAGGAATCCTACAAGTTTATATGCTCCCAAGAAAACATTGCCACCAACCAGGCGCTGCAGCTTTTTCGCGACTGGCTCGTCAACGAAGTGTCGACCATCTGTTAGTTAAACATTTGATCCCAGATGGAGAGAGGTAACAGATTTAAACGTGTCGGGCGTTTGGTCATGCTCAGAGGTTTTCCTTGTGAAATGGCGTCAGTTTCGCCAACGCCTTTCCGCCCGGTTTCCGGCTTGTCTTAAACATCGTAGTGCAACCAACGCTCAACGGCGACCAATACGCAGAGAGGTTCGACTATTGCAATATCTCCAAATGGCACGGCGGACAGGCGTAGAGGCTATTAGCGCGAGAAACCCAGTCCTCCATCGCAGCTTAATCGCCAGAGAGCTATGCATCTACTTTAATGATCAAGTCCTATCCTTGTTTATATTGCATTGTTTATGTGGTCGGTTGGCAATGAAGTCGTTGCTGATATATAAAGCTGCAACGTAGTAGCTAACTGCGAAACAGGGGGCCAGTAATGGGGCATAATTTTTCTAAAACCAGATCTTCGCAAAACCAGGTTTTACCGCGTGCTCGAAAATCATTTTGGTTTGCTTCAACTGCATTTGTTCCCAACGTTTTTCTCATTGCCCTCCTCCCCATACAGGTATTGCTTATTAGTCCAGGTGGGGTCACACCATCCTGGGCTGGCATATGTAGCCCGAGCGATTTTACGGGCTGTGGTGCGCCAGGCGGCCTTGGTGTCCCCGGGCGCAGCGGCGACGGAGGGGTCGGCAATGGCCAAGGGGGCGGTTCCAGTCACATCGATAATAATGGCGTAACGCAACAGGACTCCGGCAATTGGGGCGCAGACGGGGCCGGAGGATCCGGCGCACAAGGAGATGGAGGTCTGCCCGCTGATGGAGGCGGACCGGGTTTCATCACATCTGCAGATGGCACTGTTACTTTAACGAGAGTGCAGACGTAACGTATTCTTTGGCGCATCTGTCATGCGGATTTCAGGCACGTGATTTCGCGCCACATGTCAGTGGCGGCTTGTCGTAACTCACGATGATCGGCGGCATTGAATTGGTTTCCGGGGAAATAATTTAGGTTGTAGATCGGATCATGTATCGACGTGAAATTTTGCACATGTCGCGCCGATTTAAAGCGCTTCATAACCCGCTCTCGTCGTCGGATCGGCTGATGCGAATTCTCTGCCCGATTGTTCAAACCCTTATGCTGGCGATGATCGCAAACGCTAAGTCCCATCGTTCGTTTGGCAGCGCCATATGATCGTAGTTTATCGGTGACCATGATCCGGGGTGCACAGCCCTGTGCAGAGAGAAGCTTGCGCATGAAGCGCTTGGCGGCCTTGGTATTACGGCGTTTCTGGACCAGAACATCCAAAACAAAACCATCCTGATCAACTGCTCGCCAAAGAATGTGATGCTCACTTTTGATAGATATTACACATTCATCCAGGTGCCATTTATCGCCAAGCCGCGGTGTGCGGCGACGGATATTACTGGCATAAGCACGTGCGAATTTCTCCGCCCATTCGTACACGGTCTTATATGTGACGAAGATGCCACGATAAGCCAGCATGTCTTCAACCATGCGAAAGCTTAGCGGAAAGCGGAAATACAACCACACCGCCTCTGCAATAATCTCAGATGGATAACGATGGCGGCGGTAAAGCGAAGAACGAGGTTCGGTCATCACCCGTTATCGCAACTGATGTTTACACTTAGGTTAAGGTAACAGTGCCTTCAAAGGCGCCGAATAAAAACCTCGTAGCCCAGTTAAACAGCGAGCGCTGATCGCGAAGGAGATTATCAACTTCCGGCGCCCTTCCCCCCGTAGGTATCCTCGGCCAATTCTGCCACTTCCAGGATTCCAACAAGCTCTGCGACTCTTCCTGACGGCAGTGATCGTCCCTCGTTGGCCAACGCTTCGTCAGCATTAAATCAGGCCCAAGCTTCGGCGAGTTCAGCCGCTGACGCGCCGGTTCGGTTGATTTCCGCAACAAGACTGGAGTCTACCGGGCCCAGGACAGAACTAATTTCATCCAGCGTCATTTAGTTACCTCCTGCATTTCGGGTGCTATCCCGATCATTCACCTGGCTATTAGATAAGCGGCGCGGTCACAGAAAAAAAGTGTTAAGGTGCGCTCGGCGACCTCTTGAACAGGCAAATTGCCAAACCTAAATCGCAGTCGCCGGACGCCCATCGGGGTCTGGCCCGTCGAACGATGAATGACATCGCTGACGGAAATAGAAACTTGTACCCATGTTGCTTCACAAGGAGGATGTGGCTATGAGAACCACTTTCGATTTTACTCCCCTGTTCCGGTCGAGCATCGGCTTCGACCGAATGCTGAACGCGCTCGAAGCTGCGAGCCGTGTCGAGACCATCGACAACTGGCCGCCTTATGACATAGCCAAGACCGGCGAGGACGACTACCGCATCACCATGGCGGTGGCCGGCTTCTCGCAAGACGAACTGACCATCACCCAGGAGCAGAACATGCTCGTGGTGTCCGGTCAGAAGGCTGGCGAGGATAACAGCCAGTATCTGCATCGCGGAATTGCCGCGCGCACATTCCAGCGTCGCTTTGAACTGGCCGACCACGTGAAGGTCGTGGGCGCTAGCCTCGTCAATGGTCTGCTGACGATTGATCTCAAGCGTGAGATTCCCGAAGAGATGAAGCCGCGCAAGATCCAGATCGCGGCCGGCGAGGCACTGCCCAAGGTCGAGACCAGGCAGATCGAGGCCGACAAGCAGGCCGCCTGAGGTAGCTCTCTCAGCGTAATTCGCGCAAGGTGCCGGGCACTTCCGGGCGCCGACGGAAAGCATTGTCAATCGAACGAACAGAAAGGAGAAGAATAATGAGTGTCCGTGATCTGATCCCCTGGGGCCGCAGCAGCGGCAATCAGGTTCCCAGTGTCTTGCGCGATGGCGATCGTGATCCGTTCCTTTCGCTGCATCGCGAGGTAAACAGGCTGTTCGACGACGTCTTCCGCGGCGTCGGCTCGAACCTGCCCTCTATCGTGGGAGCTTCCGCCTTCAGCGGCGGCTGGCCGAGCGTGGAGATCTCCGACGGCGAGAAGGAAATCAAGGTGACAGCTGAGGTGCCGGGCCTCGAAGAGAAGGACATCGAGGTCCTGCTCGACGACGGCGTGCTGACGCTGCGGGGCGAGAAGCGCTCCGAGACGGAGGACAAGGACCGACAGTTCTCCGAGCGCTTCTATGGCCGCTTCGAGCGTCGCATCCCGCTCGGCTACGAGGTCAAGGACGACCAGGTCGACGCGCGGTTCAAAAACGGCGTGCTGACCGTGACCTTGCCCAAGAGCGAAAAGGCGCAGTCGCAGGTGAAGCGCATCGCCATCAAGAGCTGACGCATGGCAGGCGCCGGCGGCGGGCCATCTGGCCGCCGTCGGCTGCATCCTTCGCCAGAGAGGGAGGGATGAACAATGGAGATGACGAGACAGATCAACAGATCAACTGGAAATTCAATTCCGCAAGAGTGGCCGTCGAACGACAACCGGCACAAGCCCCTTTCGATGGGGCGCTCGGTCTTCCCGGATGGCGCGGTTGCGCGTATCTACAAGCCGTCCCGCGCGGTGACGACCTCCGGCAAGGCCCGCACGAAGGGCTGGCGACTTGTGTTCGAGCGGCGCACCGCGCCCTTCATTGAGCCGCTGATGGGCTACACGGGCGGCGACGATACGCTGACCCAGGTCGAGCTGAGCTTCCCGACATTGCAATCGGCCATCCGCTATGCCGAGCGACAGGGTCTGACCTATATGGTCCAGACACCGCCCCGGCAGAAGACAGGCAATGGCCGCAGCCAGCGCGCCGATGAGAAGCAGGCGTATGTAGGAAAATCAACCCACGCCTTCTCGGACGCGACCCTCGACCGGCTCGGGCTCGCCGCCCTTCAGGAGACCTACGGGCGTGCGCTCGACGGCGCGGTGAACCGCAACGACCCGTCCGGTCCTGAAAGCTGGACGACGCCCATGAAGGTGATCAGCGATCCGAAGCTAACGCTAGAGGCGAAGCGCGCGATTCTGATGAACTGGGCCTGGACCGAGTACCTGATCGACCAGGCCACCAACGAAGGCATGCCCGAGAACGACCGGCCGTCGCGGCTCTACGAGGTCGAGCAGGCGCTGCTCGCGCTTGAACGCGAGGTTGCGGATGATCGGGATGATTCAGACACACGAAAGGCAGCATGAGGTGCGGCGATGGATACGCATGTCGTTTTCGATTGCCAGAAGGTTCTGCCGAACCGGTTCGCGCTAACGCTTGCCGCTGCCTCCCGCATCCGGGCGCTCGCCCGGGGCGCGGAACCGAGGCTCGACGCAGTCGATCGCAGCGTGGGCGATCTTGCCCTGCACGAGATCGCAGCGGGCGTGTTCACGCGGGATGAACTCGCACCGTTTCTGCCTGGGGCGGATGAAAGGCAGCTTTTGCCTCCGCCCGATCCGGCTTCCAAGCTTCGTGATGGCGGTGTCGGAGGCGCCGCCGCACCCGCCTCCCGTTCGCGAAAGACGGTTCATTGAAGAGGCAAGCAAACCGACACGGAGGAATGAACGATGCTGAAGTCTTTGTCTTCCTATAACCGGACGGCTTTCGATGTCGTCAACATCATTGCCGGTCTCGGTCTTCTGCTCTCGCCCTGGTATCTCGGCTATGCGGCTGAAACCTATGCCGCATGGAATGCCTGGATCGTCGGTGCTGCCGTGACGCTGATCGCGGTCGCTGCGCTCTACACATTCCATCAGGTCGAGGAATGGACCAACGTGGCGCTCGGCCTTTGGTCCGTAATCGCGCCTTGGGCACTGGGCTTCTCTGCCCTCCCAGCCGCGATGTGGGTGCATGTGGTCGCCGGCCTCGTCGTCGCCGTGCTCGCTGCGGTCAGCCTGTGGTCCACGACAAACCGACCTCTTTCGACAGCATGATTTTGCAACGTGGCCCGGCACGCGCCGGGCCATTTTCTTGCACTCTCCGTCTAACCTCAGGCGGAACAGAGGAGCCAACAGACTGGCCAAACGGAGATCGCTCATGTTCAGGAATCTCATAGCCCTGCGTCCGCCCATCATCACATTATGCGCCATCCTCGCCTTCGCGGGGCTGCCGTGCGCGACAATCGGGCAGGCCGTGCCGGGCGTTGCGGGAGAGCTTCCCACCCTTGCCCCCGTGCTGGAACGGGTGACGCCGGCTGTCGTCAACATCTCGGTTGTCTCAGAAACACCTGGGGCATCAAATCCACTCTACAACGATCCTTACTTCCGACGCTTCTTTGATCTTCCGCATGCGCCGCCTCCGCAACAGCGCATGAGCGCCGGTTCCGGGGTGATCGTCGACGCGGCCAAAGGTCATGTGCTGACCAATCATCACGTGGTGGCCAATGCTCGCACGATCACGGTCACACTGAAGGACGGGCAACGCCTGCGTGCCGAGCTTGTCGGCTCCGATCAAGCAGCGGACATCGCGCTGCTCAAGGTCAAGAGGAGAAATCTCGTCGCGTAGGAGGTCGGCGATTCGGATCGCCTCAAGGTCGGCGACTATGTGGTCGCGATCGGGAACCCCTTCGGCCTGGGACAAACGGTAACCTCCGGTATTGTCAGCGCGCTCGGTCGCAGCGGCATCAGCAATGACGGCTACGAGGACTTCATTCAGACTGACGCCTCAATCAATCCGGGCAATTCCGGCGGTGCCCTGGTGACCCTAGACGGCACGCTAGTCGGCATCAATACGGCGATCCTTACGCCTGCGGGTGGCAACATCGGCATCGGCTTCGCGGTGCCTAGTAACATGGCCGTAACCGTCATGAAGCAGTTGATCGAACACGGTGAAGTGCGGCGCGGCAGGCTGGGCGTCGGTATCCAGGACCTTACGCCGGATATCGCGGAGGCGCTCAAGCTTGGCGAACTGCGCGGAGCTGTGATCGTCAGCATCGAGCCCGGCTCTCCGGCACAGCGCGCCGGCTTGCAGGTGGGCGATGTGGTCACCGCGATCGGCGGGCGTGCTGTTCAGGGCGCGACAGACCTGAGAAACCGCATCGGCCTCACGCCAGTCGGCAGCACGATCAGCTTTACAATCAAGCGTGGTAGTAGCGAGCGGGTCGTCAGCGCTAAGATCGCTTCAGAAACTGGTGCATCCGCCGATCTATCCGGCACCCCGCTCGATGGCGCGCACATGCGCGCCGCTTCCGTTAACGAGGCGCGGCAAGCCGGCGCCCCAGGCATTTTGATTGAAAGCATCACGCCGAGCAGTCCGGCTGCGCGTGCTGGCCTTCGAGCGGGCGACTTGATCGTTGCGGTCAACCGGTCGCCTGTTTCTTCCTTGGCTGATTTGCGCAGCGCGATCGCGCGCCAGCGTGCCATCCTAGCGCTGGAACTGTTTCGCGATGGCGGCCGCCTTCTGCTGGTCGTGAGATAACCGGGAGCGGCCACAATGGAAATGAACAAGAAAACGCAGTTCAACATCTGGTACTGGATCGCCGCCTTCTTCCTCCTGATGGCGTTCCAGTATTTCTTCACCACCGCCACCCAGGTGACGCAGATTCCCTACAGCCAGTTCGAGACCTACCTTGACGAGGGCAGGATAGCGGAGGTGGCGGTATCCGACCGCTTCATCCAGGGAACCTTCAAGCAGCCGGTCGACGGCCGGCCAATGTTCATCACCACCCGCGTCGAGCCCGACCTCGCACGTCAGCTTCAGGAGCGCGGCGTGGTGGTCACCGGTCAGATCGAAAGCACCTTCCTGCGCGACCTGCTGTCCTGGATCGTGCCAGTCCTCCTTATCGTCAGCATCTGGATGTTCGCGCTGAAGCGCATGGGGGGCGGCATCGGCGGCGGGCTCATGCAGATCGGCAAGTCGAAGGCGAAGGTCTACGTCCAGTCTGACACCGGCGTCACCTTCAAGGACGTGGCCGGCGTCGACGAGGCCAAGGACGAGTTGAAGGAGATCGTCGACTTCCTCAAGGATCCGCAGGGCTACGGCCGGCTGGGCGGGCGCATGCCAAAGGGCGTGCTGTTGGTCGGCCCGCCGGGCACCGGCAAGACGCTGCTGGCAAGGGCCGTGGCGGGCGAGGCCGGCGTGCCGTTCTTCTCCATCTCGGGCTCCGAGTTCGTGGAAATGTTCGTCGGCGTCGGCGCAGCGCGCGTGCGCGACCTCTTCGAGCAGGCCCGGGCCAAGGCGCCGGCCATCATCTTCATCGACGAGCTGGACGCGCTCGGTCGCGCCCGCGGCATCGGCCCCATGGCCGGCGGCCACGATGAGAAGGAGTAGACGCTCAACCAGCTCCTTGTCGAGCTGGACGGCTTCGATCCCTCGACCGGCCTCGTGCTGCTCGCCGCCACGAACCGGCCGGAAATCCTCGACCCGGCGCTCCTGCGCGCCGGCCGCTTCGACCGGCAGGTTCTCGTCGACCGCCCGAACAGAAAAGGCCGCGTGCAGATCCTGAACGTGCGACTGAAGAAGGCGAAGCTCGCGCCGGACGTCGAGCCGGAAAAGATCGCGGCGCTGACCCCCGGCTTCACCGGCGCGGACCTCGCCAATCTCGTCAACGAGGCGACGCTGCTTGCCACCCGCCGCAAGGCCGGCGCGGTGACGATGGAGGATTTCAACAATGCGGTGGAGCGCATCGTGGCGGGTCTCGAAAAGCGCAACCGGCTGCTCAACCCGAAGGAGCGCGAGATCGTCGCCTATCACGAGATGGGCCACGCGCTCGTGGCCATGGCGCTGCCGGGCGTCGATCCGGTCCACAAGGTCTCGATCATCCCGCGCGGTATCGGCGCGCTGGGCTACACCATCCAGCGGCCGACGGAGGACCGTTTCCTGATGACGCTGGAGGAACTGGAGAACAAGATGGCGGTGCTCCTCGGCGGCCGCGCGGCGGAAAAGATCGTGTTCGGCCATCTGTCCACCGGCGCCGCGGACGACCTCGCCAAGGTCACCGACATCGCCCGTGCCATCGTCACGCGCTACGGCATGTCGGAGAGGCTCGGCCATATCGCACTGGAGAAGGACCGGCGCTCGTTCCTCGCCACCGACCAGCCATATTATGGCCCGCAGGAACGCACCTATTCCGACGAGACGGCCGCCGCCGTCGACAAGGAGGTGCGCCGGATCGTCGACGAGACGTTCGAGCGGACCGTCGGCCTGCTGGCGGAACGCCGGGACATGCTCGAGCGCACCGCCCGCCGCCTGCTGGAGAAGGAGACCCTGGATGGGTTGGAAATACAAGAGCTTGTCGGCAAGCTCGAGGAATCAGTCACGAGTGCCGCTGTCTGATGCCGCAGATCTGGCTTGGAGAGGGGCATGCGGCAAACTCGGTCTACTGGCTGATGATGTCCACCGGCCCCAAGGCGTCGGAATGTGCTGAAGATGCTCTAAAGCCGGAGGAGCCGGATAATCTGGTCTACCACCGAAGCATGGCGCGCTTGGACAGGGCCGCCTTCGTGGCTTCGTCGGCCAAAAGCAGACAGGCAAAACAACCATCCCAATTTGCAATGCGACAATTGCACTAATTTGAAGTGCCATGGAGGGATATGGAGTAGATATAGTTCTCATGGCTATCCGTTTTTTCCCAGCCATCTTGGTCGGGCCAATCCGTGTCCGAGATCTGCCGCCGCCAATGACTGCCTTTTCCCGCTTCAATCATTTTTCTCAAAGTGCCTCTTGAAGCATCGAGAGAAACGCGCGGACAGCAGGATTTGCGCGTCGGCTTTCTGGCCACAGCGCCGTAATATTATGGCGCTCGACAGCAAAGTCCGAGAGCACCGGCACCAGTTCGCCGCGGGTCACATAAGGTGCCGTGACGAATGTTGCGCACATTCCAATGCCCGCGCCCGCTGCCAGAGCGGCAATCAGAGCATCGCTTGCATCGACCGTCATGCCGGAAGCTGGCGTGATCTCCAGAAGGCGGCCTCGCAGGAAGATGGGCAGAAGGTTCGCCTTCGGGCGGAAAGCTTTGCCGACCATTACAGCCAGGCGCGCCAGTTCTACCTGAGCCAGACCGAGACGGAGCAGAAGCATATAGCGATGGCGCTGACCTTCGAACTGTCGAAGGTGGAAACGCCTGTGATCCGCGAGCGTATTGTGTCTAATCTGCTCAACATCGATGCCAACCTTGCGGAAGCGGTCGCCGGCAAGCTTGGCATCCGCAAGATGCCGAAAGCTGCGGATGCGATGGTGCCCGTACGTGACGATCTTGCTCCGTCTCCTGCACTCAGCATTATTGAGAACGGACCCGGCAGCTTCAACGGCAGAAAGATCGGCGTGCTTGTTGCCAATGGCACTGATGCGCAGGTGCTCAAGGGTATCCGGCACGCCGCGGAGAAGGAAGGCGCAATGGTGGAACTGGTTGCGCCGACGGTCGGAGGTTTCGAGGCCTCCAGCGGCGACTGGATAGAGGCCGATCATATGATCGATGGCGGTCCATCCGTCTTGTTCGACGCTGTCGCACTTGTACTGTCCGACGAGGCAGCTGATCGATTGACCAGAGAAGCCGCGGCGCGGGATTTCGTTGCCGACGCCTTTGCCCATTGTAAGTTTATCGGGTTTACCGCAGGCGCGATGCCGCTACTGGCAAAGGCGGGCATTGAACCCGATATGGATGAGGGACTAATCTCGCTGGACAATGAAAAGGGAGCGTCGGAATTTGTTACATCCTGCCGCAAGCTCCGGTTGTGGGCGCG
>NZ_JBAKHE010000020.1:0-47458 GCF_049065885.1 Brucella sp. IR068 | reverse complement strand
GCAGAAGGATGCGATCATGAGCAATATCCCCATGAAGCGCATGGGCGTTGGGGGCGATATTGCTGCTGCCGTCGTCTATCTGGCAAGCGATGAGGCAGCTTATGTGACCGGCCAGACCCTGCACGTCAATGGTGGCATGGCCATGATCTAACCCTCCTTCTCCCCTCGATTATGGTATAAAATGCCTTAATACGGGGGGTGGAGAAGGAAAAGGCGCTTTGCCTTGCTCAAGAAGCATGGTAATGCGCCCATCGAGAATTGCGGCATTCTGAGTAGAAGCGCTGCGATCCTGTTCCGAAAGGAATATCCACAGGATGACTGTCCGGGCGGCTTCGCTCGAAACTTGGCAGACATCTTATAACTTGATTACAATCCTGCATGCCGCTAACCAAGGCAGAGCAACAAACACACAGGTCGAGGTTCCGACATGAGCGATACCGCAGAGCGCGTCAAGAAAATCGTTGTTGAACATCTGGGCGTAGATGCCGACAAGGTCACGGAAGGCGCAAGCTTCATCGATGACCTCGGCGCAGACAGCCTCGACACGGTCGAGCTGGTCATGGCTTTCGAAGAAGAATTCGGCGTTGAAATTCCTGACGACGCTGCCGAAACGATCCTCACGGTCGGCGACGCTGTGAAGTTCATCGACAAGGCTTCTGCCTAATCTGAACTTGAGCATTGGGCTGGGGTTCTCGCGAATCCCGGCCCTGCTTGTCTTTGGCTGTTTCTTTCGTATTCACGGTCGAAACGCACATGCACAAAGGTCCGTTCGAGGCCTGTTGTGAATCTGTCCGAACGCTGGTCGAGAACGCGTTCGATATGGCAGGCTCCGGTATTAACAATTGGAGCACCATCCCTTTCAGTCAGGCCCGGACATATGTTCTGCCGGTTAAAGCCTGCGGGGCGCGGTGCTTGTGACATAACAGAATTTTAAGGGGTGGATATGAGGCGTGTCGTCATCACCGGTCTTGGTCTGGTGTCGCCGCTTGCCAGCGGTGTCGAAGAGACCTGGAAGCGTCTTATTGCCGGTGAAAGCGGTGCTCGCCGCATCACGGAATTTGAAGTTGATGATCTGGCCTGCCAGATTGCCTGCCGCGTCCCGGTTGGCGATGGCACCAATGGCACCTTCAATGCCGACCTCCATATGGAGCCGAAGGAACAGCGCAAGGTCGATCCTTTCATCGTTTATGCCGTCGGCGCTGCCGATCAGGCGCTGGACGACGCCAACTGGCATCCAGAAAGCGACGAAGACCAGGTTCGCACCGGCGTTCTTATCGGTTCCGGCATCGGCGGCATCGAAGGCATCGTCGAAGCGGGCTATACGCTGCGCGACAAGGGTCCGCGACGCATCTCGCCATTCTTTATTCCCGGCCGTCTGATCAATCTGGCTTCCGGCCATGTTTCCATCAAGCACAAGCTGCGCGGCCCGAACCACGCGGTCGTCACCGCCTGCTCGACCGGCGCGCACGCCATTGGCGACGCTGCCCGCCTGATCGCTTTCGGCGATGCGGATGTGATGGTCGCTGGCGGTACGGAATCCCCGGTAAGCCGCATCTCGCTTGCAGGCTTCGCTGCCTGCAAGGCGCTCTCCACGAAGCGCAACGATGACCCGACCGCGGCATCGCGTCCTTATGATGAAGACCGCGACGGCTTTGTCATGGGTGAAGGTGCGGGCGTTGTGGTTCTTGAGGAGCTTGAACACGCTTTGGCGCGCGGCGCGAAGATCTATGCCGAAGTCATCGGTTATGGTCTTTCCGGCGATGCTTACCACATCACCGCTCCAAGCGAGAACGGCGAGGGTGCGCAGCGCTGCATGGAAATGGCCATCAAGCGCGCCGGAATCACGCCGGACCAGATCGACTACATCAATGCGCATGGCACTTCGACCATGGCCGATACCATCGAACTGGGCGCTGTCGAGCGCGTGGTTGGCGACGCCGCGTCGAAAGTTTCGATGTCTTCGACCAAGTCGTCCATCGGTCACCTGCTGGGTGCTGCTGGTGCTGCCGAGGCGATTTTCTCGACGCTTGCCATCCGCGATAACATCGCGCCTGCGACGCTCAATCTGGACAATCCTGCGGTCTCCACGAAGATCGATCTGGTTCCACACAAGGCCCGTGAACGCAAGATCGATGTGGCGCTGTCGAACTCCTTCGGGTTCGGCGGAACCAATGCTTCGCTGATCCTGCGCCGATATTCCTGATCGGTATTGCTGAAATAAATCTCGGAATCAAAAAACGCGGGGATTTCTCCGCGTTTTTGCCAAAATATAACCGGATGCGATGTTTAAAATTGTGAACACCGGTTAGTGTGGTCGCAACTCCGAAGAGTTTCATCCGCTCTGACGAAATTAAGTGCATAGCCGTTCTGGGCGGCATTCGACGGAAATGTCGGAAGCTGCGCCAAAATAGATAGACGGAGCTTTTCGTATAGTTTGGCTGAACTATTCAGGGCTCTGGACCGAGGTGATTGAGTGAATTCAGAGGCACCATCCGGAACACCGCCCGCGGACGAGCAGCCCACGGGCGCGACGCAGGAAACGAACGCGACTTCAAAGCCGTTCGTGCCGAAATCTGCGTCTGAAGCTCTGCGCCCCGAGCCGGGAACGCCGCCGCCGCGCAAGCGTTCACGCCATGCGCGCAGCCAGATCGTGGTGTTCATGAACTTCATGCTGTCGCTCGTCGTGCTCGTTCTGCTCGGCGCGTCCGCCTTGTTCTATTTCGGCAAGATGCAGTTCGATGCTCCGGGTCCGCTTGCTGCCGAGACCACATTTCTTGTCAAGCGCGGTGCCGGCATTGCCGAAGTCTCCAATAGTCTGGAAAACCGTGAAATCGTCAGCGATGCGCGCATCTTCCGCTATGGTATGCGCACGCTCGGACACGAAAATGATCTGAAGGCGGGCGAATACGCCATCCCTGCCGGGGCGACGATGCGCGATGTGATGAATATTCTCATCAGCGGCAAGTCCATCATGTATCCGCTGACCATCCCGGAAGGTCTGACGGTGAAGCAGATTTTCGACCGTATTTCGGTTGATCCGATTCTTGTCGGAGATATGCCGAAGGACATGCCACCGGAAGGCTCGCTCTTCACCGATACGCTGAATTTCACTCGCGGCACGACGCGTTCGGAAATCATCGACCGTATGATCGCCTCCCAGAAGAAGCTCGTGGACGAAGCCTGGGCAAAGCGTAATCCCGACCTGCCGGTCAAGGACAAGAACGAATTCGTGACGCTGGCTTCCATCGTGGAAAAGGAAACCGGGATCGCGTCCGAGCGCCCGCATGTGGCCTCGGTCTTCGTCAACCGCCTGAAGAAGGGCATGCGCATCCAGTCCGATCCGACCATCATCTATGGTCTGTTCGGTGGGGCCGGCAAGCCGTCTGATCGCCCGATCTTCAAGTCGGACATCGAAAAGCCGACGCCTTACAACACCTATGTGATCAACGGTCTGCCGCCGACGCCCATTGCCAATCCGGGCAAGGCGGCACTGGAAGCTGTTGCCAACCCGCTGGATACGGAAGACCTCTATTTCGTCGCCGACGGAACGGGTGGCCACGTGTTCTCAAAGACGTTGCAGGAGCACAACGCCAATGTTCGCAAGTGGCGCTCCGTGGAACAGCAGAGGAATAGCGGCAACGTTCCAGATCAGAGCGCGGGACAATAGAGCGGCCTCTGGTGAGTTTGTTTTAACCGAAGCCGGCGGCAGATGCCGGCTTCGGTTCGGTTTTTGAGTAAGTCCGCACCTCTGCGGACATGAGTTGAGGGGATGGAACGCATGGCGCTCCAAAGCATGACCGGATTTGCACGCCACGCCGTGCAGCACACCGTGGACGGCGGAGACGTGCGCATTGTCTGGGAGGTGCGTTCCGTCAACGGCAAGGGGCTCGACCTCCGGCTGCGTCTGCCGCAAGGTCTGGAAGCGGCGGAACACCCAGTCCGCTCGATGCTGGCACGCCATTTTTCACGCGGGAATTTTCAGGCAAGCCTCAGCGTAGAACGCAGTGAGGCTCAGGCCGGTTTCACCATCAACCAGGCGATGCTCGCCGAGGTCCTCAAGCTTGGTGCGGATTTGCAGGCCAGGCACGGTCTCGCGCCTGCGAGTGTTGATGGCATTCTTTCGCTGCGTGGCATCATCGATCAGGTACAGGTGGCTGACAACGAAGATGAACGCGGCGTGCTGGAAGCGGCCATCGTCTCGAGCTTTGAAGAGGCGCTCAAGGCAATTGCCGATGCTCGCAAACAGGAAGGCAAGGCTCTTTTCACCATTCTGTCCGCGCATGTCGATACTATCGAACGACTGACCGAGAGTGCCCGCCGTGACCCCTCGCGCAGTACCGATGCGATCAAGGCCCGTCTTGCGGGGCAGGTGGCCCTGCTGCTGGATGCCGCGCGTGAACTCGATGAAGCGCGGCTCTATCAGGAAGCGGCGTTTCTGGCGACCAAGGCCGATATTCAGGAAGAACTTGACCGGCTGGAAACGCATGTGGCGTCCGCCCGCAAACTTCTTGCTGACGGCGGCCCCATCGGGCGCAAGCTCGATTTTCTTTCACAGGAATTTAATCGTGAAGCAAATACACTGTGTTCCAAATCGAACGCGGCGTCGATCACAGCCATCGGTCTGGAACTGAAGGCGGTCGTGGATCAGTTTCGCGAACAAGTACAAAATCTGGAGTAACAGGTATCATGGCCATCTCTTCGGTTGAAAATGGCGTCGCACGCAGAGGCTTGATGGTGGTGATCTCATCGCCCTCCGGGGCGGGAAAGTCGACCATCGCCCGGCTTTTGCTGGAAGACAAGAAGATGAACCTCTCCTTGTCGATCAGTGTGACGACGCGCCAGCGCCGCCCGAGCGAGATCGAGGGGGTCCACTACCATTTCAAGACCATACGCGAATTCGAGCGTCTGCGGGACAATGACGAACTGATCGAATGGGCCGAAGTTCACGGCAATTTCTACGGCACGCTCCGTGAAACTGCCGAGATTGCGCTGGCCGACGGTCAGGACATGCTCTTCGACATCGATTGGCAGGGCGCAGACCAGTTGCAGGCAAAGATGCCTGCCGATGTGGTCTCTATCTTCATCCTGCCGCCGACCATGCGCGAACTGCAGCAGCGCCTGAACCGCCGCGCCGAAGACACGGCGGATGTCATCGAGACACGCTTGCAGAATGCCCGCTTCGAAATCCAGAAATGGGTGAAGTACGATTACATCGTCATCAATGAAGACCTCGACCGCTCCTTCGCCGCGATCAAATCTATTATCGAGGCCGAACGTCTTCGCCGCGATCGCCGTCCGGGCCTGTTCGATTTCGTAACCGGTTTGCTGGAAGAAGAGCCGGGCGTCTAAGACGAGAACCGGCTTTTACGAAAGCCTGATGGTTATTCTGTCGGTTTCGTTTGCGAGGCGGATGAACGCTTCGAGAAACGGTTGACCGCCGCGTGTTTTCAACTTGGCGAGCGCATCGACATTCTGGAAAACGAGTTCGCACTCTCCCGGCCAGCCGGGACCTTGCCATTGCACTGCGTCGCAGAACGAGTCCAGTGTGTAGCCGAAGGCTTCAGGATTTTCCGCAGGAACGGCGGAAAGATAACGTCGCCAGAGTTCGTCAGCGCTCTCTATTCCTGTGCAATCAATTATGTAGACGGGCAGCATATCAGCCTAGCAGGATCAATAGGCCATCCACCATGCCAAGGACGAGGATGAGCGCTCCCATGGCGATGGCTGTCACGACCAGGACCCGTCTCTGCCGGTCACGCTTCTCCGTTCGCCTGCCCGTCCAGTCGTAGGGCGATTGAGGCATTTCTCTCTCCAGATCGGCGCGGCATTGAAAGTCGCCATGCAGCCGTATCCGTAACCTGCACTTTACCGCTCTTATCCGCAAGCAAGATGAAGCTAATAAATATCTGCGCTCGCATGGCGTGAGGGCATGGCTATACAGCCGTGCCGCCCACCGTTACCTGATCCATGCGCAAATGCGGCTGGCCGACGCCGACGGGAACCCACTGGCCTCCTTTTCCGCAATTGCCGCTGCCAGTATCGAGTTTCATATCGTTGCCGATCATCGAAATACGCTGCATCGCATCCGGGCCGTTGCCGATCAGCATCGCACCCTTGATCGGCGCGCCGACCTTGCCGTCCTCAATCATGTAGGCTTCCGTGCAGCCGAACACGAATTTGCCGGATGTGATATCCACCTGGCCGCCACCGAAGGAAACGGCGTAGATGCCTTTCTTCATGGAGGCGATGATCTCCTCAGGCGACTTGTCGCCTGAAAGCATGTAGGTGTTGGTCATGCGTGGCATGGGTGCATGAGCATAGGATTCTCGGCGCCCATTGCCGGTTGCTTCCATGCCCATCAGGCGCGCATTCTGGCGGTCCTGCATGTAGTTGACGAGTTTGCCGTCCTCGATCAGCACGGTGCGATTGGTCGGCGTGCCTTCATCGTCGATGGTGAGAGAGCCGCGACGCTCGACGATCGTGCCGTCGTCGACCACCGTCACGCCTTTCGATGCAACCTGCTGGCCGAGGAGACCGGCAAAAGCGGAGGTCTTCTTGCGATTGAAGTCGCCTTCCAGCCCATGGCCAACCGCTTCATGCAGCATCACGCCCGGCCACCCGTTTGCCAGAACGATGTCGAATGTGCCTGCGGGGGCGGGGATGGCCTCCAGATTGACGAGCGCCTGCCGAAATGCCTCATCGGCGGCATGCTGCCAGCTTTCAGTCGTGACGAATTCGCCAAATCCCTTGCGTCCGCCAACCGTATGAGAACCTGATTCCTGGCGGTCGCCATTGCCTGCCACCACCGAGACGCTCAACCGGACCATGGGCCTTATATCGCGCACGAAGTGACCGTCGGCACGCAATATTTCGACCTGCTGCCACGATCCTGCAAGCGAAACGGAAACCTGTCTCACCTTCGGGTCCTTGGCGCGCAGATAGGCGTCGATCTGCTGCAACAGTTGCACCTTGGCGTCAAAGGTCGGGGAACCGATGGGATTTTCGTCCGTGTAAAGATGACGGTTGGTGCCAGCAGGCGCCGCCGAATAACTCCCGCCGTAGCCCTTGAGGGTTGCGGAAACTGCATCGGAAGCGCGTCGCAAGGCGGCGATAGACAGATCACCCGCATGGGCATAGCCGATGGCTTCACCAGCGACCGATCGCAACCCGAATCCCTGATCCTGATTGAAGGAGCCGGTCTTGAGGCGGCCATTGTCGAAAACGAGAGCCTCCGCCTCGCGATATTCCACGAAGAGTTCGCCATCGTCGCTGCCTTTCAGGCTTTGGGCGACAAGGCGCTCGATATCATCGCGGCTGGCGTCGAAACTGTCGATCAGGCTTTTCATAAAAATAAATCCTGCAGCATGTGTTTGCTGCAGGATGTAAGCCTTAAATCGGTTGAGAACAACCGGTCATCGCAGTTGTGATCAGGGCAGGGCGTCGAAGCCTTCGCCGAAGCCCTTCAGATCGACGGGAATGCCAACCCCTTCTTCCGGTGTCTGGAACACGATGAAGGTCGCAGCCTTGCCGGAGCGCAACGTCTTGAGAAGATCATCCTCAAGGATCACCTCGGCGTAGCAGCCGTCTTCGAAGCAGCGGACGAAATAGGCGCGACCGATGTCCTTGCCGTCGACATTGAGGCCAAGGCCATTGGGAAGCAGGACACCAAGCGGCGCCAGAACACGAAGAATGCGGGCCTTGTTGTCAGCCGTCTTGAGAACGACAACCGAAAGGCCGAGTTCCGGACGCTTTGCAGCGACCACGTTCTGGATCAGCGCACACTGTTCCGTCTTTGCGCCAGCGGGCGTGTCACAGAGAACGGACCATGCGCCGTGCTGCGACTTGAGCTTGCCGCTCTGCTGCGGGCTGGACGGAGCCGCCTGCGACTGCGCAGCCGGTGCCTCCTGTGGGGTTTGTAACTGCGCCGGTGCCTGCTGGGCAAGCGAAGGAAGCGTAGCAATGGCAAGCGCCATGCTGGCGCCCGTTGCTAGTGTTGCGAGGCGCTGGCTGATCGTGCGGCGGGCAAGCATGCGAAAAGTCATGAAATCTCCAGATCGAATCACCGGGACGTTAACGCGCTGCATTGGCCATGAAAAGCGCCGCGACCGGCGTTTCTCTGTCCTGGCCATCATAGCAACGGTGATACCGTCTGTTGCATCGATTGTCACGCGGCACGTTAAAGGAAGCGTCTTGTCAAATCATGGCTTCATTAAGGGTTTCGTGCGGTTTTCCAAAGTTTTCGTGGTGGGCTGGAATAACTCCGCCAGGCCGAATAATCCGGGACATTCGCAATTCTTCGCGCGGCTGCGCGCAAAAATGCCGCACAGGAACATATTCGCCTTCCTTGCGGTGTGCGCTAAGGTGTGGTTTGAACGCCGACGGGGGATGCGGCCGTCTTTAGCGTCCGGCGTCCAGCTCGAAAGGGCGAAAAGGGAGAGAGTTCTGGTGGATAAGATTGTTGCCACAACGAAGGGCGCCTTCGGCGGCGCTCTTGCAGTGCTGTGGACGACTGGTGCCGCTTTTGCGGATCAGCCCCGTCCCTGGGAATGGAGATTTCAGGACGCAGCGACTGGGATTGCCGAACAGATTCATTGGTTTGAGCGTTATACGCTCTGGTTCATTATTCCGATTACCCTGCTGGTTCTGTTTTTGCTGGTTTGGGTCGTGCTTCGCTTTCGCGCAAGCGCAAACCCCGAGCCGTCCAAAACCAGCCATAATACCGCTATTGAAGTGATCTGGACCATCGGGCCCGTGATCATTCTTCTGTTCCTGGCGGTCCCGTCTTTCCAGCTTCTGACGGCGCAATATTCGCCGGAAGATCCGACGCTGACGGTGAAGGCCACAGGATACCAGTGGTACTGGGGTTACGAGTATCAGGTCGATAATCCGGTGAGCTTTGATTCCCTCCTTCTGAAGGATGGTGATCGCGCCGCTGCCGGCAAGGAAGACAAGTCCCGCTATCCGCGTCTCCTGGCCGTCGACAACGAAGTCGTGGTTCCGGTTGGCGAAACGGTTCGTCTTCTCGTAACTGCTGCCGACGTCATCCATTCTTGGACGATCCCGGCCTTCGGCGTGAAGATGGACGCTGTCCCGGGCCGTATCAACGAAGCCTGGTTCAAGGCGGACAGGGAAGGCCTTTACTACGGTCAGTGCTCGGAGCTTTGCGGCAAGGATCACGGCTTCATGCCAATCGCCGTGCGCGTTGTCTCCAAGGAGCAGTATCAGACCTGGATCGCCGCTGCGGGATCGGATCTGAATGGCGCCAACAAGGCGCTTCAGGCCGCTGTCGAAGGTGGCGCAAACGATAAGGTGGCTGCGGCGGGTCTCTGATCCCGAACGCCAAGACTGTTGAAAAACGGGAGCGAATTCCATGGCTGGCACAGCAGCTCACGAGCATGGTGCCCACGACGACCACAAGCCTCACGGCTGGGTTCGTTGGGTATACTCGACCAATCATAAAGACATCGGTACCCTGTACCTGATTTTTGCAATCATCGCCGGTATCATCGGCGGCGCGCTGTCCATCGCGATGCGCGCCGAACTCCAGGAGCCGGGCATCCAGATCTTCCACGGTCTGGCACAGATGGTTTACGGTGTTGAGGGCGATGCGGCTCTCGATGCCGGCAAGCATATGTTCAACGTGTTCACCTCGGCACATGCCCTGGTCATGATTTTCTTCATGGTCATGCCTGCGCTGATCGGCGGTTTCGCCAACTGGATGGTGCCGCTGATGATCGGCGCGCCGGACATGGCTTTCCCGCGCATGAACAACATTTCGTTCTGGCTGCTGCCGCCTGCGCTGCTGCTGCTGCTCATCTCGCTGTTCATGCCGGGTCCGGCAGGCGGCTGGGGGCCTGGCGGCGGCTGGACGCTGTATCCGCCTCTGTCGACTTCGGGTCAGCCCGGACCGGCCGTGGACTTCGCCATCCTGGCAATCCACATCTCTGGCGCATCGTCGATCCTCGGAGCGATCAACTTCATCACCACGATCCTCAACATGCGCGCGCCGGGCATGACGCTGCACAAGATGCCGCTCTTTGCCTGGGCAGTGCTGGTGACGGCGTTCCTGCTTCTGCTTTCGCTGCCGGTTCTGGCAGGCGGCATCACCATGCTGCTGACCGACCGCAACTTCGGAACGACCTTCTTTACGCCGGATGGTGGCGGTGATCCGATCCTCTACCAGCACCTGTTCTGGTTCTTCGGGCATCCGGAAGTGTACATTCTGATCCTGCCGGGCTTCGGCATCGTCAGCCACATCGTGTCGACCTTCTCGCGCAAGCCGATCTTCGGTTACCTCGGCATGGCCTATGCCATGGTCGCCATCGGTGTCGTCGGTTTCGTCGTCTGGGCGCACCACATGTATACGGTCGGCCTTTCGCTCGACACGCAGCGTTACTTCGTGTTCGCCACGATGGTCATCGCGGTTCCGACAGGTATCAAGATCTTCTCCTGGATCGCGACGATGTGGGGTGGCTCGATCACCTTCCGGGCACCGATGCTGTGGGCGATCGGCTTCATCTTCCTGTTCACGGTCGGTGGTGTGACGGGCGTTCAGCTCGCCAATGCCGGTCTCGACCGCGCGCTGCATGACACCTACTACGTCGTGGCCCACTTCCATTACGTGCTGTCGCTGGGTGCGGTGTTTGCGATCTTCGCGGGCTGGTACTACTGGTTCCCGAAGATGAGCGGCTACATGTACAATGAGTTCACGGCGAAGCTGCATTTCTGGGTCACCTTCGTTGGTGTGAACCTGGTCTTCTTCCCGCAGCACTTCCTAGGTCTTGCTGGCATGCCGCGCCGTTACATCGACTATCCGGATGCCTATGCAGGCTGGAACATGGTGTCCTCCTACGGCTCCTATATTTCAGGCTTCGCCGTCCTGATCTTCCTCTACAATGTCTTCGAGGCATTCGCGAAGAAGCGTGAAGCCGGCGCAAACCCATGGGGCGAGGGCGCAACCACGCTGGAATGGCAGCTGTCGTCGCCGCCTCCGTTCCACCAGTGGGAACAGCTGCCGCGCATCAAGTAATCGTGCGATGGGGCGGAGTCGGGAAAAGACTTCGCCCTTCTTTACAAAATGTGCTATGGGCGGGCGGCATTCTGTTCCGCCCGTCGCCGGTAGCCGAAAAAATCGGCCATCAAACAGGGCATTTCCGGCGGGAATAGAATGGTTTCCGGGAGGACATTGTTATGATGGTGCGGTCTGCGCTGTAGGGGCGCGGGTTCGGACCGGTGAACTCGAGGTTATTGAAGTTAAGATGTCTCTGGTGGAAAAAAACGCAGGTACCGATGACGCACTCGCTCTCTCAGAGGCGACCGCGCGCGATTACCTTGTTCTTTTGAAGCCCCGCGTGATGTCCCTCGTGGTCTTCACCGGGCTGGTCGGTCTTGTGGTCGCGCCGGGACATATGAATCCTGTCCTTGCTGCCATCAGTATCTTGTGCATCGCGGTCGGCGCCGGTGCATCCGGTGCGCTGAACATGTGGTACGACGCCGATATCGATGCGGTGATGAAGCGTACGCGTAACCGCCCCATTCCTGCAGGCGTTATAGCACCCAATCAGGTTCTGGCGTTCGGGCTGACGCTTTCCGCATTCTCCGTCATCACGCTCGGCCTCATGGTCAACTGGCTGGCGGGCGCATTGCTGGCGTTCACGATCTTCTTCTATGCCGTCATCTATACGATGTGGTTGAAGCGCTCGACGCCGCAGAACATCGTTATCGGCGGTGCCGCTGGCGCATTTCCTCCGATGATCGGCTGGGCCGCTGCGACCGGCGAAATCACCTGGGACAGCGTAGTCCTGTTCATGATTATCTTCCTGTGGACGCCGCCGCATTTCTGGGCGCTGTCCCTGTTCTCGGCCAATGATTATGAAGCGGCGCGTATTCCGATGATGCCGAACGTAAAGGGCGAGCTTTCAACCCGTCGCCAGGCGCTGTTTTATTCCATCATTATGGCTCCGGTCGGCGTCCTCCCGTGGGTGCTCGGCTTTGCAGGGCCTGTCTATGGCGCGGTTTCCACGCTGCTCGGACTGGCTTTCCTTTATTATGCATGGCGCCTGTGGGCTGCCGGATCGCAGCCTGCAATGCTGGCGGCCGCCCGCAAGCTGTTTCGCTTCTCGCTGCTTTACCTGTCGGGACTGTTTGCGGTGCTGCTTGTTGAAACACTTGCCGTCAAGGCACTGGCTGCTTTTGGAGTGCTCTAATGGATAAGGCCGTACAGAAGCCGTTGGACAGCGAATTGGAACTGATCGTTCCAACGGAACAGCAGAAGAAAGCCCAGCGCAATCGCTCTTGGGGCTTGGCAATCGCTCTGGCGCTGTTCGTGCTGCTTGTCTATGTCGGCACGATTGCGAAACTGGGAGCCAATATTCTGGTACGGCCTCTCTGACAGGCTGTTCCGGGAGGAAAATTGGAGGGGAATATGCCTGATCTGCACGAGAAGGATCAAAAGTTGAGGAAGCAACAGCGTTCCAACGCGACGATTGCTTTTGCTTGCCTGTCTTTCTTTGTCTGCATGATTGGTGCAGCCTATGCCTCCGTGCCGCTGTACCGCATTTTCTGTCAGGTGACAGGCTATGGCGGCACGACACAGCGCGTGGAGCAATATTCCGATACCATTCTCGACAAGACGATCAAGGTGCGTTTCGACGCGAACACAGCCAATGGGCTGCCATGGGATTTCAAGCCCGTGCAGCGCGAGGTCACGGTTCGCATCGGCGAAACGACGATGATCAAGTATGAAGCGCGCAACCTGTTCGATGAGCCGACTTATGGCCGCGCGAGCTTCAACGTCGCGCCGGGTCGGGCGGGAGCCTATTTCAACAAGGTCGAATGCTTCTGTTTCACGGACACGACCCTGAAGCCGGGCGAAGACATGGAAATGCCGGTTGTGTTCTTTGTCGATCCGGAGATCGTCAACGATCCCGATCTGAAGGACGTGAAGACGATCACGCTATCCTATACATTCTTTCCGATCGAAAAGCCGAAGCCGGTGGCAAATGCGAAGGCCGAAACTTCAAGCAATGGAAGCTGACGCTGGTGCGCATTCCGAAAATTGCGAAACGGTTTTCGGACAAGATGGGAAGAACTGAAAATATTGAGCGTTTCGAATGAATAATGAAACGCTCATGCGGCGCATAATGCCGCAAAGACAAAAGAATGAAGCGGTTTTATTCTGATACGAGATACCGCTTGTCACAGACAGACTTGCTTGGAACCCCTTCCGGGGTTTAAGCATGAAGGTACGAGAGAGGAGCCCCTAAGGGGATTTACGGGGAGAGACATGGCTGACGTCCATCAGAAAAATCACGACTATCATATTATCGCGCCCAGCCCTTGGCCGTTCCTGAGCTCCGTGGGTGCATTCGTGCTTGCCGTAGGCGGTATTGCCTGGATGCGTTACATCAATGCCGGTGAGTTGCCGTTCTTTGGCCTCAACGTGGTGACGCCATGGATTTTCTTCATCGGCCTCGCGATTGTGCTCTACTGCATGTACGGCTGGTGGTCGGATACGATCAAGGAAGGACATGAGGGGCACCATACCCGTGTCGTATCGCTGCATCTGCGCTACGGCATGATCATGTTCATCGCTTCGGAAGTCATGTTTTTCGTTGCCTGGTTCTGGGCGTTCTTCGATGCGAGCCTGTTTCCGAACGAAGCACATCAGGTTGCACGCGCCACCTTCACCGGCGGTGTCTGGCCTCCGAAGGGCATCGAGGTTCTCGATCCCCTGCATCTGCCGCTTTACAACACCGTTATCCTGCTGCTCTCGGGCACGACGCTGACATGGGCACACCATGCTCTGCTGCACAATGACCGCAAGGGCATGATCACCGGTCTGGCGATCACGGTTGCTCTCGGTGTCCTGTTCTCCTTCGTGCAGGCCTATGAGTACATTCACGCTCCGTTTGCGTTCAAGGACTCGATCTACGGCGCGACCTTCTTCATGGCGACGGGTTTCCACGGTTTTCACGTTCTCATCGGCACGATCTTCCTTTTGGTCTGCCTTGTGCGTGCCATTGGGGGTGACTTCACGCCGAAGCAGCATTTCGGTTTCGAAGCCGCTGCCTGGTACTGGCACTTCGTTGACGTGGTCTGGCTGTTCCTGTTCTTTGCCATCTACGTATGGGGTGGCTGGGGCGCGCCCATGCACGGCGGCTAATCCGTAGGATCAGCAGTTTTGGAGGCGGCCTTGGCAACATGGCCGCCTTTTGTTTATTGAATGATGCAAGGGGAAATCGGATGCCGGACCAGAATACCTATCCCACGGTCGATCCCATCAAGAGCGGCGTCGCTGGCCGCTGCCCGCGTTGCGGCGAGGGGAAGCTGTTCGATGGTTTCCTGAAAGTCGCTCCGCGCTGCTCGGCTTGCGGGTTGGACTATTCTTTTGCCGATTCCGGCGACGGCCCAGCGGCGTTCGTCATCCTCATCATCGGTTTCATCGTTGTCGGTCTTGCACTGTGGATGGAAGTCAACTTTGGACCGCCGCTCTGGGTGCATTTCATCCTGTGGGTGCCGCTTGCGATCATTCTCAGCCTCGTGGCCATGCGGTGGGCAAAGGGCATTCTCATCAATATGCAGTATCGCAACAAAGCAGCTCCCGGCCGCATAGACGGTCGACAGGATGACGGCAAATGACCAAAATACAGCAGTCACGCCGCTTTCCCTGGGGTATTGTGATCGCATCCGCCATAGCGCTCGTCATTCTGCTGGTGCTCGGCACGTGGCAGGTTGAGCGTTTGCAGTGGAAGGAAGCGCTGATTGCATCGACGGAGCAGCGCATTCACGAGCCACCACTGCCCTTGTCGGAGATGGAAAAGGTCTACAAGCAGGAAGGTTCTGTCGAATATCGCCCGGTAACGGTCTCCGGCACTTTCATGCATCAGGGCGAGCGGCATTTTCTGGCCACCCATGAGGGGGGCGCAGGCTATAATGTCTATACGCCGCTGATGCTGGAAGACGGACGTTTCGTGCTGGTTAATCGCGGCTTCGTTCCATATGAGAAGAAAGACCCTTCAACGCGCATTGAAGGACAGATTGACGGCCCGGTGAATGTTACCGGGCTGGCGCGCGATCCCTTGTCGGCGAAGCCGGGCTTCTTTCTCCCCGATAATGATTCGTCCAAGAATATTTTCTACTGGAAGGATTGGACGGCCATGGCGGAAAGTGCCGACCTGCCAAATCTGGATGAGGTCGTGCCCTTCTTTATCGACGCCGACAGCAAGCCCAATCCGGGGGGATTGCCAGTCGGCGGTGTGACGATCATCGATTTTCCCAACAACCATCTGCAATATGCCGCGACATGGTACGGTCTTGCTCTGGCCTTGATAGGGGTTGTCGGGACGTGGCTGTGGCGTTATCGAAAGGCCAGTAGGGGTTGACAATGGGCGCGTTGCGGCCCAACTCCGTGAAGGTCCGTTGATATCGGTTTCTGACGGCCTGCAAATGGCGCGGTTTTCGCTTCCGGTGCTCAGGTACCTTCAGGTACATTCCGCTCCGGTTCTCAAACCACATCATTTTCGGCTCTTCATAGACCGAATCTCAACAGACCTTAGATGTTAAGCCACGCCGAACTAGCGAGCATACTTCATGACCGATCAACGACCACCACTGGAAATCCGCCTTTGCGGCCCCCGCGGCTTTTGCGCCGGGGTTGACCGGGCAATCCAGATCGTCGTGCTGGCGCTGAAGAAATATGGTGCACCGGTCTATGTTCGCCATGAAATCGTACATAACCGCTATGTGGTCGAGGGCTTGCAGTCTCGCGGCGCGATTTTTGTCGAAGAACTGGACGAAATTCCCACAGAACACCGCGACCAGCCGGTGGTCTTTTCCGCCCATGGCGTGCCGAAGTCCGTGCCAGCGGATGCAGAAGCAAAGAACCTCTTTTATCTCGATGCAACCTGCCCCCTGGTTTCCAAAGTGCACAAGCAGGCCATGCGCCATCAACGCCTTGGCCGCCATGTGATCCTGATTGGTCACTCCGGCCATCCGGAAGTGATCGGAACCATGGGGCAATTGCCCGATGGCGCGGTAACGCTGATCGAAACGGTGGAGGATGCGCGCAACTGCCATTTCGATGACGAGAACAATCTCGGATTCGTGACCCAGACGACGCTTTCAGTCGACGACACGGCAGGCATTATCGAAGAATTGCAGGCGCGTTTTCCAAACCTTTCGGCTCCGGCAGCCGAATCGATCTGTTATGCCACGACCAACCGGCAGGATGCGGTGCGATCCGCCGCGCCGGGCTGCGATCTGTTTCTAATCGTCGGGGCACCGAACTCTTCCAATTCCAAGCGTCTTGTCGAAGTGGCGGAGAAGGCCGGCGCGCGCATGTCGATGCTGGTTCAGCGTGCGGCCGATATCGAATGGGACCGCATCGGCGATATATCGGTCGTGGGCCTTTCGGCAGGAGCTTCAGCGCCTGAAATCATCGTCGATGAGATCATCGATGCCTTCAAGGCCCGCTTCAATGTGAAGATCGAACTGGCCGAAACCACGGTTGAAACCGAGAACTTCCTTGTGAATCGCGAGATTCGCGATGTGGAACTGACGGTGCAGGACATGGCATTCGTCAACGGAGAACACCGGGTGGTAGGCATTCCAAAATTAATGCCCAAGATCATACAAGGGAAATAAGCGGCATGGCCGTCTATACGGATATCAATGAAATCGAGCTTGGCGTCTTCCTGCAGCAGTATGATATCGGCACACTGACATCTTACAAAGGCATCGCGGAAGGGGTGGAGAACTCCAACTATCTTCTGCACACGACTTCGGACTCGTTCATCCTGACGCTTTATGAAAAGCGCACCAATCGGGAAGACCTGCCGTTCTTTCTCGGCCTGATGCAGCATCTGGCCAGCCGCGGGCTCGAATGTCCGCAGCCGGTGGTCCGTCGCGACGGCACGACAATCGGCGAACTCGCCGGACGGCCTGCTGCAATCGTTACTTTTCTCGAAGGCATGTGGATGCGCCGCCCGACGGTCGAGCATTGCGAAGCTGTCGGCGAAGGACTGGCCCATATGCATCTGGCTGGCGCTGATTTCCCGCTGCTTCGCCGCAATGGCCTGACGCTTTCCGACTGGCGGCCGTTGTGGAATCTGTCGCGTGAACGCGCCGATAGGGTGGAACCGGGTCTTGTCCGCGAGGCGGAAGCTGATCTGGATTTTCTGGAGAAGAACTGGCCAGCGGATCTGCCGCAAGGCGTGATCCATGCCGATCTCTTTCCGGATAATGTCTTCTTCCTCGGCGACAGGCTTTCCGGTTTCATCGATTTCTATTTCGCCTGCACTGATATTCTGGCTTACGACGTTGCCGTCTGCCTGAATGCCTGGTGCTTTGAGAAGGATTTTTCCTTCAATCGCACCAAGGGGGCAGCGCTTCTGCGCGGTTATAATTCCGTTCGCCCGCTATCCGTGGCGGAAGCCGATGCGCTTCCGGTTCTGGCGCGCGGGGCGGCTATCCGCTTCATGCTGACCCGCCTTTATGACTGGCTGAATGTCCCGGAAGGCAGTTTCGTGGTCAAGAAGGACCCGATGGAATATGTGCGCAAGATGCGCTTCCACCGACAGATCGAAACCGCTGCTGAATACGGACTCGAGCCGCAAGGGGCAGCGGCGTGAAGCGGATTGAGGCTTTTACGGATGGTGCCTGCTCGGGCAATCCCGGCCCCGGCGGCTGGGGCGCCATCCTGCGCTGGAACGGCAATATCAAGGAACTGAAGGGCGGCGAAGCCGACACGACCAACAACCGCATGGAGTTGATGGCAGCCATCTCGGCGCTTTCGGCGCTGAAAGAACCGTGCGAAGTCGATCTCTATACGGACTCCGTCTATGTGCGCGACGGGATTTCCGGCTGGATCGAGGGTTGGAAGCGCAATGGTTGGAAGACAGCCGCCAAGAAGCCGGTCAAGAATGCCGAACTATGGCAGGCGCTCGATGAAGCGCGAAAGCCGCACAAGGTCAACTGGCATTGGATCAAGGGCCACGCCGGGCATCCGGAAAATGAACGCGCTGACGAGCTTGCCCGGGCCGGCATGGAGCCATTCAAATATGGCGGACGTAAATCGCTGAAAGTGCAGTGAATTTGCAGAATAAAGGCGGCGTTGCCGCCTTTTTACTACGAAAAACCCGATGGCTCGACATCGGCTCAAATCAATTCAGATTCTCGAGCCGATGTCCTGTCATTCTGTTTTCAAGCATATCTCCCAAAAGCCGGTTCCCGCTCTGGGAGGATATGCTCCAGCCTAAAGCTGTTCGAGAATGGCTGACGCAGCCGACGTCACGGCCTGTCCAGCCTGTTCCTCGATGTTGAGGGCTTTGACCACACCATCTTCCACGATTGCCGAATAGCGCTTGGAGCGAATGCCGAGGCCGCCAGCGGTCGCGTCGAGCTCAAGTCCCGCAGCCTTCGTAAAGGTGGCAGAACCATCAGCCAGATAGAGTATCTTGCCTTCGCCACCCGTGCTCTGCGCCCATGCGCCCATGACGAAGGCATCGTTCACCGCAACAACGGCGATCTGATCGACGCCCTTGGCGAGGATTGCGTCGCGGTTATCGAGATAGCCCGGCAGATGGTTGAGGCTGCATGTCGGCGTAAAGGCGCCCGGTACCGCAAAGAGAACGACTTTTTTGCCCTTGAAGACTTCATCGGTCGTCATTTCCTTGACGCCGTCTGCGGTCTTTACCTTGAAAGTCGCTGCGGGCAGCTTGTCGCCAACTTTGATAGTCATTTAATCTCTCCTCGGGGCAGGGGCCGTCTGTTCCACTGCCTATTGTCAAATTTTATCGCTCCGCGAAGCGCGGACGGCATAGTTAAACCGATAACAGGTCGCCGGACAATTTCAAAAACAGCAGGAAGGCTAATCCAGTGTCACTTGTCCAGAAACGGCCTTACCATTCTGCACAAGGGTATAGTCGATGATGGCATTGTCCGCCTTGCCCTGCACCTTTGCGGTAAAGCGGCCCTTTTCGACCGCGATGGTATCGGAAAGCCTGACCGTGTCGCTGGCAACGAACAGCTCCGATGGAGCGGTGGGATCTGGAACGGCCAGATCGAAGACGGCGTTCTCGCCGTCGCGCTTCACGCCGCTTATGCCGAATGCCGAGCTCGCCGGGGTCGGGAGCCGGTCGAATGCGGTTTCGATGATCGTGCGGGCAGCTATCGCCTGGGGCGAGGACTCTTGTTGATCACTATCAAGGGGAAAGTCGAAGGTGGCCTGCACCGGGACGCAGATTTTCTCGCACACTCCGAGAAAAACATGGCCCTTCAGCCGCTTGTCGGCCGATGTCAGGTTAAAGACTATCGGCAGCGAAACAGGCTGTTTATATCCGATGCCACCTGCATCGTCTCCCTCAAACCGGACCGGCGCAGGGAAGTCGATCTGCGCTTTTGCGTTTCCGTCGATGTTAATCTGGGGTGGAACGCCCGCATCGCCGGGATTGCGCCAGTAGGTTTTCCAGCCGGGCTGCAACTCGATCTGCAAGGCACCGCGCCGTTCCCCGCGGGCCGCATTGTCAGGGGTTTTGTCTTCGATAATGACACGCACGCGCCCGCCGGGCGTCTCGGTCCACTCGGAGGTCGAGGCCAGTGCTGGCAATGTCAGCAAGGCCAGCAAAAGTGGGGCGAAGGTAAAAGTTCGGATGTTCATCGTTGAAAGATGGAATGAAAAGATGGTTGCTTCAAGTCCAATATTACCGGATCGCCGGGCACGGTAATCGCCTGTATGGCCTGCCACCTGGCTATCGAGCTGGTTCCGCTTCGAATTCCGGGCTCGAAATAAATGGCCATTGTTATTTTGCGTAGTCTTGCTACCTTCATAATCATGACCATTCTCAAGACGTCGAACAAGGAGCAGGGTTTTCTAAACGGGCAGTTCCTGCTTGCCATGCCTGGAATGAGCGACGAGCGTTTTGCCCGGTCGGTGGTCTATATCTGCGCGCATTCTGATGAGGGTGCCATGGGCTTCATCATCAATCAGCTTCAGCCGGTCGAATTCCACGACCTCTTGCGCCAGATCGGGGTCATCGATGACGACGAACTGATTATCCTTCCGGATCGTGCGCAGCATATGATGGTGCGCAATGGTGGTCCCGTCGACCGCACACGCGGATTCGTGCTGCATTCGGACGATTACATGGTCGATTCCACCATGCCGGTTTCAGAGGATGTCTGCCTCACTGCAACGGTCGATATTCTGCGTGCCATTTACGGGGGCAGTGGGCCGTCGCGGGCCCTGATGGCCCTTGGATATTCCGGTTGGGCGCCGGGCCAGATCGAAGTGGAACTTGCCGAGAATGGCTGGCTAACCTGTGATGCGCCGCTCGACATGCTGTTCGACAGCGATATCGAGGGCAAATATTCGCGTTTGATGCTCCATATGGGTATCGATATGGCACGGCTGGTTTCCGACGCAGGACATGCTTGATGGAATAAGGCAGTATGTTAAGGGAATAGGGGAGTAGGGAGTAGGGGAATATGTTTTGCTTGCGGACGACCGCAACGCACATATCCTTCTCTGCCCTACTGCCCTACTGCCCTACTGCCCTACTGCCCTACTGCCCTACTGCCCTACTGCCCTACTGCCCTACTGCCCTAATCAAGCCGCTGCGGCATCCAGTTGTTCGCGGATCATGCGAGTTGCCTCGTCGCGGCTGGTGGGCTGACCGAACATGAAGCTCTGCACATATTCGCAACCCATCTGGCGAAGCTGAAGCGCGTCGCTTTCGCTCTCCACGCCTTCCGTTACCACGGCGAGCCCGAGATCGTGCGCCATGCTCACAATCGAGCGTAGCAGCGTGGCTTTTTGCGGCTGGTCCCCTTTCACGAAGGACCGGTCGATCTTGATGATATCGAACGGGAAGCGCGTCAGATAGGCGAGTGAGGAATAACCGGTTCCAAAATCATCGAGCGACAAGCCGATGCCCATCGCCTTCAGGCGAGCCAGGACATGGGTGGACTGTTCCGGATTTTCCATGAGGACGGATTCCGTCAGTTCAAGCTTGAGGCTGCCCGGATTGAGATGGATGCGGGAAAGCACCGAGCGGACATCATTGATGAGGTCCTGGCGGATGAGTTGCGTCGAGGACAGGTTGACCGAAACGAAAAGGTCGAGCTTCGGGAATTGCTCCTGCCATGCAAACAGATCTTCCGCGGCCCGTTGCATCGCGAACAGGCCAAGCTGGATGATCAGGCCGGAGTTTTCCGCAATTGGAATAAACTCCGAAGGCGAAATCGCGCCGCGACGTGGATGCTCCCAACGCATGAGTGCTTCAAAACCGGCAATCGTGCCCTCGTCAAGCTTCACGATGGGCTGGTAGACAAGGCTGATTTCGTCGCGTTCAAGTGCGCGTCGCAGATCGGATTCAAGCTGCAGCTTGTCGCTGCCGATGGCTCTGAATGCCGGACGGAATGGCTCGATGCGGTCACCGCCGAAACGCTTTGCCTGATACATGGCAAGCTCGGCGTCCTTCACGAAGTCTTCCGCAGTTGTCGCCGTTTTCGTCCAGGTGATCAGGCCCACGGATGACGTCAGAACGATTTCGCGCTTTGCATAGGCAATCGGCGCGCGCACGGCTTGACGCAGAGCTTCGGCGAAGGATGCGATGCGCCCCGGGTCGCTTTCAGAGGCAAGCAGCAGGCCGAACTGGTCGGACGAGAGGCGCGAGAGTGTATCCTGCGGTTTCATAAGGCGTGCCAGACGGCGCGAGATCGTCAGGAGGATAGTGTCCCCCGCCGACATGCCCAGGCTGTCATTGACCTGCTTGAACCGGTCTATGTCGATAATGAAGACGGTCGGATGCAGGTTGCTTTCCCCGCGCGCCATATTCATGACGTTGCTGAGACGATCGAGGAACAATTCCCGGTTCGGGAGGCCGGTCAGATTGTCGTGCACGGCATCGTGCAACAGGCGTTCTTCCGCCTTTTTCTGCTCCGTCACATTGACGAGTGTTCCAACGCAACGCACCACTTCGCCATCCGAACCGATGACCGGGCGCGCGCGGAGTGCATACCAGTGATAATGGCCATCATTGGCACGCAGCCGAAAAATCTGGCCGATGCGTCCGCGCCGGTTTTCCAGAATGGCATCAAGCGTGGAGCGGAAGCGGTCGCGGTCGTCGGCGTGCATGGCGGGAAGCCAGTTGCGCACCGGGCCTTGCAGGCTGTTGGCCGTATTGCCAAGATAATTGGCGATGTCCGGCGTGGTCACCACGCGGTCGCGCGGCACGTCCCAATCCCATACGATGTCTCCCGCACCAATGACGGCGAGAGCCTGCCGCTCCATATCCGACAGAAGGCCCTGCTGCAGTGCTCCGCCAGCAAAGGCATGCTGCATGACGGTAAAGCCGATCAGAAGAACGATCAGGACAAGACCGCCGCCGAGCGCAGGCTGGACGATATCATTATCGAGCCTGCCCGAAACCGTCATCCAGGCGCCCAGCAACCATATGAGAGTGAGAAGCCAGGCCGGTATCAGCATGACGGCGCGATCATATCCCTTGACCGCGAGATAACCGATGATGGCGACGCCGGACAGAACGGTCAGCGCCAGCGAGATGCGCGCAATACCGGAAGCCACTGGCGGATCGAAAACGGCAACCCCCGCAAGGGCCAGAAGGCCCAATACCCAGGTCACGGCGCCATAGCTGAAATGGTCGTGCCAGCGGTTGAGATTGAGATAGGTGAACAGGAAAATAACGAGAGAGGCGGCAAGCGCCACTTCGGTGCCCGCGCGCCAGATCTGCTCATTGCCCGGCGTTATCTCCATCAGCTTGTTCCAGAAACCGAAATCGACGCAGATATAGGCCAGAACGGCCCATGCAAGCGCGGCGGTGGCTGGGAACAGGGAAGTGCCCTTGACGACGAAAAGGATGGTCAGGAACAGAGCCAGCAGGCCTGAAATGCCAAGGAGGATACCGCGATAGAGCGTGTAGGAATTAACCGCGTCCTTGTAGGCTTCCGGCTCCCAGAGATAGAGCTGGGGCAGATTGTGCGAGGACAGTTCTGCTACGAAGGTGATGACGCTGCCCGGATTGAGCGTGATGCGGAAAACGTCCGCATCGGCGCTGGGCTGGCGGTCGAGCGCAAAGCCTTCGCTCGGCGTGATGGATGCAATGCGTGGAGAACCAAGATCGGGCCAGATGACGCCGGAGCCGACGAGACGGAAATGAGGAGCAACAATCAGGCGGTCGATCTGTTCGTCGGTTGGATTTGCGATCGAAAAAGCGGCCCAGTCGCCGGATGCCTTGCTGTTTTGATCGGCCTGCACTTCGATGCGGCGGACGATGCCGTCAGGACCGGGGGCCGTCGATACCTGCACGCTTTCGCCTTTGTTGCGCAGAAGCTCGACAGCGCGGGAAAGGTCGAGGGCGGTATCTTCCTTGGAAATCTTGATCGGTTCGATGGCCGATGCCTGGATGACCGAAACGGCCAGAACAACCATGAGTACGAGAAACCGCACACCGGCAAAAAGCCACTTATCCGCAAAACCCGTCACGAGCGTCCAACCTTGCCATTGATCATGCGGCTATCCGTCATACGTTTGTCGCTTTCTATAAGGGCAAAAAGCAGGTGATCCTGCCAGAAGCCATTTATCTTGAGATAGGAACGCAACAGTCCTTCTCTCTCAAATCCGGCTTTTTCGAGAAGCCGTATCGAGCGCACATTATGAGGGATACAGGCTGCTTCAATCCGGTGCAACCGGAGTTGGTCGAATGCGAAGGGGATAACCAGCGACAGGGCTTCGGTCATGTAGCCTTTGCCGGCATGGGGCGCGCCGCTCCAATAGCCGATCATGCCGTTCTGCCCGACACCGCGCCGGATATTTCCGAGCGTTATGCCGCCGACGAGCGTGTTGTCACCATTGCGAAAGACAAAAAATGGATAGCCGGTTCCGGCGGCTATTTCATCCTGAAAGCGACGCATGCGATGGCGGAATGCGCTCTTTGTCAGGTCGTCGTCCGGCCAGGTCGGCTCCCACGGCGTGAGAAAGGCACGGCTTTGTTCCCGCAGGCTGGCCCAACTGGCGAAATCGCTCATCATCGGCTCGCGCAGATAAATGCGCTGTCCACGCAGGACGGTCGGATTGCTTCTACGGAAGGGCAGGCCGATCATGACGGGTTAGGGGAGTAAGGGGGTAGGGGAATAAGGGAGTAGGAAAAACAAAATGCTCAATGTCACATACTCCCCTATTCCCCTACTCACATATTCCCTTAAACAGCGATTTTCCTCGCATGTGCGCTGGTCGACAGTGCGTCCGACAACCCATCGAAGCTCATCAGTCGTCCAACTGGACCCACGCCGGCGATGGTGGGCTTGCTGTCGAGGAACAACCGTCCGGCCAGATCGGTCAGCCTTTGAGGTGTAATCAGCGAGAGACGGTCCATCAGTTCACTGTTTTCGACGGGACGACCATAGAGCAGGAACTGGCGTGCGACCTGTCCGGCACGGCTTGCAGCACTTTCCTGAGACATGAGAAGGCTCGCACGATATTGCGCGCGGGCGCGGTCCACTTCTTCCAGGCTGATGGAGTCGGCGGCCTTGTGCAGTTCATCGATCAGAACCGGGACGAGTTCGACCAGTTCGTCGCGGCCCGTTGCAGCGTGAATTCCAAACAGTCCTGTATCCGAGAAGCCCCAATGGAAGGCATAGACGGAATAGCAGAGCCCACGTTTCTCGCGTACTTCCTGGAAGAGGCGTGAGGACATGCCCCCGCCCAAGACCATGGAAAGAAGCTGCGATGCATAGAAATCACGCACGTGGTAGGCGCGTCCTTCGAAACCGATCAGAACCTGAGCATCCATCAGCTCGCGATTTTCACGGAAATCGCCGCCGACATAATGAGCGAGGTCGAGCGTGGGAGCCGTATTGTGGGCGCGAAAACCGCCAAGACGTTTTTCAACTTCCCTGACGAATGCATCGTGATCGACGCCACCAGCAGCGGTCACCACCATGCGGTCGGCGCTGTACTGTTCGTCCATATATTGGCGAAG
Organism: Brucella sp. IR068; assembly: GCF_049065885.1. Taxonomy (NCBI): domain Bacteria; kingdom Pseudomonadati; phylum Pseudomonadota; class Alphaproteobacteria; order Hyphomicrobiales; family Brucellaceae; genus Brucella; species Brucella sp. IR068. The sequence continues at coordinate 22,460 of NZ_JBAKHE010000020.1, read as the reverse complement.
GTCATCGGAGGTGAAAGACATGACCGTCTCAGGCTCGCCGAGAATGGCGCGTCCGATTGGCTGATGACGATAGGCTGTTTCGGTGAAGCGGTCGAAGACGATATCGTCGGGCGTGTCGTGCGCCGCGCCGATCTCCTGCATGATGACCTGCTTTTCGCGCTCCAGCTCAGCTTCATCGAATTTGGAGGCGGTCAGGATATCGGACAGAATGTCGATGGCCAGCGGCACGTCATTGCGCAGAACGCGCGCATAATAGGAAGTGGTCTCGACGCTGGTGGCGGCGTTGATCTCGCCGCCGACATTTTCGATATCCGATGCAATTTGCCAGGCTGTGCGGTTCTCGGTTCCCTTGAACGCCATATGCTCAAGAAGATGAGCAATGCCATGTCTGTCGGCAGCTTCGTTTCGTGCCCCGGCCTTGACCCAGATTCCAAGCGCCACGCTTTCCACGTGGGACATCGTATCGGTGGCTATCGTCAATCCGTTGGAAAGACGCGTTACTTCAACACCCATAAGCAAACTGCTCCCTGCATTCCCGCTCTGGTTCTCGTCTCGGAGCCGGTCTTTTTAAGCTCTCGAATGGCGGCGAACGTATTCTTCCACGATTTTCAGGTCGTTGTGAAGAACTGTGAAGCTTTCTTTTCGTTGCATCAAGTCCGAAAGCCATGCAGGGAGCTGCGGTTCGACGCCGCTGGCAGCCTTGACGGCATCGGGGAATTTGGCCGGATGCGCTGTTGCAAGAACAACCATCGGCGCTTCACTGGACTGGCTTTCGCGAGCCACCTTCACACCGATTGCCGAGTGTGGATCGAGCAGATAGCCGTCCGCTTCAAGCACGGATTTGATTGTCTCCGCAGTTTCATCGACAGTCGAGCGCCCGGCGGAGAACTCGCTGCGGATCGCCGACAGCGGCTTCTCAGAGATCGAAAAACCACCGGACTGCTTGAGCCCAGCCATCAGACCGCGCAGAGCTGCTGCATCGCGTCCGTGCGCTTCAAACAGCAGGCGCTCAAAATTCGAGGAAATCTGGATATCCATTGAAGGCGAGGTGGTCTGTGCGACACCGCGCATTTCATAGGCGCCGGTTTCGAGAGTACGCGAGAGAATGTCATTATCATTGGTGGCGATGATCAGCCGGTCGATGGGCAATCCCATGCGCTTGGCGACATAGCCCGCGAAAATATCGCCGAAATTGCCCGTCGGCACGGTGAAGGATACGGAGCGGTCCGGTGCGCCGAGGCTCAGAGCCGCCGTAAAATAATAAACGACCTGCGGCATGATGCGCGCCCAGTTGATCGAGTTCACACCCGAAAGCGACAGCGCATCACGGAACTGAAGGTCGTTGAACATGCCTTTCACAAGGTTCTGGCAATCGTCGAAATTGCCTTCGATGGAAAGGGCATGAACGTTGGAAAAACCGGACGACGTCATCTGGCGCTGCTGCACCGGCGATACGCGGCCGTTCGGGAACAGAATGAAGATGTCCGTATTGTCGCGTCCGCCGAAGGCCTCGATAGCCGCGCCGCCCGTATCCCCGGATGTGGCCCCGACAATGGTGGCCCGCTCGCCGCGCTGCGCCAGGACATAGTCCATCATGCGGGCCAGAAGCTGCATGGCGACATCCTTGAAGGCGAGCGTCGGGCCATGGAAAAGTTCGAGCACGAATTCATTGGCCCCGGTCTGAACCAGCGGGCAGACCGCATCATGCCGGAAAGATCCATAGGCTTCATGCACCATGCGACGGAAATCCGAATGCGGGATTTCGCCGTCGACAAAGGGAGTGAGCACCGCCAGCGCAATATCCACATAGGATTTTCCGCGCAGATCGCGGATTTGTTCTGGCGAAAACTGGGGATAATCCTGCGGCAGATAGAGACCGCCATCCCGGGCTAGACCGGCGAGCAATGCATCGCTGAACCCCAGGACCGGCGCTTCCCCACGCGTGCTTACATATTTCATTTCTTGGCCTTCATTTCGGATCGGCGCGGTTTTGAGCCGCGTAATGCAATAGAGCCTCCCTAAAAAAGCCGCAAGGTTTTAAAGCATGTTGACGGGGATGGGGGTTGCTCTCCGGAGCAAAAAACGGGAAAACGTCATCGCGCTACACGCATGCGTGATGTAGAAGACAGGTTGATCAGTGCAGGGAAGCCCGCTTTATGCAAACAGCACCACAGAATCGTTCATCGTTGTTTCCAGTCTTTGCAACGGTTTTGCTCGCAGCCCTCGCAGGCTGCACGACCAGTGGCACTGATAAGGCCGCCGACGGAGCTTCAAGCTCCTCGATGACCGCGTCCGCTGCTTCCGGCGATCAGCGTGTCAAGGAATCCGAGCTGCGCGCCTTCTGTCCCTCGGTCACGCTGCGCGACGGCACAGCCTTCTTCAGCACATATGAAAAGGGCGGCGATAAGGACCCGGCACGGGTGATCTATCAGGCGGCGCTGACCGATACGACCCGCGCCTGCCAGTATGGCGCCGGGACCATGACGATTGACGTCGCGGCGGCGGGCAAGGTTGTTCCCGGGCCAAAATATAAGAGCGGCACCATCACCATGCCGATCCGTGTTGCCGTCCGTCAGGGCGATCAGGTCATCTATTCCAAACTGCACAAGCAGGCGGTTACGGTAGCGAACGCGGATACCGCGACGCAGTTCGTGTTCAACGACAAGGCGATCACCGTACCGATGGCGGATCAGAAGAATATCCAGATTTTCGTCGGTTTCGACGAGGGTCCATACAACACGAAGTAAAGCACTGAAAACGGTGCGCCGGTTTGTATTTTGGCGCACCGTTTAATCTGATATTTATAGGCTTTTTCATATTGCTGCCAAAAGCCCGCAGATTTAATTAGAAAACACTTAACTATTGCCGATATGGCGATGTATTCAGTTTTAATATAGCATTAATGACAGTTTCACATGTATTCATATCAATGTTTGTTTCATGCTATGGTTTTCTGACGTCATGGATCACCACGTCTTAGACGGGTAGAAGTGATAACTCACCAGCTACGCCACGATTATTTAGGGGCGAGGGTCATATGCGATTTGATCGCAGTGAATTATTAAAGCCTGTTCCGCTTATTTTGCTTCTGTTGCTGTTTCTCGGTGCGGCTCTCGGCCAGTGGATGGGAAACAGATTTCGCATTGTCGATGAAGAGCGGCACATGAATTCCCACATGTCTTCATTGCTTATGCATGCAAATCGACTGGCTGTTTCTGCCCGTGAAACAATCGAAGCAGCCAATCTCTCGCCCTATGAAATGTGTTCTCCGCAAGATATTGCCTATCAGCGCAAGCTGGTTTTTTCTGCCTATCATATCAAGGATATAGGTCGGCTCCGTGATGATCGCCTGATCTGCTCGACGCTTCTCGGCGATGTCAGCGAGCAGCCAAAGCGTTCGCCTGCCGATATCAATTTGCGGGACCGCACCTATGTGTACGGCGAAAGATCGCTGATTACACCGGGCAGCCGGGGCTTCGTGATAGGCAGGGGCGAGGCGAATGTGATTTTGAGTTCGGCTGCATTCGACCTGCTGCAGTCACGGCAGTACAGCTTTGCCGTCTATATGCGCGATGCCGAACGTAAGCACTTCGCGCGCCTCTATGATTATCAGGCAGGTGATTTTCCAGTCCCGGATTTCAAGAATCACCGCGGCGAATACGAGGTGCTCAGCGACGCAATTAAGGAATATCGTTGCGACGATGAAGTGGGTATCTGCGTCGCTCTCAAGGCGCAGTTGGATAATTCCAGCAATTCCGCCCAATGGAAATCCTTCATGGCGACAAGTCTGGGACTGCTCGCGGGGGCGACCCTTGGCCTTGGCTGGTTCGCCTACCACAATCGCGAACGCCCTTTGGCTTCCATGCTCAACCAGGCGCTCAATGCCCGCCAGCTGGAGGTGGTCTATCAGCCGGTTGTCAATGTAGAGAATGCCGAGCTCACCGGCTTTGAAGCCTTGCTCCGCTGGCAACTGCATACCGGTGATATGATTCCGCCTGACGTATTTATCGCCGAGGCGGAGGAAAAGGGCATGACAGGACGGGTGACCGCCTATGTCGTGGATCGGGTTATGGACGATATGGGGGATTTGTTGCGCCTTAACCGGAATATCCAGATCAATATCAATATCACCGCAAGCGATGTTCAGGCGGCCGCGTTTCAGAAAAATATCCAGGGGAAATTGGCTGGCGCGGGTGTCGATCCCCGTCAGATCGGTCTTGAATTGACCGAACGAACGGCGGTGGATTTCTCCAAAGCGACGGAGGGTATCAGGCAGCTGCGTGAACAGGGGCACAAGATCTACATTGATGATTTTGGAACGGGCTATTCGAGTCTTTCCTATCTTGGCGAGCTGCATATCGATGCGATCAAGATAGATAAGGCCTTCACGCGCACCGTCTGTGCGGATGGGGACATGGTGTCGATCGTTCCAGAGATCATATCGATGGCGCGGCAGCACAATCTTGGCATCGTGATTGAAGGCATCGAAACGGAAGTCCAGGCCGATTATTTTCGCAAAATGACCACGCCGATGACTGCGCAAGGCTGGTTTTACGGCAAGCCTATGCCAGCGGGCGATGCGGCTGCGCTTCTGATGGGCGGTTTGCGCAAAGCCAGACGGAAGCGCGGCAAAGCTCTTCAGGAAAAAGCCTGACTGAACCGATGCTGTGGATAAAGGCAGACCGATAAAATTCTAATTAAATGCAACTGCCTGCGTGAAATGAATGGCAACAGGTTTCGGCTAGTGTGTTCTCATGAAACAGAAATATGAACGCATTCTTGAACCGACGGACACCTGGGCGATCTTCGATACGTCCTCCGGCGAGCCCGTCATTATGGGAACCCGCTTGCTGATCGGCCTCTCTGAAAGTGAAGCCGAAGAGCTTCTGGCAATTCTCAATGCCCCGCCCAAGGGACGCAACAAGCAAACCGCCGCCTGACGGAAGCCAGGCGTCGGACTATCGCATTCAGGCATCGGTCCAGACGGACAGGGCTTCGATGACACTGGGCAGGTCCTTGTGGCGATGGATGACGGTTTCCGCCCCCGCATCGGTCAGCTTGTCGGCATGTCCCGGATAGGTGTGAGCGCCGCCCGTAAAGCCGATCACACGCATGCCAGCGGCGCGTGCGCCCTGAATGCCATGCGCGGAATCTTCAATCACGATGACGTCCTTCGGATCGACACCGAATTGCTTGGCTGCATAAAGAAACACGTCTGGCGCGGGCTTGGTCTTTTTGGTGCCTACTTCCTTCGCTGAAAAGATATTGGGCGCAAAAAGCTCGTAAAGACCGACACGCTGCAACATGCTTTCCAGCCGATGACTGGTCGAATTGGAGCAGATGCATTTCGGCAGCTTTAATGCCGATACCACTTCAACGATATCTTCAACGGCCTGAACTTCATTCTTGAGCTTTTCGTCCAGAATCTTTTCGGACTTGTCGAGAAGCGACGCTGAAAGCGGAATCCCGGCCTCGCGCTCCACAGTCAGAAGAATATCCTGCCACGTCAGACCGGCAAAACGTTCGGCCATCTCATCGGCGGCAATCTGATAACCGGCTTCGGTGAGAAGTGTGGACTCGACTTCCGCGGCGATGATTTCAGAATCTACCAAAACGCCATCGCAATCGAAAATGATGAGGGACGGGGCCGCCATGATCATAGCCTTCTTATTGGGAGGAGTGAGCACCGGCAGCAGCCGGAACACCGGGTTGAGCTACACCTTTATGGCGAAGCCGTCAAATTGGAGCCTTTCCGGCGAGAGGGTGAAGCATCCATGCGGCGCATTCGGTCCAGGGGCCGAATTCCATCCCGCTTCTGTTTTCATCCCGTTCAGACCTCACCGGACACTTCCCGACGGCGCCGGTCCAGTTCTTCGCTATAGCGGCGCAAGGTGTGCGCTTCACTGAGGAGGCCGAGCACCTTGCGCTCCTGTGCGTTGTTCACCACGGCCAGAGCTTCACTTTCTGCCCGGTCGAAGCGGACGACAGCTTCCTTGGCGTTCATCTGAGGCAGCAGGAATTCATCCTGATATTTGAGAAGCTCGCGGATGCTATGTTCGCCATCGGATGTATCGAAGCTGTCGGCGTAAACTTCCGGAACCGGGATCATGCCGACATACCGTCCCTTGGCATCCACCGCGATCACCCGCTGGGTCGATCCGAGCGGGAAATCGTGGCGGAATGTTTCGATATCGGTATCGATCAGCACGGTCCGCACGTCATGGCGCATCATCCGGTTGACGGTCAGGTCCCGTATCCAGCCGATATCATGGGCGGACCGGATGGCCTCTCCACGCAGATGGAAGCGCCATGTGGCGAAGGAGTAACCGAAGGTCTTTCGCACCATCAGCGAGGACGAGACGACAGCACCGAGCACGAGCATGGAAATCGGAAAATCGCCGGTAAGCTCCAGTGCCAGGAAGGTCATGGTCATAGGGCCGCCCACGACTGCGACGGCAAGCGAGCTCATGCCGATGACGGCATAGACTTCGGGTGCGAGTGCCAGACCGGCTGGCAATACTGCGCCGGCCACGGCAGCAAACAGCTTGCCTGTCAGCGCACCGAGAAACAGCGATGCGAAGAACAGGCCACCGCGAAAGCCGGACCCGATGGAGACGGCAGAAGCGAGCGATTTGGCAAAGATCAGGAGCAGGAGTGCGGGAATGGTGATGTTTGCATTCAGGTCGAGGTGGAGCGCTCCGTGGCCGGAGGCCAGAACCTGCGGTGAAAGGAAGGCGATCATTCCAACGATGGCGCCGCCGATCGCCGGGGCCATCACATTGGGCACCACGCTGCGCCGGGCGACTTTTTCCACAAAGGTCACGCCGCGCATGATGAGGATGGCAATGCCTGCCGAGAAGAAGCCGAGTACAAGCGCAGGAACGTAATCACGTGGCGTGATGTCGTCGATCTGGCCGATATCGATGATAAAGGGCGCGCCGCCAATTGCCTGCGTCACCAGAGCGCCGATGATCGCCGCCACGACGACCGGCGTCAGCGTGGCAATCGAATAGACGCCGATGATAAGTTCGAATGCGTAAAATGCCCCGGTCAAAGGTGCATTGAAGGCGCTGGCGATGGCAGCCGCGGCGCCGCAGCCGACCAAAGTCCGCAGATCCGCGCGGCGAAGCTTGAGCGCCCGACCGATGCGGGAGGCGAAACCGCTCGCAAGCTGCGTATAGGCTGCTTCCAGTCCGACCGATGCACCGAAGCCGTTGGCAATCAGGTTCTGCCCGACAAGGATAAAGCTGTCCGTGAGCGACAGACGCCCCCCATGGAGCGCATTTGCTTCGATCGGGTCCACGATGGGCCGCTTGCGCCATCGCGCAAGAACCCAGATCACGATCCCCATCAGGATGCCGCCGGCGAGCGGTGCAATATAGGCGCTCGGTTGCAGCGATGCAGCCGAACTGAGTTTTTCGCCGGGCTCAAGCGCGAAGATCGCCTGGTGCATCCATTGCGAAATACTGCCTATGGCGGCAACCATCAGCCCTGAAATGATACCTATCGCGGCACCGGCGATAACGAGGCCAATTTCGCTGCCGCGAACCAGCGCACGCATGCGGAAGGGTACGAATAAAACCCGCAAATACCGGTTATGCCGCAGTTCAGCGATATTCATCATAAAAACACCGGGCAAGCGGGCGGCTGGCATGCCCGCCACGCAAATTCAGAAGTTGGCTGCCGATTATAGGCAAAAAGGAATAACCAAGCCTTATCAAGGGCAAGTGGTCGAAAACAGCATTGCACAGCGATCGCGGCGTTAAGATGACAGACGGCAAAATGTTCGGGGCAATAGTGCGTGAAAAGCCCGGAACTGCGGACTTTCCCTCTCGTTTAAGAAAAGATTTACGATTTCAATCACTTGGCGTTAACTGCATATTTACCCTGCCCGGTAACCATAAGGACAAGTTTTTGCGTCCACAGGTAATCGAGTATCCCATGTCTCTTGTACGTCTTGCGCATGAGTTGCCCATCGAGGCTCCGCGTACCGCCTGGCTTGACTCCATCATCAAAGGTGATTGCGTCGCTGCTCTGGAACGCCTGCCGGATCATTCCGTGGACGTGATTTTCGCCGATCCGCCATATAACCTCCAGCTTGGCGGCGATCTGCATCGTCCCGACCAGTCGATGGTGAGCGCGGTTGACGATCATTGGGACCAGTTCGAAAGCTTCCAGGCCTATGACGCGTTCACACGCGCCTGGCTTATGGCTTGCCGCCGCGTCCTGAAGCCGAATGGCACCATTTGGGTCATCGGTTCCTACCACAATATTTTCCGCGTCGGCTCGCAGTTGCAGGACCTGGGCTTCTGGCTCCTGAACGACATCATCTGGCGCAAGACGAATCCGATGCCGAATTTCCGTGGCCGTCGCTTCCAGAACGCCCATGAAACGCTGATCTGGGCCTCGCGGGACCAGAAGGGCAAAGGCTACACCTTCAACTATGAAGCGATGAAGGCCGCCAATGACGATGTGCAGATGCGCTCGGACTGGCTGTTTCCGATCTGCACCGGCTCGGAACGCCTCAAGGACGAAAACGGCGACAAGGTTCACCCGACCCAGAAGCCGGAAGCGCTGCTTGCCCGCATCATGATGGCGTCTAGCAAGCCCGGCGACGTCATTCTCGATCCGTTCTTCGGTTCCGGCACGACCGGCGCCGTTGCAAAGCGTCTTGGACGCCATTTCGTCGGCATCGAGCGCGAACAAAGCTATATCGACGCGGCGACGGCGCGCATTGATGCCGTTGAACCGCTCGGCAAGGCCGAACTCACCGTGATGACCGGCAAGCGGGCCGAACCGCGTGTGGCGTTCACCAGCGTTATAGAAGCCGGTCTTCTTCGCCCTGGCACGGTGCTTTCCGATGAACGCCGCCGTTTTGCTGCGATTGTGCGGGCCGATGGCACGCTTGCCGCCAATGGCGAAGCCGGTTCGATCCATCGTATCGGCGCGAAGGTCCAGGGCTTTGATGCCTGCAACGGTTGGACTTTCTGGCACTACGAGGAAAACGGCACGCTGAAGCCAATTGACGCCTTGCGCAAGGTCATTCGCGACCAGATGGCGACTGCAGGCGCTTAGAGCATTTCAGCAAAAGTGTGAAACGGTTTTGCGTTGGATAATGCCATAAAACAAATAGTTAGAGCGGTTCCGGCGATTCTGTCAGAACAGGAACCGCTCTAGAACGCGTTTTGAACTGCCTGCCCCGCGCTTTTATTCTTATCGGACGGCCTCCAGCATAGTCTGATAGTGAGACGCCCGAAGCATAGGCTTCGGGCGTCTTCGCTGTTTTCGTCTGACCGGGAATTCCGGGTCAGAAAGCGAGACCCAGTGCTTTCAAGTCAGCAGCCAGCTTGTTCGCACCGGTAAAATGCACGGCCTGCCAGCCAGCATGCCTGGCACCTTCCACATTGTGCATCGTGTCATCGATGAAAAGCGTAGCTGCCGGGTCGAGATCGAATGACGCAACGTGATGATCGTAGATTTCCCGGTCAGGTTTCAGCATGCGGATGTCGCCCGACACGGTGACACCCCGGCTTTCAGTCAGAAATGGAAACCGCCCCTGCGCTTCCCGGAAAGTATCGGACGCAAAATTCGTCAGCATGGTGACGTCGTGGCCGTTCCCGATGAGACCCCGCAGAATTTCGACACTGTCCTCATAAGCGTGCGGCACCATGCGGTTCCAGTTTTGCCGGAATGCGCGGATGTGGTCGCTTTTCTCTGGGTATGCATCGATCAGCAACGCCTCAGCCTCATGCCAGGTTCTCCCGCGATCCTGTTCGATATTCCATGCGCCGGTGCAGATATTCTCCAGGAACCAACGCCGTTCCGACGCATCGGGAATAATATCGAGATAGGCGAGTTCGGGATCGTAATGGATAAGAACCCTGCCGATGTCGAAGACGATGTGCTTGACGGGACTGCTCAACGGTTTTTCCTCTTCCCTTTGAAAGCTTCTGGTATGGCAGCGGTGATCGCCTTTTTCATGACTGTTGGTAATGCCTCGTCTGAAAGCTCGGTCGGGCGGGACCACCAGCCGTCGCTGGATGCAGCCTTGCTGACATTTTCCGAACGATAGACGGAGAGCCGCAGTTCGAAATGCGTGAAAACATGCGTAATCGAACCGGAAGCTGTCCATCGCGCGGGGAACGGAGCCGCATCGATGGTCGTATCGCCATCAATGCGAGCCGTCCATCGGCTGCCCGGAACTTCGGTCATCCCGGCGAGCAGTCCCTCATCCCTTCGCTTGCGCAGAAAAACCGAACCATCTTCGGCAATGGCAATGAATGCCGCGCCTGTGCGAATTGGCTTTTCCGCTTTGGGCGCCTTTACCGGAAACTTTTCCGGGTCGCGGGATTTGAGCGCCATGCAATCGTCATTGAGCGGACAGATGGCACAAGCTGGACGCCGCGGCGTGCATATGGTTGCGCCCAGATCCATCACCGCCTGCGCAAAATCTCCCGGCCTGTCGATGAGAGTCAATTGCCCCATGAGCGCGCGGATTTCCGGTTTTGCTGCGGGCAGGGGCGTGTCGATTGTGTAAAGCCGTGAAATCACGCGTTCCACATTGCCGTCCACAACGGCGACCGCTTCACCAAAGGCGATTGCAGCGATGGCTGCGGAAGTATAGTCGCCGATGCCCGGCAGTTCCTTCAGTGCTGCGGCGCTGTCCGGAAACTTGCCGTCATGCTGCCGGACCACAGCGTCGGCGCATTTTTTCAGGTTTCGTGCACGCGAGTAGTATCCAAGTCCGGCCCATGCTCGCAGAATATCGTCTTCACTCGCCCGCGCCATTGCCTGAACCGTGGGCCAGCGTTCGGTGAACTTTACAAAGTAGGACTTGACCGCCTCGACTGTTGTCTGCTGAAGCATGATCTCGGACAGCCACACGCGATAGGGATCTGGCCTGATGCCGGATGCCTGTTCGGATGGGCTGATGCGCCACGGCAAGACGCGGTGGTGCCGGTCATACCAGTGCAGAAGCTTGGTGCTTTGATTGGAAGTGGTGGAAGTCAGCATGAGAACGGCATCGGTTAACAATTGGGCATTATTCTGATTAGAGCATTTCCAGCAAAAGTGCGAAGCGGTTTTGCGTGGGGTAATGCCTGAAAGCAAAGAGATAGAACGGATGCGCTGTTCCGCTTCACGAGAGCCGCTCTAATGCCTTAATTTTACACTTCATAGAAACAATGCTGTGCATATGAAAGGCTTAAGCATAGAAATCTGCCGGGGTCTCCAGGCAAGCTTCCTTGGAAAGAGAATAAGTGAACCAGTCAGTACCTGTCTATGTCGTCAATCTTGCGCGGTCCCGGGATCGCTGGGACAGGTTGAAGTCCAACGCCGATGCTCTTTCAATCGTACTCCGGCGCGTGGAAGCCGTCGAGGGAAAGCTGCTGTCATTGGAGGAACTGACGGATTTCGATGAGGCAGCGTTCCGTCGCTGGCACGGTAAAATCGCAATGCCGGCAGAAATTGGCTGTTACTTCAGTCACATACGAGCATTGGAAATCATAGCCGGTGCGCCGGAGCCTTTTGCCGTGATTGTAGAAGATGACATCGTTTTTACACCTGCGTTCAAACCCTTTCTAACACATTTGGCGAAGGCGGCAGGCTGGGACGCAGTGAAGCTTGTCAATCACCGAACCGCTGCTTTCCAGTCTTTCCAGCGTATTGATAGCCAGTTTTCAATTGGTCGCTGCTTGCATGGACCGCTGGGAAGTTCCGCGGCTTATGTCGTTACCCGTGAAGGCGCCTCGAAATTGCTCAAGGCGCTTCGCCCGATGCGGCTTCCTTATGATGTCGCACTGGAAAGAGGATGGGCTGGTGCTTATCAGATTTTTACAACCGACAAGCCGGTCGTCGAATTTTCGGACATGGCCACTTCTACTATCGCTCAGGGGCGCTCGGCTTACGCCAAAAAGCGTCTGCCGGCATACAAAAGGATAAGCACCCTTCTGTTTCGAGCGACAGACTATGTCAGACGAATCGCTTACTCTTTTGACAGGAAGAGCTTAAGAGAGGACAGAGTTTGAGTTTTTTTAAGAAGTCTTTTCTCCTGCGGCGTCGGATAGATTCTGGGGTACTTGCAGTCGCATCGGCGGCCATGCCCGTTCGCGTAGGGCTCGGACCACTGGTACTTTTCGTATTTTCTTGCATCGGTATTTACCTCGCCTGCGGACGTCATGCGACTACGCGCATGTTCGCCCGAAAATTCTATTTGTTTATAATCTTATATGCTGTCTGGTCGTTGGGCCTGATCCTGTTTCGGGGGGAGCCTTTCAACGACAACCGCCAGATCGGCTACACGCTGCTGATCGCGATTTTTGCTTTTGCCGGTTCGGGAATGGTGCTTGTCCGGGACCCGCTCCGGGCCTATGTCCTTGGCGCGCGTGTTGGGACGCTGCTTGCCCTGATTATCGCGCTCTATCTTTCCGTGACCGACGGGGGGCGCATAGGTGTCGGCGGTAATCAGGCTGTCTTTGCATTCGTAGCCGGGGTAGCGGCGATTTCCGCCGCCATTCCTTTGCGTAAGGCTTCGCGATATTTGCCGAACGGTCCGCAGTGGCTGGTATTGGGGTTCGCTGCGGTTCTGACGTCCGAAACCCGGGCAGTCATCGTGGTCTTGCCGATATTCGCAGCCGTGGAAACTGTCATCTTCCTGAAGCGTTTCAGTATCCGGCAGCAGGGAACTGCCTATGCGATACTGTTTGCAGCAATAGCCGCTCTCGTCGTGGTGGGCCCTGTTGGCAGCATCATTTCCAAACGTTTCGCCGGAATGATCGAATATTACGATACCGGACACGCCGCTAACTGGGAGGACAAGGTTTCGGCGGATATTCGCGAGGTCATGTGGAGGAGTGCGTCGAATGTTATCGCCGCCCATCCTCTCGCAGGTGTCGGTTCCTATTCAAAGATGGACTATGTGAGGGCCGAGGCAGGCGACAAGGCGTCGATGCTTGACGGCTTCCGCCATGTGCATAATACGGTGCTCGACGAGTTGCTGAATGACGGTATTGTCGGTCTCATCTTCATGGTCTGTGCGTTTATCTCCATCTTCGTCTATTTGTGGCGAACAGCCGATAGCTGGGCAATGCGGCGAGCCTTGATCTACTTTGCCCTTGTGTGCGGCAGCTACGGCATGCTGCACAATCCGTTGTTGCACGAAGTGACGATATCCTCGACCATGTTCTTCCTCGCGGCGCTCAACGCGGCTGCATCAAGGCGCATCATGGCGGCACGGCGCGCCGGGCTCACCTCATATGTTTTGGGAAAGAAATCAACTGCATGAAAGCGATTGTAACGGGCGCTGCCGGGTTTATCGGTTTCCATACCGCGCAGCGACTGCTGGACGAGGGCTGGCAGGTCGTCGGCATTGACAATGTAAACGATTATTATCCGGTTGCGTTGAAGGAAACGCGGCTTTCGAAGCTTCACCTGCGGGACGGGTTCCGGTTTGCGAAGGCGGATATTTCCGACGCCGCGGCACTCACCGCTGCAATCGGCTCCGACCGTGATGCGGATGTCATCGTGCATCTGGCTGCACAGGCAGGGGTACGCTATTCCATTGAGAACCCCTCGGCCTATATCTCGGCCAATGTTCAGGGACAGATCACGGTTTTCGAAACCGCGCTGCGACTGGAGAAGCGGCCGCCTGTGGTCTATGCCAGTTCGTCGTCGGTCTATGGCGCAAACGAAAAAGTGCCGTTTTCCGAGAGCGATCCCGTCGATCATCCTGTATCGATCTATGCCGCAACAAAGCGCTCTGGCGAATTGCTGGCTTACTCCTATCGTCACGTGCATAAGCTCCACTCTGCCGGTTTGCGCTTCTTCACCGTTTACGGCCCCTATGGGCGTCCCGACATGGCGCCGTGGCTGTTCACTTCGGCGATCCTCAAGGGCGAGCCGATCCGCGTGTTCAACAATGGCGAGATGCAGCGGGATTTTACCTTCGTGGAAGATATCGTCAGCGGGGTGGTAGGCGCGGTGCGACGCATAGTCGACAAGCCGGGAGATACGGCACCCGTCTATAATCTGGGCAACAACCGGCCCGTGATGCTCAACGATTTCATCGCCGCGATCGAGAAAGCAACGGGCAAGGAAGCGATCCGCAAGCTCGAACCCATGCCGGCCGCCGATGTGCCGCGCACCTATGCCGACATCACGCTTGCCGCCCGCGACCTTGGCTTTAGTCCGAAAACCACGCTCGATCAGGGTATTCCTTTGTTCGTGGAGTGGTTTCGCGGTTATAATGGAGCGCGATGAGCGAACAAACATCCAGACGCGGCTTCCGGCCGCTGGCAGATATGGCTTCGGGTCTGGTCGATCCGATGCTGCAGAAACGCGCCGGTATCAATCTCGCCTTGCTTCAGTCGTGGGAAGACATCGTCGGTCCCGCCATCGGCGCAACCTCGCGCCCACTGCGCATTATCTGGCCACGCCGTCTCCATGAGGACGACCCGTTTTCTCCTGCAACGCTGATTATTGCTTGTGAAGGGTTCGCCGCTCTTCAGGTCCAGCACGAGACAGGAGAAATCATCAGCCGTATCAACGGGTTTCTCGGCTTCTCCGCGGTCGGGCGCATCCGCATCGAGCAGAAACCGCCGCTTATTCCGGCCAAGCGACGGGTGAAGCGTCTGGCGCCGCTCGGGCCTGCGGATGAGCGCCGTATCGACAAGGCGACGGACGCTATTGAAGACGATGCGCTTCGCGCAGCGCTTGCCCGTCTCGGCAAGAACATTCTCGCAGAGAAGCGGACCACTGGCCGAAAGGACGGCAAGGGCAATTGAATTCTGCTGGCCGCCATAAATTTGATGCAAGCTTTCAGCAGTTTGTAAGAGGCGCCCCAGGTTGATTGTCGCAAATATGAAGACAAAAAATGCAAGGTGCTGACTTTCATGTGAACGCTGCGGGTCTAGCGAAGTGCGACTTGCCGCTTTAGATTGTATGTCGAAGTCAACTATTGAAACAGGACTGGATGATTCGGATGCCTGCAGCGTTTAATCGCAGACACGTTATTTCTCTTGCCGGAGCGGCGGCTGCCGGTCTGGCTTTTGCCGGTGGCGCGAATGCGCAGCAGCGTAGTCCGGAAGGCACAGTCGATGCAGCCAGGATTGCCGAACCCGGCAAGCTCAAGGACATGGTCTACGGCAAGGCGGACGCACCGGTCACCATCGTTGAATATGCATCGCTGACCTGCCCGCATTGCGCCGATTTCACCATCAACACCTTCCCGAAAATCAAGGAAAAATATATTGATACGGGCAAGGCACGGCTCATCTTCCGTGAGTTCCCGTTCGATCCGCGCGCGACTGCCGCTTTCATGCTGGCGCGCTGCGCACCTGAAGACCGGTACTTCCCGATGGTCGACGTTTTCTTCAAGCAGCAGCAGCAATGGGCGACTGCCGAAGACGGCGAAGCCGCTCTCCTGCAAATTGCAAAACTTGCCGGTTTTACACAGGAGTCGTTCAAGGCTTGCTTGACGAACCAGCAACTTCTCGATGATGTGAGAGCCACGATGGAGCGTGGATCGAAGGATTTCGGTGTGAATGCAACGCCGACGTTCTTCATTAACGGACAAAAATACGCTGGAGCGCTTTCGGTTGACGAAATGTCGGCAATCATCGACAAGCTTCTCTGATCCGTTTTTCAGATCGAAAAGCGGGCGCTCCCTTGCGCCCGCTTTTTGCGTTTCTGGGACGATAGCGGGAGGCGTTTGCTGATGCGCTTCTCCAAGCTTCGTCTTGTCGGCTTCAAATCCTTCGTCGAGCCCATGGAGTTTGTCATCGAAGGCGGGCTGACCGGTGTTGTCGGTCCGAACGGTTGCGGCAAATCCAATCTGGTCGAAGCGCTGCGCTGGGTGATGGGCGAAAACTCATACAAGAACATGCGCGCTTCCGGCATGGACGATGTGATCTTCTCAGGCTCCGCCACGCGGCCCGCGCGCAATACGGCGGAGGTCACGCTCTTCCTCGACAATTCGGACCGCAGCGCGCCGGCAAGCTATAATGATGCGGATGAGTTGCAGGTTTCCCGCCGCATCGAACGCGAATCCGGCTCGGTTTACCGCATCAACGGCAAGGAAGCGCGCGCCAAGGATGTGCAGCTTCTCTTCGCGGATCAGTCGACAGGTGCTCGTTCGCCGTCGATGGTCGGGCAGGGGCGTATCGGTGAACTGATTCAGGCAAAGCCGCAGGCCCGTCGCGCGCTTCTCGAAGAAGCCGCTGGCATTTCAGGACTTCATACGCGCCGCCATGAGGCCGAACTGCGCCTTCGTGCCGCCGAAACCAATCTGGAGCGTCTGGATGACGTGGTGGGCGAACTGGGCAGCCAGATCGAAAGCCTGAAGCGGCAGGCCCGTCAGGCAAATCGCTTCAAGGCCCTGTCCGCAGATATCCGCCGGGCAGAAGCCGCACTCCTGCATCTGCGCTGGTCACAGGCAAAGATGCAGGAAGGCGAGGCGCAAAGCGCACTGGCGCAGGCGACCTCCGCCGTTGGCGACATGGCGCAGGCGCAGATGAACGCTGCAAAGGCACAGGCAGTCGGCGCGCACAAGCTGCCCGAACTGCGTGAGGCTGAGGCCAGGGCCGCGGCTGCGTTGCAGCGCCTCTCCATTGCCCGGACCCAGCTGGACGAGGAAGGCGAGCGTCTTCGTGCTCGCCGGGCAGAGTTGATAAAGCGCCTCGAACAGCTTTCCGCCGATATAGCGCGCGAAGAAGAAATGATGCGCGAGAACGCCGATATTCTGGCGCGGCTCGATGAGGAGGAGCAGGAACTGATCGCTTCTGCCGAGGAATCCGGCGAACGCGATCAGGAATTGCACGCGTTGTTCCAGGAAGCGGAAATTCGCTTGCAGGACAGCGAGAATGCATTGTCCCGTGTGACGGCTGAGCGTGCAGAAGCGGCTGCGGAACGTGTGCAGATCGAGCGGGCCCTGAAGGAAACCCGTGACCGTCGCGACCGCCTGGCCGTTCAGATGGAGGCGATCGAGCGCGACATAGCTTCGGTTGCGGAGCAGATCGGCGGCTTGTTCGATCCGGCGGAAAAGCGCATCGTGGTCGACCGTTGCGCGGAAGCGCTGGCCACGGCGGAAGAAATGGTCGCCAGCGCGGAAGAGCTTGTCGCTAACGCACGTGAGGCGGAAGCCGCCAGCCGCCAGCCTTTGAGCGAAGCCCGCACTGAACTGAACCGTATCGAAACGGAAGCGCAGACGCTGGCCCGCATTCTGAATGCCGGTGAAAAGGGGCAGTTCCCGCCAGTGGTGGAAGAACTACGCGTTGAGAAGGGTTATGAAGTCGCACTCGGCGCAGCACTTGGCGAAGATCTCGATGCGGCCAGCGATGAACATGCGCCGGTCTATTGGGCTTACAATCCTGCCGCCAATGCCGATCCTGCTTTGCCGGAGGGCGTGACGCCGCTTGATCGGCTGGTGGAAGGGCCGCAGCAATTGCGCCGCAGGCTGGCACAGGTTGGCGTTGTTTCGGATAGTGATGGCAAGCGCCTGCAAGCCTTGTTGAAACCGGGCCAGCGGCTGGTGAGCAAGGCGGGTGCACTCTGGCGTTGGGACGGTTATACGGCGAGCGCTGATGCGCCGACACCGGCGGCCCAGCGGCTGGCGCAAAAAAACCGGCTGGCGGAACTCGAACAGGAAGCGGTTGCAGCCCGCAAGCGTGCCGAGCAGGCCGAACTGGACGTGCAGCGCACCGAGGCGGGTCTTCGCGAGGCCATTGAGCAGGAGCGTGTCGCCCGCGATCAATGGCGCGCAAACCAGCGCAAACTCGATGAAGCGCGCGAAGCCCTGGCTACCGCCGAACGCGCCGCAGGTCAGCTTGCGACACGCCGTGCGGGTCTGGAAGACAGCAAGGCGCATCTCACTGAAAATCTCGAAGAAGCGCAAATGCGCGTCGCGGAAGCCGAAGATCGACTTGGCGAAATGCCGGATATCGATGCGATTGGCGAACGGCTCGCCGCATTGAGCAGCGAGGTCATGGCGGATCGCGCGGCGCTGGCTGAGGCGCGTGCTGCCTATGAAGGGCTGCGTCGCGAGGCCGATGCCCGCAAGCGGCGGCTGGAAATGATTGCGCTGGAGCGCCGCAACTGGAAATCCCGCGCGGAGAATGCCGGCCGCCATATAGAGGCATTGAATGATCGTCGGGCGGAAACGGCGGATGAAGCCGAGGCACTTGCGGAAGCGCCTGACGAGATCGAGAGCCGTCGCCGGGCGCTTTTGAACGAGCTCTCGCAGGCTGATGCCCTTCGCAAGCAGGCGGGCGACATTCTGGCCGAGGCGGAAGCCGCGCAGGCGGAACTCGACAAGACGGCTACCCTTGCCATCCAGCAGCTGGCGGCGAGCCGCGAACAGCGTGCGCGTGCCGAAGAACGGCTTGCGGCGGCGGAAGAGCGGCGCAAGGATGCGGAAGCCCGCATCGCGGAAGCCTTGAACTGTCCTCCGCATGAGGCTATTCGCCAGACAGGCTTGAAGCCGGACGAAGCCTTGCCTGATCCCGATCAGCTGGAACGTCAGCTCGAGCGGTTGAAGATCGAGCGCGAGCGGCTTGGCGCGGTCAATCTGCGCGCTGATGAAGAGCAGCAGGAACTATCCGGACGTCTCGATACCATCGTCTCCGAGCGGGAAGACGTCATTGAGGCGATCAAGAAACTGCGCCAGGCAATCCAGAGCCTCAATCGTGAGGGACGTGAGCGCCTGCTGGCTGCATTTGACGTTGTGAATGTGCAGTTCCAGCGCCTGTTCACGCATCTCTTCGGCGGCGGCACGGCAGAACTGCAACTGATCGAAAGCGACGATCCGCTGGAAGCAGGCCTTGAAATTCTCGCCCGCCCGCCCGGCAAGAAGCCGCAGACCATGACGCTGCTTTCCGGCGGTGAACAGGCACTGACGGCCATGGCGCTCATCTTTGCGGTGTTCCTAACCAATCCGGCACCGATCTGCGTGCTTGACGAAGTGGACGCGCCGCTCGATGATCACAATGTCGAGCGCTACTGCAATCTGATGGATGAAATGGCGGCTTCGACCGAAACACGCTTCGTGGTCATCACCCATAACCCGATCACCATGGCGCGCATGAACCGTCTGTTCGGTGTCACCATGGGCGAGCAGGGCGTGAGCCAGCTCGTTTCGGTGGATTTGCAGACGGCGGAACGCCTGCGCGAAGCGAGCTAAAGCATGTCTCCCGAAAGTGGGCACCGGTTTCGGGTTAAAGACATGCGATAAAACAAACAGATGGAGCATTTCCAATGGTTCATGAAAAACAGGAAATGCTCTAGATTTCCCCCGCAAAGCCGGTGAAGCAGTTTTCGCCGGAAAGAGTTCAAAAGGCCGATAGAAAGAGCAATTGAGCGGGGTCAGTTTGAAGTGAACCCGCTAGGCCATTTTCGATGCTGATTACAGCCGTTCCAGTCAAGATTGGAGCATGGGGACCGCTGTAACTCTTTGTTTTCACGAATTATCCGGTGCGTTGAAGCGGGGCCTGGAATCAGTCCAGTGGACTGATTTCCCCGCGCTTCGCACTTTTGCTGCAAATGCTCTAACGTGCCTTGTAGCTCACGCTCATTTTTGCATCTGACAATGCGCGGGGGGCGAGCTTTTCGGGAGACAAATCGCTCAGGCCGATTGGAAGAGGTGTTTCAAAGCTCAAATCAAGTGCGAAATAGCCAGTCGGATTAGGCATGTCCTGGATGAAGCGCAGCAATGCCTTTTTCGATTCTGCATCAATCTGGCTGTCGGGCATCGCCTGTACGGCGGCACTTGCCACAGTGATGTACTGAGCGATTGCTGCTTCTGGATCTGCATCAACGTTTGACCAAGCGCGGAAGACCACGTTGGCGAGAGAGGGCACAATCAGGCTCTCCCATATTCCCTGATTATCAAGACGCAGATGCAAACGGGAAAGGGTCGCTGTCGGATTTGCTGCCAGCTGAGCGATGGATGATTCGGTAGGCAGGTTGAATTCACCTGAAATGGCGACCTTGCCCAGCCTGACATTGCTCATCTCGGCATTCTGGATGTACAGATAGCCGTCTTTCGGATCGAAACGGTAGGAAGCTGTAAAGTCAGACGGCGTTTGCTGAACAGAACTTATGAACTTGGTCAGTTTATCATCGACCTTGAGGGACAGCCGCACACCGTCAATGGCCAGACGCGCCCATTGCGGTGGGCTTGAAGCCATATCCGGCGTGTCGGACATAAAGTCACGAAGCCGGTCGCCTTCAATCTCTACCCGGTCAAACGCCCAACTCATCAGATCGCCGGAGCTGAACAATGCGTTTGAGATCACACAGCCATCATGGCTATCCCGAACGGCAAAGCCTTTGCCTTTCTCGACAATATTCATGCCTTTTAAGAATTCCGCACAGCGGCTGAGCGGCGCTTCTTCTTTCAAAGGGGGCTTGGTTTCAGCAAAGGCGGGGGCTGCAATAAAGGATAGTAGGATAGAGGGCAGAATGAAACGCATTTTACCAATTTCTGTCAGTGTGAATCGTATTGAACGCGCTTCATCATTGTCATGGAACCAACCCTGTCAACCTTGCTGACATCGCTCCTTGGCAGGCTACTTGTCGCTCCAGACCGCAAGTTCGTTGCCCGCAGGGTCAGTGAAATGGAAGCGACGTCCGCCCGGGAAGGCAAAAATGGGTTTCACAATCGTTCCACCCGCTTCCGTCACGGCAGCCAGCGTTTCTTCCAGCTTTGCGGCATACAGGACGGGCAAAGGCTTCGCGGTGGCCTCTCTGTCGGCATCAAAACCGCCGTCCAATCCTTCTGAAAAGGCGGAATAGGTTGGGCCATAATCGATAAAAGACCAATCGAAAACACGCGCGTAGAAGCTCTTGGTCGCATTGAGCGATCCGTTTCCAGTCGGCATTTCGAGATAGTCGAGCTTTCCTGTGATACGCATTGCATTTGTCCATAATGTTCATTTTTTGTTCCAATTTGACCGAAAGCTGCGCGTTTTGTCAAGGCGCAGGAGCAAGACTAAATTTTTGGTTCCGTCTAGACAGGGCTTATAAAAGCGTTTTGCCGGCATAGTGCAAGCCAACGCGCGTTGATGCTGCCTGTTGTCTCGGCCAGTTCCATCAGCTCGAAGAAACTTTGATTAGCTGTTGATAGCTGTGCACGAACCGCAATTGCTAGTCAAAACTGGGTTTTCCGCGAGCGGTATTGAACCGGGGTACAATCTGGATTCCGCGCGATTAGATTTGCGAGTGTGCTCTCTGCTTGTCTGTTGATACATAAAGAAACTCTGATTGAAGTAACTGTATGAATATCGCCATGTTTGCGTATTTGGATGGTTTGTAAGTTCAATCAGTAGTGCTCAGAAGTGGCCGCATTTCCGGAAAGAACGCTACCATTTGACTATATATAATATATATAGTCTAATCGCGTCAATGGTCAACGTTGGTGACGTTTCCTATGAGATTTTCTTCGGACTTTGTCTGGGTGGAGCCCACTCGCTGGCGTTGTCATGTGAACAGGAGAACGTTGTGGCAATCATGTTCATGCGAGCACAGATGATCGGCAGGGGAGCGGGACGCAACATCATCTCGGCTGCCGCCTATCGCCATCGCACTCGGATGAGAGACGAACAGACCGGAACCTTGTTTAACTATCGCGGCGGCGACGATGATTTGGTCCATGAAGAACTGGCGTTGCCGGAAGATATTCCAGCGTGGCTGCAGACCGCTATCGAGGGGAAAACGGTGGCTGCGGCAAGCGAGACACTGTGGAATGCGGTTGACGCATTTGAGACGCGTGTGGATGCACAACTCGCCCGTGAGTTGATCATCGCGCTGCCGGAGGAACTGAGGCGGGTGGAGAATATCGGTTTGGTTCAGGAGTTCATCCGGGACAATCTGACTTCGAAGGGTATGATCGCTGACTGGGTCTATCACGATAAGGGCGGCAATCCTCATATCCACCTGATGACCGCATTGAGGCCGCTGACGGAAGAAGGGTTTGGTCCCAAATATATGCCGGTTCGCCGACCCGACGGGAAGCCACTACGTGAGGTAAAATCAAATCGCCATAACGGGGATATTGTTTATACGTGTTGGGCGGGCAACAGGGAGACAATGAAGGCGTGGAAGATCGCCTGGGCGCAAACAGCCAGCCGTTATCTGGCACTTGCTGGCCGTGACATCCGCCTTGACGGTCGTTCCCATGCCGAACAGGGACTTGACGGGATTGCCCAGAGGCATCTGGGACCCGGAAAGTCGGCGATGATGCGCAAGGGCGTCGAGATGTATTTTGCACCTGCCGATCTGGCGCGCCGGCGCAAAATGACCGCCCGGCTGCTTGCCGATCCAGAGCCTCTCCTCAGACAGCTTGGCAATGAGCGCTCCACCTTTGACGAGAAGGATATCGCAAGGGTCATCCACCGCTATGTCGATGATCCGGCAGACTTTGCCAATATCCGTGCACGACTGATGGCTTCTCCTGATCTGGTGCTCCTTAA
>NZ_JBAKHE010000019.1:0-50829 GCF_049065885.1 Brucella sp. IR068 | reverse complement strand
GCTGTCGGGTTGCTGCGGCCTGAAAGCGTCGATAATCGGTGGAGCCGGAGATGATTACCCGGCGAACCCATTCCAGAATTTCTTTTCGCTTGCTGAAAGGCAGATTATTGAAATCGTCCGGCAGATGCCAGGCGAGCCGGCGCCGTTCGGCGGCACCGATATCGCTTCCGACGTCATGTCCCGAAGCCGAACGGGATTGGTGGGGCAGCTTCCCTTTGAAATAACCGCTTGGCAGGCGATAGCGGCGCTCGATCCTGGAAAGGATATCGAAACTGTCCAGCGAACGCGGCACTTTGGTGCCTTTCGTCCAGCTTAACAGTGTCGTGCGATCGAACTTCCCGTTCTCACCGGTCACGGCACGGTGGAGATGCCAGTACGTGTCTCCATGCCGTCGCATATGATAAATCAGAGCATGCTGAAATTCAGCCGGATCATCCGTCCAATCGAAGAGCGGTTTCGGAAATTCTTCAACCGGCTTTGGTGCTACACCGGTCTTTGCCTTCTTGGCCCGCGCTGGCGTTTGGCGGGGAGGGGCGGATTTACCTGGTCGAGCGGTTGACATCCGTGAGGCACTGGGTGCCTTTTCGGTTACCCCGGTAGGAGAGGGAAGGTCATCGGCCTTCGACCGTTCCTTATCGATCCAGCGCTTGATCGCTTCAAGACCAGGGCGCAACGCCTTTTTGAGCGTTGCCGTCATTTCGTATTCAAGACCGCAGGCATCGGTGATCGACTGCCAATCCACTCCGGTGGCCCGCATGGGTGGGTGTTTGCGATAGATGATCAGGCTGGCGAGATATGGCTTGATGTTGTCCAACGCTCGCTTCGAGACCAACGGCGTGATGCGGATATCGCAGAATTCTGAGATCTTGCGCTGAAAATGAAGTGTTGAATCAGTTTGGTTTCTCATGGCAGGCTTGCGTTCTTATTACCTTCACAGATGCAGGGCGTGGCCTGCTAAAGCCATGCGGTAAACGAACTCTAAACCGCTCGATTTTAGGCTGCGCGAGCCGCAGCTGGCATATCCTGAACCGGTTCACCGTGCTAAACGTGGAACATGGGATTCGGGGTCTTCATTCATCGTTCGGATTCGATTTACGATGACAGTCCGGCGGAACAATATCAGTTCCCGCGCCAATATCTTGGCCGTGTTCAAGCCTGTGTTGGCGATTGGATCATCTATTGTGAGCCGCTCAAGGTCGCGGCAACACGAGGGTATTTTGCTGTGGCTAAAGTTGCCCAGGTCATCCAGGATCCGAAGGCTTCTGGAATGTATTTGGCGCTGGTCGAACCGGGCAGCTATCTGGATTTCATCAACCCAGTGCCGTTCAGCGGTGCGGAAGGTGTCGTCGAACGCGGTGTTCTCAATGAGGAGGACGGATCTCCGGGAGGACCCAAGTGGCGGTGCGACCTGTTTCGCCGACAGATTTCAACCGGATCGTATCGATCGGCCTGGATGAGCATGAGCCTGAATTACCTCGGTTGGACGAACGAGATAGCGTATTCCCGTTGTATGGCTTTGAAGAAGAAAAACATGCGCCTTCGTATTTGAGCAAGAGCGCGATCGAGCCGCGCAACTCTCGTCGCGGATTGTTCGCGACCGCTTGTTCGGCGGCTGGTATTGCAGGCTTGCGACAAGCGCTGCGGGATCACCGGTTTGAAGCTCATAAACGGCGGTGGGCGCGCATAAGTCGATGGTGCTCATATAAAGCGGTTGGGGCGAATGGTCCCGATATTCTCACCAATGGTATCGCCCTCGCAGGCACAGCGCACTGGATGTTTGATCGAGGATTGATCAGCCTCTCCGATGAGCTTGATATCTGATCTCGCGGCAGGCAAACGATCCAGAGAGCATTCGAGGTCTGATCAATAAGACTGGACGAGCGATCGTGCGGTCACGAGCCTTTGAAAGGCCCCATCCGCATTTTCTTCGATGGCACCGCGAAAATTGCTCTTCAAACATTGATCCCTTGTACACCAATTCGGGAGATGGAACAGATAAGTCGACCAGCGCTTGAGGAACGGAAGCTACGCCGCGGTACGAAATAAACCTCTGCGGTCGCCGGTAAGAAGGATTTTTAGGAGATCATCGGCCGGCGGCGATGATCGCAAGTTAGGATGGGTGCATGCCCCCTCAACCATCTTGACCTGCAACCCGGTAGGGTACGGAAATCAAAGGTTTCTAAGGATTTGTCAGGATTTCGACCTGCTCAATTTCGGAAATCTGCTTCCTGTTCAGCTCTTCCCGTGGTTTCAGTTTAATCCCTCCGCCGCCTTGAGCGATTTGCAGGATACCTGGCTGATCGCCGGACGGATCAGCGACAAGGGCGCTTTTATCCCCATTTGGTGCGAGATAATCTTCCCGATCAGTCTGCGGAGAATCTTTGCCGATCCATCGCAGTGTTCGGGGTCGTTTAAGGATTTTCCGATCGAGCAAAACGATATTCCGGACGCGTCGCTCTTCGATCCGATCGCCCGCGCCGAATCTCTGTCCGTGCCACGGGCGCGGTTGTTGTGGAAATCGGCGACAAGGCTTGCTTCGTCCCCTCGCTCGACATCATCCGTATGCCGGAACGCCGCCGCTCCACCAGCACAGATACAACTACGCCCGCCGAGGGCTTCTACAGCACGATCTGCCACGAACTGACCCATTGGTTAGGCATAAAATCCCGCCTTGATCGTGATATGTCCGGACGCTTCGGTTCCGAAGCTTATGCCGTCGAAGAATTGGTGGCCGAACTTGACGCAGCCTTCCTGTGCAGTGATCTTGGCATCACGCCTGAGCCTCGCGCCTATCATGCGCAGTACATCAAGAACTGGCTTGAAGTCCTGAAATCGGACAAGAAGGCGATCTTCAGCGCCGCGTCGAAAGCGTCC
Organism: Brucella sp. IR068; assembly: GCF_049065885.1. NCBI lineage: Bacteria > Pseudomonadati > Pseudomonadota > Alphaproteobacteria > Hyphomicrobiales > Brucellaceae > Brucella > Brucella sp. IR068. Next base: position 47,955 of record NZ_JBAKHE010000019.1, on the reverse strand, counting down.
GAAGCCGCCAACTGGCTGCACTCCTTGGCTGTCAGCAATCTCATCGAATGCGGCTTAGGCCGCATCCTTCCTATTGTGCCCCGCCGGTCACGATCGGCAGCTTATCAAGGTGCTTGTCGATTGTCTCGACCACCTTTCCGTCCATCGGCAGATGGGACTTCTCCGAAGTCCACCGATCCATGAAAAGGGAAACCGTCTCTTTCGCAGTATCGGTTACAAGCTTGCGGGGCAGAGCCGCCTTTGCGGCGAGGTGTTCCAGTTCGTCAATCGTATAGCCCGCAAAATCCTTTGTCCGGCTGAATGTCAGGGCGGATTGATCATTCGGAATATACGGGATCGTTGAGACAAAATCATAGGCGGGGGAAAGCCTGGCGTGACGCCGATCAGGATAGATCAGTGACCAGTTTTTAAGGTGCATATCTCCGTTTCCGATCAAGACATTGAACGTCAGACGGCGGATGAATTCCGCAATGTCATCGTGATCGGATTCGGTGGCGATGACCGATGCCAGATTCCGGAAGCTGGCCTTTTTGTACTTCTCTTCCGGATAGACGTCGAACACCTGTGCGAAATCCTCGATATGGATGACGCCGCTTTCGGAATTTCGGTCAAACCGTTCGATGACAAAAGCCTTCTGTCCAGGTTGTTCGATGCCTTCCGGCATATTTGCGATCGATCTGACATCGACCAGATCAATCGACGGAACATCGATGCCGACCATCTTGGCAAGGGTCATCATCGAAAACTCGTTTTCCGGCACCTTCGGAAATTCGCGTGAAGGAAGTTTGACGATCCAATCGCCACCGACACCGCTTGCGGGAATTGTCAGTCCGCCGCTTGGTTGAGTGACCGCCGAAAATTTGAGCTGCACCCCGGCAAGGGAGAAGCGCAAGGCATCTTCCGCTGCCGCTTTCGCAATCTCACCTTGCGGTTCGTCATAGGCGGCGTCCGGCCATGCTTCGCCATCGGCTGGCGTCACCGTGATTGCGCCGGGCAAGTCTTGCCCCAAGACCCACAGCAGGAAAAATTCGCGATCGGCATGAATCCCTGCCTTCTCCGCGAGGTATCTGCGCAGATGCCCTTCCGGCAGCAAGTTGGAAAAGAATGGCATCAGCCTGATTTTGTACGGCCTGAAGTCCGTCAGCAGTTCGCCGAACTGATCCTTGAACCGCAGGCCAAGGATCGGGCGATCGGAATTTTCAACATAGGTTTCGTTGAAGGCAAACAGAGTCCGCTCACCGCCGACATAGGTGATGGTGCCTATGACCTGACCGTAAAGTCGGACGGTAAGAACGGAAACGTCAGGCATCGTCATCCTCATCCAGGGAATATGCAGGCCGTGGCGCATCCGGCTTTTCCGATGGCGATGTCGCGACGGATGTCTGACGAATAATCGAACGAACCGCTGGCAGAGCTTTGCGCGGCACCAATGTGATTTCCAGATCAAGGGCGTTCGCGATAGCGATCAGGCTGGATAACCGCAGATCAACGCTACCAGATTCGATACGCGATATCTGCGCTTGCGGCACACCGGCAAGCCTGCTCAGGGTGCGCTGGCTCAAGCCTTTGACCTGTCGCGTCTCTCTCAGTCGTTCGGCGATATGCTGGGTTTCATAGTCCATTCGATGTCTCTTCCAGCATCATTTCTGGAAAATGATATCGTATAGAACATCAGGTTGCAAGGACATTCTGCGAAGCCCGATGCTTAACTCTATATCAAAGGGCGCCGCGCGATGTCGATTTCAACATCGGACATTCTTTCCAAGATGATGATGGTGACGATAGGGTGCATGAATGCTCCTTTCAGCTACCGGCACGAACTATTTCGGGCCTTGGCTGATCGGAAGGGCGCAAACGTACGGCGCAGCACCCTTGGGGGCGTCGCGTCAGTAGAGCGCAGTAGAGCGGGCGCGCCCGCATCAGTGCACAGACTTACTCACCAGCGGGTAGGGATGCACAGCTTTGAACTTCGCAATCAGCGCCGCCGCCGGTTGCAATACGCGTTCGGCATTGTGCAGATCATCACGCGCAAGCTTGATACGTATCGCTTCAGCCATGCTCGTCAACATCACTGCGAACTGACCGTGGCCTTCGATGAAAGCGTCTCCCGCTGTTTGCTCAAGGGCGCGAGCGATATCGATGAAGATCTCCTCGCGCTCTACCACGACAAGATCTTTGATGAAATCGTAAGTCTCTTCCATTTTAGCCTCATTTGTAAAAATGAGCGGATAAAGACCGAGCTCGTCAAGCCCTGGCCGTGGAAGAGCTGGGAATCGCAGATTTTAGTTTCAAGCCCTCATTGCAGTTTGAACTCGCCTTCGACGCGTCGCCATTCGTTCGGTCCGATGAGGCGCTGATGACTGTAGCGCACGGAATGCAGAGGACCATCAAGGTTAGCCTGCCAGAAATCGAGGAACTTGTGCATTTCCGGGAAATCGGGAGCCAGATCAAAGTCCTGCCAGATATAGGTCTGCAGCACGGCTTCAAAATCCGGTATGCGGTAGAGGATGTGCGCGGTGGTGAGGCCGTAGCCATTCAGTTGTCGTTCGAGATCCGATGAGAATTGCATGCTTCATCTCCGTTTCTTGACAATTCCAAGGTGACGCAAAAATCTGCAGTCATCAACGAGTTTTCGAACGCAGTAGCTCAATAGTTGTTCCTTTCCAACGTGTTAGCAGCCATATGAACGGAGTGCTAATTTTTTGAGCGCGCCCCTTGAAATCGGAAAATCGCGAAACCAGATTATCTCGCGCAAAACGCTCGATTGAGGCTTTGCACCCGCCCGGACTGGTCATCCGGTCCGGCCAAGGGGAACAACGTCATCACTGTTTGTCCATTGGAGGAAAACATGTCGTTCCGACCACTTCACGACCGCATTCTCGTTCGCCGGGTAGAATCCGAAGAAAAGACCAAAGGCGGCATCATCATTCCCGACACCGCCAAGGAAAAGCCGCAGGAGGGCGAGGTTATCGCCGTTGGACCCGGTGCGCGCAACGATGCCGGACAGATCCAGGCGCTCGACGTCAGCGTCGGCGATCACATCCTATTCGGCAAATGGTCAGGCACCGAGATCAAGATCAATGGCGAAGACCTTCTAATCATGAAGGAAAGCGATGTCATGGGCATCATCCAGGCCCCGGCCGAGCAGAAAAAAGCCGCCTGAACATCCCCCACAACCATCAGTCAGATAGCTGCCTATTGAGGAGTTAAAAAAATGGCTGCAAAGGAAGTCAAATTCCACACCGATGCCCGTGAACGCATGCTGCGCGGGGTCGATGTTCTCGCCAACGCTGTAAAGGTGACGCTCGGTCCGAAGGGCCGCAACGTGGTGATCGACAAGTCGTTCGGTGCGCCGCGTATCACTAAGGACGGCGTTTCGGTCGCCAAGGAAATCGAGCTTGAAGACAAGTTCGAGAACATGGGCGCGCAGATGCTGCGCGAAGTTGCCTCCAAGACCAACGATCTGGCCGGCGACGGCACCACGACCGCAACTGTCCTCGCCCAGGCGATCGTCAAGGAAGGCGCCAAGGCGGTAGCCTCAGGTATGAACCCAATGGACCTTAAACGCGGCATCGATCTTGCCGTCGATGCTGTGGTCAAGGAGCTGAAGACAAACGCTCGCAAGATTACCAGCAATTCCGAAATCGCCCAGGTCGCTACAATCTCCGCCAACGGAGATACGGAGATCGGTCGTTACCTTGCCGAGGCGATGGAGAAGGTCGGCAACGAAGGCGTCATCACCGTTGAAGAAGCCAAAACCGCCGAAACCGAACTCGAGGTCGTTGAAGGCATGCAGTTCGACCGCGGCTACCTGTCCCCATACTTCGTCACCAATCAGGACAAGATGAGGGTGGAACTTGAGGATCCCTATATCCTAATCCACGAAAAGAAGCTCTCCAATCTGCAGGCGATGCTTCCGGTTCTCGAAGCCGTGGTCCAGTCGGGCAAACCTCTCCTAATCATCGCTGAAGACGTCGAAGGCGAAGCTCTTGCAACGCTCGTCGTGAACAAGCTGCGCGGTGGTCTAAAGATTGCTGCCGTCAAGGCTCCTGGCTTCGGCGACCGTCGTAAAGCCATGCTGGAAGATATCGCCATCCTGACCGGTGGTACTGTCATTTCGGAAGACGTCGGTATCAAGCTCGAGAATGTCACGCTCAACATGCTCGGACGGGCCAAGAAGGTGGCGATAGAGAAGGAAAACACTACCATTATCGACGGCGTGGGTTCCAAGTCCGAGATCGATGGTCGTGTCACTCAGATTCGCACCCAAATCGAGGAAACTAGCTCCGACTATGACCGCGAGAAGCTGCAGGAACGCCTGGCGAAGCTCGCCGGCGGGGTTGCCGTCATCCGGGTCGGGGGCTCGACGGAAGTCGAAGTAAAAGAAAAGAAGGACCGGGTGGACGACGCCTTACATGCAACCCGCGCAGCCGTCGAGGAAGGCGTCCTGCCCGGTGGCGGCGTCGCGTTGTTGCGTGCGGTCAAGGCACTTGACAACCTCAGTACGGCTAACCAGGATCAGAAGTTCGGCGTCGAGATCGTCCGCCGTGCTATCGAGGCACCCGTTCGTCAGATCGCCGAAAACGCCGGCGCGGAAGGGTCGGTGATCGTCGGCAAGCTGCGCGAGAAGACAGAGTTCTCCTACGGCTGGAACGCCCAGACAGACGAGTATGGCGATCTCTATGCCCAAGGGGTCATCGATCCGGCCAAGGTCGTTCGCACCGCGCTCCAGGATGCCGCTTCTGTGGCAGGACTTCTCGTGACGACAGAAGCGATGATTGCGGAGAAGCCCAAGAAGGAAGCCGCTCCGGCCATGCCCGCCGGCGCCGGCATGGATTTCTGAGGCAATAACCACAGAAGGCTCGCCCCACCTAGAGGGGCGGGCCACGCAACGCCAAGCAACGATATTCCATCGATCGAGATCAATGGAGGCATCCCCTAAGAAAGAAAAGCGTTAGCGATGCGATAACGCAGGACGCTACAGCCGCGATCAGCGCCGAGCATCTGCTTCATCCGGGTACGGATAACGCTCTCTCATGACGACATCATCGAAGCCCTGAAGGCGTGAACAAGAATGACGAGCAAATCGGGAAACTTGGTTCGTCCTCTCCCTTTAATGTCCCAAGAACCAATCTCTGGAAACCGAGCGCTGATTTGGCAGCTTGGGGCCTGTGGCATCTACTGGGAGGGAGACAGCCCCCGCGACCGGGGTGGTGATCCATCGGCGCTTCGGGTCGGCTCCGCCGTCGCCAAGGTCGCCGTCTTCGATTGGGAGCGGTGAACCAGCGTCAAGAGTTGAAGCCCTGCTCGCAGATCTGTCGCTCCTCGGCGTCGGTATGAGCTTAGGCTCTGATCGCATATCCGTCGCGGAGCGGGAGATTGACCGTCTCTGTTGAACTTGAACGAACATGCCTCTTTGCTTGCCTACCGTGAAAAGCGACGAATTACGGCTGCCCAGCAGTTCCTCGATATTCTGGGCACTTGCCCGGATGCTCGCTTCAGCGTTCTGCTGTTCAACAGGTTGAAAGATACTTTTCCCGGCGCAGTTATGCCGCGAGACTCGAACCAGCTGACCCCTCTTTCGCCCTCATTCCGGTCATCGACTTGGCATTCACGCCCTTGCCAAAGCAGACGTTTCGGCGATCATGTTAGTAACTTTCGCGAAGAGGGGAATGAAGATTGCCCAGCTTATGCGAAATCGTTTGGCTCGCTCGCTTTGGTTCACGGACGCCTGAATAGAACCAGTATCGTGAACGCAAGCAGACCCAAGCCGACACTTGCCGGGACAGCACTTGGCGAAGTCCAATCCAGGAGAAAGCCCGTGCCGGTCGATCCCATTGCGCTGCCGACGGAGTAGGCCAGCGAGAAGCAGGCGGTTCCGGCTATCAGCATTCCGCCGCTGAAGCGCTCGCCCAGAATTGTAAGGGCGCATGTGCTCAGGGCGAATGTGGCGATGCCAATAACTGCGAAGACCAGCAGAATGGCTGCTTGCGACTGAAGGAATGGAATGATCAGGGACGCGACCGCCCCCATAAGGCCGCAGCCGATCGTTACCCCGGCGCGCGAAGTCTTGTCCAGCAACCATCCCACGAACGGCTGGGCAAAAGCTGTGGGAAGCGACAGCACAGTGATCGCGTAGGCCGCGAACGCCTCTGAGTGGCCCACGCGAACGAAGTAGACGGCCATACCGGATATCGCAGCGATATCGGCAAAACCGAAGGCCAGTTCCATGAGCACCAGAATAGGCGCGACGCGGATAAAGCGCAGCAATGCGCCTGCCGGCGCGCGTTCCGGCACGCTACGAGCGCTGCCGTTAAAGATTGCGCAGGCGACCAATCGATGCAATGTAGCCAGACACCAGCGCGAAGGCAGAACCATCAGTCGTGCCCAGAAAAGGAATGGCCAGCGGGCCGGCCGCAAATCCCGCGCACATGCCGGCTCCGTAGAAGCCGGAAATGCGTCCGCGTATGCGGTCGGGGGTCGCTGTGTTCAGCCATGCTCCGCTCAGGATCGAGATCAGGCTCGCACAAAAGCCGATAGCGAAACGGGCAATGAACCAGACTGGCAAACTGTCGGTCATGGCGAACGCCGCAAGGCCGATGGAGCAGCCGAACAAGGCCGCGACGATCAGGAGGTTTCCCCGGACCCTTGCGGTGAGTTGATCTATTGTCAGAACAGACACTATCGCGCCGGCCGCATAAACGGCGGCATTCAGACCGATCAGACTTCCGGCCACGCCCTTTGTTTCAAGCACAAGGGAAATGAGCGGAAAGGTGAGACCCTGAGCGACTGCAAAGGCGGTCACGCTCAATATGACGATCGCGATTGCGGCCCAATCCGGCACCGCGTCCTGGCGTGTTGTGGTTGCCACCATGGCTGGCACTGTCCTTTCATGTCCGAATGCACGGCTAGAATAGGGAATAGTGCCCTGTCTTTCTGTCGATGATTGATCTATCTATATCTAGATTTCGTCAAACCAACATTGGGTTCCATCACGATGCCCGGTGCAACAAGGCCCCGATATACTCGCGACATTGAAAGCCAGGAGGCGGGGCAGGACCTCGGCTGGCATACCCACGATTTCGGGCAGTTCTTTTCTGCCATTCGCGGTTCGATTTATGTTGGCACACGCGACCGGGTACTCCTGCTCAATCGGGCCATGGCTGTGTGGATACCGCCTGATGTCGAACACTGGCTGCGCTATGTATCGAGCAATGAGATCATTTATGTCGACGTGAACCGCGCAGAGGCGGACAGGCTCGGAACAAGGGCTCGTATCGTTCAGATGACGCCGGTTCTTCAGGCTTTGATGGGCGCTGTCCCGGCCAGCGAGTCCTCCGGTCTCAGCAAGCCGCATGAGGCGGCTTTATACGAGCTGCTCTTCCATGAAATTGTGGCTGCCAAAGACATCCCGCTTTCAATTGCGATGCCGCGGGACAAGCGCATTTCCAGACTCGCGCAAGCCGCGATAGATGCCCCGGGTTCGATTGCTTCTATCGACGAATGGCTCATTGGCGCTTCGGCCAGCCGTAAGACAATCGAGCGGCTTTTCATAAAGGAGACGGGGATGACACCTTCCCGTTGGCTAAGGCAAATCCGCATTCTTCACGCCGTCACCCAGCTCGCCGCCGGCAAGAAAATCAGCTCGGTGGCGCTCGATCTGGGCTACCAGTCGCCAAGCGCCTTCACCTTCATGTTTCGTAGCGCCATTGGGTTGAGTCCGCGCGACTTCCGCCAAACGGAGAAGAGTATCGGCAGATAGGCTGAGCAGGAGCTGCCGCCTTCAGCATTGGTGAAGCCGTAAAGAACGACCGCAACAGGTTGGAAGGAACGCAGAGGTAAGGTCGGCAAGCGCCTTCGGCGTCGCGTTTGTGTTGTGAAGTTTTTCCTAGCACGCCCATCTGCATCGCTGTAGTCTCCTTTTATTTGTGAGATCGCAGATGAAATTGGAGATGGACCTTATTCGGGAGTTGTTGCTCTACATCGAGGAACATGCGACTGACGCTGTATCTTCGTTGGGGGACTTTACCTTTGGAAATTGGTCGCACCAACAGATCGCCTACCACGTAGTTCGCGCGAGAGAAGCGGGCTTCATCGTCGCAATCATCGATACGTTGCCAGACGAAGAAAACCCTGATCGCCTTCACGCTTGTTACACTGTACAGAGCCTCACGTTCCAGGGCCACGAGTTCCTCAGCTCAGTTCGCGAGCCAAAGCACTGGGAGGTGGTAAAATCCGGTGCCAAAAAGGCCGGAATTGCATCAGTCGGGGTACTCGCGAGCTTTGCCGAAGAATACGCGAAAGGCCAAGCTTCCAGGTCTTGGACTGGAAGTGTGATTGAAAGCCTGCCGGCCTTCCGCAGGCCCTCATTCATATCAGCTCGCCAATTCCTAACCTTTGGCTTTGAAGCGCATTAGAACTTCGGGAGCAATTAAAAGCGGTGACGGCTTCTTTTTTTCGACGTTCGGCCGACCACGTTTAGCTATCTCCTTGTCAACCAATGCTGCCAAATCAGGGATAGCCAATCGTTCGATATCCAAGCGCAGCTTTCTTTCGTTTGTAACGCTGAAGTCAGATTACAATGTACGGTCCACACATGGAAGGCCTGAAGCTTGGGCCGTAAGATGGAGTGGCACACGCCCCTGATATCCGACAAATCAGCTGCAATACCTGTCGAAAACTGAGACTGGCCGCTCAGATGCCGCACACAAGAACGAACCTAGTCATTTTCGTCACCGAAATACTGCTTTCTAACTTCCTCGATCCTACCATTTTCCGAGGCGCCGATTAACTCCACACTCAATCGACGTGTCAGATCGCTACCGTTTCGAAGGCCAAAAGCATACTTGTCCGGCTCAAAAATCGAACCGACAACGATAACGGGCTTGTCGGTATGGACGTGAGCGTAGTATTCCAGTACCGGTGCATCGCCGATGATCGCATCGATCTGCCCTCTGATCAGTGCATCAACGGCTTTTTCGATCTGATCGAAAGGCAGTGCGTTTATCCCATTCTCGCGCGCATAAACCTCCGAGACGCTTCCCGGTTGCACGCCGACTGTGCGTCCGGAAAGGTCGTCAACACTTGTGATTTGGCTGGTCAAGGACAAAGTAGTCATTACGCTTGTGACGGAAGACGTAACATAAGCGAGAACCGCTACGCCGCAAACCAGCCATGCCGCTTGCCAGATACGGCCGATCCATCCGAAAAGGTTTTTGCGGGACACTGGCTTTCCTGAAGTTGCAACGGTCATGACCGTATAAAAACTCTCGGCAAAACCATCGCGCCAGCGCTTTGGAAAATCCTCATCGAAACGGCGGTCGAAGAATGTCATCAATATGGTAGCAGTCAGAATAACCAGGGCGAGCCAACCGTAAGCGCGAAGGTGGCCGGAATCGCGCAATCCTTGGACCAAATCCCAGAACCCAGCACCATGGCCTTTTGTTACCATAATACGTTGACCGGCGTCGAACCAGGGATGCGTAAAGTCAATACGTTCGGCGCGATCACGCGTAACGGACATATTGGTGACGGCAGCATCAACCTTGCCCGTCTGGGTCGCTTGAATCAGTGCCCCAACATTATTCATCTCCACATATTCTGTCTGCAGGTTGAGCTGATGAGCTGACTCTTCCCATAAATCGATTGCCATGCCGGTATATCTGCCGTCCTCTTTCATAACAAAAGGCGGATGAACATAAACACCAACGGTGACCGGCCTTATTGGCGGCTCGTCGACGACGGCGTTGGCGTCCTGAGCATTGGCAAGCGACGTGAGTATAGAGATCAAGAACGACGCAAGAAGTGCAATAAAGCTCGTTCGACTGTACATTTGACTCTCATTCTGAATGTGGTTTCCCAGAATTTCCCGCCTGCATCCTTGTGGAAGTTAAATATACTTATTCCATGCGAGTGAATGGGTGAGATTATCAGAAGGTGAGATAAGTATTCGACAATCCAGAAGTTGAAATATCGATTGTGATCGGAATTCATTCGTCAGATACCCACAAAGAACGCAATCTTCAATGATTTTGAGCAATAATCATGTTTAGTTTTCTCTCATAGATGTTCGTAAGGCGGCTTTCAGACGAATGAATTCGGCTGTCGATTTTATTTAATGGCTATTAAAACCAAGTATTTAAAAGGTAATTCGAGGTGACCCCACCATAAAGTGAGAAATTTAATTATTTTTATCTGCTTGGGTGTCAGTTCTCTAAACGGAGATGACTTTGGTTTGTAGTATCAATAACCGCACCATCATCGCTCATCCGCTGGAATGCTGCATTGTCCGCCGGCGATTTCATACACGCATGAATTGCAATCGAGGTCGCCCTCAAGGTGCGATCACTCCGTGGCCTCTCAAAAGCAACTCTCGCTATTTGCTGCACCGCGGACTGAGAGAGCAGGGAGCTGAGCGAGCAAAATCGCCCTCGGACGGAAACAAAAAATGCCGCCAGGATTATCTTGATTTTGCAGCCGCTCGAGCTGCATGCGAGCAGAATGGTTGTCCCAACTGCCGCCGGATCGCGGCGACATCACCTGCATGGGACGCCAGCGGGTTCTGGAGACCGAACATGATAGTGATGCGCCGTCAGACCCTCATAGTCCCCACCGCTGTCACGATTCACCGACAAGCGCGGCGTAAAGACGTCATTTCTAACATATTTGTGCCTCGATCATCGCTTGCGCACATCCGCCGGTCTGCGCGAGGGTGGCAACGCCATCCTGAAGAATGCAATGCCGGCGAGGATGATTTTATTTGCGCTATGCGCTGATGTCGCGGTCAGGCCGTCGGCACCGTGCCTCCGTCGATCACATATTCGGTTCCCGTGATGCTGCTCGCCCGGTCGGACGCGAGGAAGGCGATCAGATCGGCGACGTCCTCGGGCTTGGCGGGGCGCCCAATCGGAATGCCCCCGAGCGAGTCCATGATCATCCTCTTGCCGAGTTCGACGTCGCCGCCATGCTCGGCCGCAAGGCGCATCGCCAGGTCGATGGACGCTTCGGTCTCGATCCAGCCGGGAGACACACGAACAACCCGGACCCCGTGCGGCGCCACTTGCTTGGAAAGGCTCTTACTGTACGTTGACAGGGCCGCCTTTGCCGCGGCGTAAGCGGTCGTCGCCTCTGGCAGCGGTAGCACGCGCTGGATGGATGTAACATGGATAACGACCCCGCGGCCGTTCGAGACCATCGCGGGAACGAGCGCACGGTCGAGGCGAACGGCCGGCATAAGGTTGAGACCAAGTTCCCGCCTCCAGAATTCGTCACTGAGCGCTTCAAAGCCCCCCGCGGGAGAGGACGAGCCGCCGAGCATGTGGACGATGATATCCACTCCGCCCATGCGTTCGCTCGCGGCCGCGGCCAATGCGGCGCAGCCTTCCGAGCTCGTCAGATCGGCCGCCACGAACATCGGTTCCGGCAACGCTTCGGGACGGGTTCGCGCCGTCGTCAGCACCTGCGCGCCCAGTTCCCTGAAAAGGCGGACAGTCGCGGCACCCGCGCCACGCGTACCAGAAGTGATCACGGCCCGCTTTCCGGTTAGGTCGAGGAACGGGCGGACACTTCGCTGAGGGCCCGCGCTCATAGCGTAATCTCCAGCCCGGCGATCTTCGTCCCGTCAAGGACGAACTGATAGCGAAGATCCACCGGATTTCCGGGAAAATCGCCGGCGAGATGACTGACGACGATGATACGGTCGCCTTCCATCGTGATCTTGAAGGGCTCTGCACGATAAGTATATTTCTTGGAGGAGTCGGCCTTCCACCGCCGGATCGCATCCCGCCCGGCGTAACTATTTCCCTCATCCTGCACGACGGCGTCGTCGGTAAAGCACGCGGCGACGGCCTCTCCACCTCTTTGCCTGTCGGCAGCGAAATATTCTGCGATGATATCGGGTAAGGCGATTGCCATCATTATCTCCATTTCTTGACCAAGCGCCGAGTTCGTCCTTCCGGCCCGGAACGATGCCAACATTAATTCTGGACTTTTGCAGTGATAATCGGAATAGATCGCAATATGACGTTGCGAAAATCGGGATAATGATGAAGGACGGGCTGGTCGAATTCGATGCGGTTCTTGCTATAGCGCGGCGTGGGTCGTTTCGGGCTGCAGCGCTCGACCTTGGACTGTCGACCACGGCGCTGAGCAACGCCATCGCCAAGCTCGAACGGCAGCTCGGTGTCCGGTTGTTTAACCGCACGACCCGCAGCGTTTCCCTCACCGATGCCGGGCGTGCCTTCGTCGATCAGGTCGGCCCGGCGGTGAGGACCATCCATGACGCGATGGAAATCGTCCGTTCTCAGCAAGAGACGCCGTCCGGAACGCTTAGAATCAATGCTTTCCCGACCGCGGCGCGCGAGATATTGGGCCCCCTGCTGTTACGCTTCCTGCGCCGCTATCCCCATGTTCACGTCGACCTCGTCACAGAGGGGCGCCTTGTGGACATTGTGGCCGCGGGGTTCGATCTCGGCCTCAGGAGCGCCGACCTCGTCCCCAGCGACATGATCGCCATCCCGGTGGGACCAACCCGCAGCTTCGCCGTGGTTGCAACGCCGGCTTATCTCAAAGCCAATGGCATGCCGCGTGTACCGAGTGACCTTTTGCGCCATGCGTGCATTCGCATCCGGCTTCCGAACGGAGCGCTGCATCGCTGGCAATTCGAGAAGGACGGCCAGGCGATCCAGATCGATGTGCAAGGACCGATTACGCTCGACGAAGCCAGCCTTTCCCGCATCGCTGTTCTGGACAATGTCGGTATCGGCTATTTCATGGAATCCGACGTTCGCGAAGACCTCGCTGCGGAGCGCCTGATACGCGTGCTCGAAGATTGGACACCGCCGTTGACGCCCTTGTGCCTTTATTATCCGAGCAGGCGAAATTCCTCGGCCGCATTCAAAGCGCTGATTGGCATGGCGCGCGATGTCGCTGCTTGTAGGGGCTGGGAGAGAACTCGTCTAGAGCTACCACCCCAGAACACGTGACTGACTGAACTTGCCAGTCTGGCTTCCCTCATCATTACGGCTGAAGCGCGAACTTGGCCGGCGCCTTGAAGGTCATCGAACGCTACCGGTTGGAACTGCCTCAGGCAGCGCTTGATCACATCAAGAGCGATGCAGCCTACGCGCCCAAGCCGGACGATGCGGTCTTCGCGCAAAATAAAGTGGGTGATTGCTTCCGCCGCCGTTTCACTGGAGGCGGCGACGATGGAAGCCGGGCGCCATGGCGTCGAAACGGTGATCCTGTCCGATGCGATGGAAGGAGAGGCGCGGGGAGTGGCGCATGTTCATGCGGCGATTGCCCGTGAGGTGGCCGACCGTGACCGCCCGTTCAAAAAGCGGGTGATCATTTTGTCAGGCGGCGAAAGGACAGTTACCATCTGCGGCAAAGGGCGGAAAAGGCGGGCGAGGATGGCGCGGCGCGTCTTGCCAACAACGGTGGACAGCGTTCAATGCCATTGGGGATCGGTTCGTGCCGGGACCAACCGGCACGAACGCCAACGATCTGCGCACGATTTTGATTAATCGGTGATACGCGCGATTGGTGGGTAAGCAATAGCTGATCGGCAAATGCTCCAATTCCAACATCACCGTTCTGACTGGCAGTTTAAAGGTCATGAAGTTGCTTCATAGCTGCCTTGTGGGTGGAACGATAAAGCGGGAATTACCGTTAAGCTCCTGCGGCCACGAGTGGGCACTAACCTAGCGCCAATAGATCATCTGCCTCAGGTCATAATTTGCGTGACCGACCGCGTTGCTGAGATCATCATAGGTACGAACTGCCTGACCAGTGTGTCTTCATTATAGCGTAGATTGGAAGCGGCAAGAACCACTGCAGCTGTCGTATGACCGTCGGGGAGATAGATGGGGGCTGCAAGCGCGATGTCGTTAGCGTAAACCTGTTCTTCGGCAATGGCAAAACCGCGCTGACGCGTTTCGTGGATACGTTGCCAGATTTTCTCAGGCTCGAAAATTGTTTTAGGTGTGTACGCCCGCAAATCACTGCGTTCAAGGATGTCCTTAATTCTTGTATCAGCAAGTCCGGCAAGAAAAACAAGCCCTGCGGCCGAACAATAAGCGGGAAGCTTACTGCCGACGATAACGTCATTATCGAGCGTGTTTGAGGAAAGGTAACGCGCAAGGTAAATAATGTCGGTATCATCGAGCAAAGTGAGCGAGATAGTCTCTCCGGTACTCCGGTTTAGATGTAGCAGATAAGGATGTGCTCTCTGCATGAGCAAGCTCGAACGCGTATAGCGGTAAGCCATGTTGAGCGACTTAGCTGCAAGCTCGTAGTTCTTTGTACCGGGAACTTTCTGTAGATAGCCGAGGTTCAGAAGTGTATGAACAAAGCGTTGTGCGGCTGACCTGTCTATTCCGGACCGTTGCGCGAGCTGCGTTAAAGTCTGACGAGAATGCACAGGGTCAAAGGTCTCAAGAACCCGAAAGGCTTTTTCGACAGAGCGGACCATCATCGGGTCGTCCATTTCTTCTGGATTCATGCCCATCACATCCAATTTTCTGCTATTGCGCAGCATTTCCGATACCATCGATCCGCCCAATGTAACTATTCATTCCCTCATTGATCAGAGAATTTTCTGTGTATTCTCGTTTCAGCAATCGCAGTCGGACAGAGGAATGCAGGTGCCGGATTTCGGCACCTGAAGTTGATCTAGAAACGTATACCTTCTGGGAGCGCAGTTGTATCCATACCTGCATCCTTGAAGCCTTCAAGGAGTAGGGGGACGATTGTCTGTTTCGATCGGTTGTCGTCGGCCCATTTTTGAAGGAATTGTTGAACACGGCCGTCTTCGTCTTTTCGTGTCGCCGCCGAAACAGGGATGCCGTGAACAGGTTCCGGAACAGTGTAGCTCGAGAAAACAACCCGCGCGCTTTCGAAGGTCTTTATGCAGATCGGAAGTTCCTGCAACATGTAGTCCGCGCGTCCGGACTGCACGGCCATGATGGCTTCGCTCATTTCTTTCAGGCTCATTATCCTGGCTTCAGGCATGTCGTGCTTGATAAAGTTTGTCTGCGCTGCACCCGTGACCATTGCAAAAGTTACGTTTGGCGTATTGTATTCAGACCAGTTTTTGAGCGGCTCCTTGCCTTTGGCTCCGATAACGCAGTCGGACATTTGCCAGACAGGTCCGGCCATCGCCAAAGCCTTCTTACGTTCTTCGGTAGCGGTCATTCCCGGGAAAATATCAAGGCGTCCCGATTGCAGATCAAGGACGATGCTTTGCCAGGTTACCTCACGCCATTTCAGCTTTAGCTCTTTCCCCATTGCTTTGCCAAGATCGGCGGCCATTTGACGGCACACACGTGGTCCGTAGCCAGCATATCCCAGATCCCCGCCCACATAGAACGAAGTGGGGGGATAGTTTCTGACTCCACCGCACACTACTTCACCGGTGCGTTCGATCTTGTCCCATACGGATTCAGCCATCGCCGGCGCCGAGAATGCGATGCTTGCACTGGCTAATAGCACAGTTGCGGCCGATTTAATCATCCTATTGATCCCTTCCAATGGCCCTTCTCTGAGGACTTCCGTTTGACGGGTGAGACATTGTCTTGGCCGGCATTGGACGGCAAGCGAAAAATCGATAATTAGCGTTTTTAGGTCTATAATTATCAAGAAAGGCTCATCGGTCATTATTATAATCATAATGCGATTAATTTAAATCGCTATACAATTTAAAACTACTATTTTGTGCAGAAGCTCTTTTCGTCAGGAAAGAATCGGGATAGCTGGAAAAAAAGCGAACCGATCGGGACTTGCCGTCGCTGCAAAATGGGAGTGCATCCGGATGTATCAATTTGACTGGTCTGTCATCCAAGACGGACAATTATGGCTCAACGCGATTGGAGTGACCATAGCCTATGCATTTGTTACATCGTTGGCCGGTCTTTTGATCGGTGTGGTTCTGGGGCTTGCTCTGGTATCTCGTATTCCGATCCTGCCGTGGATCATCAATACCTACATTCATCTCTTTCGGTGCACGCCCCTGCTGGTGCAGATCGTGTGGTTCTTTTATGCATTGCCAATGCTCACGGGCTATACACTGCCCGACTGGTTTGCAGCAGGTCTGGGTCTTACACTCTACATGGCGGCGTTTTCAGCCGAAATCTTCAGGGCCGGAGTCATCTCGATTGATCGCGGACAATGGGAAGCGTCCACCGTCCTTGGATTTTCTTATTACACCAAAATGCGACACATCATTCTGCCGCAGGCCACACGACGCATGATTCCGCCAATCGTCAGCCAGACGATTCTACAACTCAAAAACACGTCTCTCTTGTCGGTGGTTGCCGTCCCTGACCTCATGTATGCAGCCGGCAGTCTGACGATGGAAACTTATCGTCCCCTTGAAGTCTACACCTTTGCGGCTCTGCTTTATCTGGCAATCCTTACGCCTGTCACGCTGATAGCCAACCGCTTCGAAATCAAACATTAAAGGTGGCTGCGATGATCAGTGTTCAAAAGCTGCAGAAAACATTCGGTACCCATGAGGTCTTGAAAGGAATTGACCTTTCAGTCGCCCGCGGTGACGTCGCTGTCCTTATTGGTCCATCGGGCTGCGGAAAATCAACCCTGCTCCGCTGTCTCGACCTTTTGGAACAGCCCACACGAGGTGTGATCGAAGTTGGTGGCAACCGGCTGAAATTTGAACCGAAGAGCAAATTCCCTGAACGGGTCAAGACAGAGTTTCGCCGTAAAACGGGGATGGTCTTTCAGGGGTTCCACCTGTTCCCTCACATGACAGTCCTGCAAAATGTGATGTCGGGCCCGTTGCTCAACAGGTTGAAAACGAAAAGCCAGTCACGCGAACTTGCGATGAAATTGTTGCATCGTGTAGGGTTGGCAGACAAGGTCGATCTGTACCCCCAACAGATTTCGGGTGGTCAGGCACAACGCGTGGCGATCGCCCGTGCGTTGGCTCTCGAACCAGAGGTCATGCTTTTCGACGAACCAACTTCAGCGCTCGATCCCGAACTGGTTGGAGAGGTTCTCGACGTTATGCAAGGCTTGGCTGCGGACGGTACCACTATGATTGTAGTTACCCACGAAATGAGCTTTGCAAGAAATGTTGCCTCAAAGGTCATCTTCATGGAAGCCGGACAAATTGTGGAAACCGGGGCACCCGACGAAATTCTCCGCCAACCAAAGACGGAACGCCTCAAAAGCTTTCTTTCAAAAGTTGAGCATTAATCCACCCTCCAGACCGAAACGGATGATCGACGATGAAGCAGACTGATCTGCGGGGAATGTTTCCTGCAATTCCCACGCCTTTGACCGAAAGCGGTCAGCTTGATGTGGCAAAGCTCGAAGCACTGATTGAAATCAATATTTCTGGCGGCGCAAAAGGCCTCGCACCCGTTGGTGGAACTGGTGAGTTTACTGCGCTCTCATTTCAAACAAGGGTCATGGTCGTTCGTGAAACTGTTCGTCTTGTTAACGGACGTGTACCTGTGGTGGCGGGCGTTGTTTCACCGGGCTGGGCAGAGGCGGTTGAGCACGGAGCGGCCTTTAAGGAAGCAGGCGCAGATGCACTGCTTCTCGTGACGCCATTCTACGTAATACCGAGCCAGCAAGGGGTGATTGACTATTTTCGTGCTTACCGCAAAAGCGTTGATCTGCCGCTTATCTATTATGATGTCCCGGCTCGCACCAGTTTTGTATCAGCGATCGAGACCCTGAAGACTCTGGGAGAAGACGGGACCATCATAGGTGCAAAAGTATGCAACACCGATACCTACTATTTTCAGCGGCTGTCCACAGCAATCGGAGATCGTATATCACTCCTGTCGGGAGACGACATGATGTATGCTGTCCACGTCATGTATGGCGCGACCGGGGGCATCTTGGCCAGCGCGCCGATGTTACCGGCCTACTGGACAAGAATTCACGATACATTGGTCAGCGGTAATTTTGCTGAAGGCGTCGCCCTTCATCGAAAGCTTCTTCCAACCTTTATGGCCTTGTTCAACGAAGTCAATCCTGGACCTCTGAAAACAATGATGGACCATCTGGGACTGCCTGTTGGCCCTGTATCGTTGCCCTTGAAGGCGCCGGACAACAAAACTGAAAAACTAATCATCGAAGCCGTCGAACGCCTGCGAGCCGAAGGGATCGCATAAGATATGGCATTTGGGGCGCAATTTCTTGATTTTGCAGAAGCTCGGGATCAAGCACGGCGCTTTCTCCCCAAAGCACTGTTCGATTATATTGATCGGGGAACCGAAGCAGAAACGGCGATTGCGGACATTCATCAGGGGTTCGCGAGCCGCCGTATTATTCCTCGTGTTTTGCGTCCCGTGTCAGCCCCGGATTTGTCAGTTGAATTTCTGGGTGGCATCCACAACTGCCCGTTCGTGATAGCGCCGACTGCACTTGCCGGGATGGTGCGGCATGATGGAGAGATAAAGATGGCGCGCGCAGCCAGGCAGGCGGGCCTGCCTTTTGTGGTTGCAACGCAATCATCGACAAGCATTGAACAGATTTCGGCGAATGCTAACGGGAGTGAGTTGTGGTTTCAGCTATACGTCTGGAAGGATCGTAACGAGACCTGGAAACTGCTGAAGCGAGCCCGAGCGTGCGGCGTTGAGACACTGGTGCTCACGGTTGACACACCCGCTTCACCTAAAAAAGTGCATAATCGCCGCAATGGCTTCGGTGTCCCATTGGAGCCTTCAGCAACGCTTGCAATTGATCTCATGCTGCATCCGCGGTGGACGTTAAGTGTCATGGGGCGCTATCTGATGCGAAATGGATTTCCATCCTATGCTCATTATCCCGGGGATGTCTCCGCCGCAATAACCAGTTCTATTCGTGACCCCCGGTTTGCTCTCGACACCATTCTTGACAGGGATTTTTTAAGAGAGCTCCGCAAACGTTGGCCCTATAAATTACTAATCAAGGGAATCCTTTCTGCATCTGATGCAGTCGAGGTCTTCAAACTGGGGTGCGATGGCGTGGTTGTCTCCGCACACGGTGGCAGAAACCTTGATAGTGCTGCACGACCGCTGGACATGCTGCCGAAAATAAGAGAAGCAGTTGGCCCGGGCAAAGCGCTTTTCGCCGACAGTGGTGTTCGACGCGGTTCCGACGCGGCAAAGCTGCTTGCTGCTGGTGCGGACGGTGTGTTTCTTGGACGGGCGCCGCTCTATGGCCTTGCGGCGGGCGGTACGACCGGTGTGGTCAGGATGATCGAGCAATTCAATGAAGAGCTCAGCCTGTTTTTGGCCTTTGCTGGTGCCGAAAATATTGCCGCACTGCGGCAGGCGGAGTGGATCGGTTAGCCGGAAACTCCAACAGTTTTTCAGATTAACTCGCAGGTATACAATGCTGTCCAAGCCCAGCTCTGATAATGCTTTCTTAAATGACCTCCGACAAGCGATCGGCGGGCAATATGTATTAACTGATGCACACGACAAAGAGCCTTACCTGACTGACTGGCGTGGTTACGAGAAGGGGGAAGCTCTGGCAGTTGTCCTGCCAGCAACCACCGAGCAGGTTTCAACCCTCATGCGCTTGGCCGACATACATAACAGCAAAATTGTGCCTCAGGGCGGCAACACCGGGTTATGTCAGGGTGCCGTGCCGGTCGCTGCGGATCGAACAATCGTGATAGGCATGCGTCGTCTCGACGCAATACGCGAAATCGATAAAGCGTCAAATATCTTGGTTGCTGATGCTGGTTTGACATTAGCGGCTGCCCATGATGCAGCATCACGTGTCGATCGCCGCATTCCGTTACATCTTGGCAGCGAGGGAAGCGCTCAATTGGGTGGCCTTGCTTCGACTAATGCGGGTGGAACCAGTGCGTTGCGATATGGCCCCATTCGGGATCTTATTTGTGGTATCGAAGTGGTATTGCCCGATGGCCAGGTACTAGGCAACTTGAGGGCACTTCGCAAAGACAACACAGGCTATGACCTGAAAAACCTTTTCATCGGCGCCGAAGGTACCCTGGGCATAATCACAGCGGTCGCGTTGCGCTTGCAGCCCATCTTGCGTTCTTCGGGTCACGCCTGGATTGCACTGCGAGATCTGGATGCGGCGGTGCCCATCCTGATGGGATTGCAGGATCGCTTTGATACAGCCGTGCAAGCAGCGGAACTATTATCGTCAAACCAGATTGATCTGGTGCTTCAGCATATTCCTCGTTCAAGGCATCCGCTCGAAAGCCGGTCAGAATGGTCGTTGCTGGTGGAACTTGGCAGTACAGACCCAACGGGCGAATTACATCAAGCGCTTGAAGATTGGTTATCTGGACAATTCGAAGCTGGAATGGTGGTGGATGCCTTTATCGCCCAAAGCCACGCGCAAGCCGAAGACATCTGGCACATAAGGCATTCGGTTTCGGAAGCAAACAAGGTTCATGGACATAGCCTTTCGCACGATATAGCCGTTCGTCCGACCCATGTGCCTGAGCTTATCCGGCGCGCTAGCGCTGCCGTTCAAGAAATTTGTCCCGAAGCAAACATCCTGATTGTTTCGCATATTGGCGATGGAAACGTTCACTTCATCGCGCACTTTACACATGATCAGTGGTCGGCTTATGCGAAAGACGCTGCAATGACTGACCGTATTATGAAAAGTGTGCACGATGTTGTGGACGAACTAGCTGGTACTTTTTCGGCCGAGCACGGGATTGGTCGCAAGCTGGTAAAAGAACTCAAGTTACGATCAGATCCGGTGAGAATGGATCTTATGCAATCGCTACGAAATCTCATTGATCCGGGCCATAAAATGAACTTTGGAACCATCTTGGGAGCGGGAGCCACGGAGCCTGATACACTGTGACTGCTGCCCTCAGGAGCTCGTATCCGAGGAAACATGAGTTTCGTAAGCCGCAAGTTTCATTGAGAATGTTAGCGAGCAAGCAGACCATTTGAATAGATGGCGTGGTTGCCGCTCTTCTGTCAGAGAATGGTCGGGTTAAATCCAACGGGTGGAAGGATGGCAGCATGACATACGACACGATGATTGGGATCGATCTGGCGAAGAACGTTTTCCAGGTTCATGGAGCTTCGCTTTCCTGAGAGGTGAAGTTTCGGCGGAAACTATCCCGGCAATATTTTCGAAGATTTAAAGACGGGCAAGGCGCTTCGTTTCAGGTTGTAGAACATTCCGAGGTAATCGAACACGTCCCGGCGTCCTTCATCGCGCAAACAGTAGACCCTGCGACGTATCCGTTCGCGCTTCTGGAGATTGAGGAAGCTTCTGCGAACTTCGGTATGCAAACTCGGCATACCGATCAGCGTACTTTCGATTTCTGATTCCCCGGTGGCACTCTTATAACGATCTATCTCATCGATACGATAATAACATCCAAGGGACATAAACACATGGCATATGTGTCAGCAGAAATACGCGCTTCAAAGGTATATCACGGATACGATGAGGACCGGAAAGCTGTCGTCGATGATCTCGATACGCGCGAGTTTGTGACGAAACTCATCAAGGTCTCCAGAATTTTGTCGGTTACCGAAGATTATATTTTTATTGAGTGTCCTCACAACACTGTTCAGACGTGGGAGTATAAGGGAACGCTGGAGGACTTCAGATTGAAACTGCGTCGGGTAGGCGTTGCGGCGGAATAGGCTTTTCTCCAACAACGGGGTGTAGAATGAAAATTGCTTCCGCCGAGGTGTACTATGTGCAAGGACAGGGTTTGAAGCCCGTTCTGGTGAGAATTCAGACTGATGAAGGCATATCTGGGTTAGGTGAGGCCGCAATTTCTTATGGAAGCGGTGGTAGTGCAGCGGCAGGTATGATCAAAGATCTGAGCGAACGGTTCTTGCTCGGATCTAATCCGCTATCCGTCAACCGGACTGTTTCGGAGATGTATGACCAGGCTTTTTGGCTAAAGAACCCCGGTGGAGTTGCTTGCGCAGGGTTAAGTGCCATTGAGCAGGCCTTGTGGGATATTCGTGCCAGGGCATTGGAGGTACCGGTATATGAACTCTTCGGCGGTAAGGTTCGCGATGAACTAAACTACTATGCGAATGGATGGTATTTCGGAGCAAAGTCCGCGTCAGACCTGATCAAAAAGGCTGCTAAAGCGGTCGACGACGGCCATTATGCTCTCAAGATGTATCCATTGGCACAGATTCAACCAAATGGAACATTACGGCATCCATCTGGACGACATTCGGACAACTTCGAAGCGGTCACAGCTGGGATCGAACTGGTGCGCGGCGTACGGCATGTGGTTGGGCCAGATATCAGACTTATGCTCGATTTCGGTGGCGGGATATCTATCGCAGATACTTTGCGATTTTGTGAGCGTGTCAAAGAATACGATATCGAGTTTATTGAGGAAATCACCGATCCGGGCGACCTCGGTGCGTTGTCTCAAGTCGCTTCGTCGATTGATATTCCGATTGCGACTGGAGAGCGGCACTATCTCAAACATGGTTTTCGCGATCTTTTTGAGAAACGTGTGATCAGCATAGTGCAGCCGGATATAGGCAATGCGGGTGGTTTCGCTGAAGTCCATAAAATATCAGCGATGGCTGATGCCTATGGATTGAAGGTGCAGCCGCATGTCTGCGGAAGTTCGATCGCAGCCAACATCGCGACCCACATGAGCGCCTGTTTGCCAAATTTTTATATACAGGAACATTTTCCATATTGGGCTGACATACCCGGGTATATTGAAGTGGCTACCGTGCCCTTTGAGGAAAAGGCCAGGAATGGACGCCTTCCGATCTCTGAACAAATTGGGTTTGGGGTGGAGCTGAATGAGGCTGTAATGAGCGAACATCTTTGGGCTGCTATCCGATAAACGCCGTTGCTTCATACTGAGCGGTGGAGTGCATCCTTTGTCCGCTCCTTTTTGTTTGCCCTTGACACTGTTGTCGGCGAGTGTGAGCCTCAACTGATCTGAGGGAATGATATCTATGAAAAAGCCTGGAATGCAAAACTGGGAAGTGGGGATGAATCTCATCTACTTTTCAGCCTTCCGGGCAGTGATGCTAACCGGAACGGTAAGTGCTGCTGCCGAGCTTATAGGTCGAAGTCAACCTGCTGTCAGCCGGCTTCTGAATAAGCTTGAAACGGAATTGGGTGTCACGCTCTTTGAACGCAGAAAAGGATTGATCACGCCGACATCGGTTGCCCACCTTCTTCTGGATGAAATCGATCGAGCATATACATCCCTCGATTCTTTGCGAAATTTTGCGGCAACTGTTGCCGAAGGTGAAACCAGCCGTATAACTGCGGCTGTTATGCCCGCCCTTGGGATAAGTTTCATGCCCCAGGCGCTAAAAAAGTTCAAAGACAGCTGGCCTCAAACACGTGTGCAGCTGAATATTCGGCTTTCTGCCAAGATTGAGGAATGGGCTGCATCACAGCAGCTGGATTTTGGTCTTGCCGAACTACCATTCCGCCGGTCTGGCTTTCAGACAGAAATTTTCAGCGATGCCGCCTATATTGCTGCGGTTCCCTGTGACCACGATCTCGCAAGCCGCGATAAAATTGAACCCGCTGATCTGCGAAATGTACCATTTGTATCATTTGCCTCTTTCACCGCAGCTGGCCCGATTATTGCGCAGGCATTCCGCGCGGCGGGTGAAAAACTGGACCCAGCGTATGAAACAACGATTTCCGCTGCGGCTTATGAATTTGCCAAAATTGGCCTGGGGGTCGCGCTTATAGACCCTTACACGGCCATTCATCAACTTGATGATCGGGTAAAGCTGGTGCCATTCCTGCCCAAAATACCGTTCAACGTGGCGTTACTTCGGCCTTATTCCCGTTCACAAAGCCGCGTGTCGGAAGCGCTTCTGGACCTTCTTTTCAGCGAGCGAGACGCAGTGTTGGCGAAGTTGCCGCACATTTGACGAAGAGGAAACTTTAAGTTGCCAGATTTCCGGGAGCTCAATCCATTATGCATTTACTGCATAATGGAGGCCAATTTTTTTATTTTGAGCATTCCGAATTAGCTGCTGTACTCGCCCGACGCCGAGGAAGGGAGCAGTTAAATGAGGATGGAGGCCGCGCGGGACGAAAGTTATGATGTGATCGTCATTGGCGGCGGTATCAACGGTACCAGCGCTGTCCGCGAACTCTCCGCCGCTGGGTACAAGGTCTTGCTTGTTGAAAAGGGTGATTTCGCAAACGGCGCGTCGAGCAGATCGTCCAGGATACTCCACTGCGGTCTCAGATATTTTGAGACGAGACATCCGGTCCGCACGTTCGCATCGTCGCCTTTGAAGTTGAAGAACGCGATTTCCATGGCGCGTGCGGCTATGAATGCGCGGGAAGAACTGGTGCGTCTCCAACCAATGCGATGCAAGCCTTTCAAAATGTGCTTTCCTTTATACGAAGCGGATGATCTGCGTGGATGGCACCTGGATATTGGGCTTTCGCTCTTGAAGCGTCTTGGATCGGGGCGACTGCCGCTGGAGTACCAACGGCACAAGCGCAACTTTGATAGCTCAGTGCCTTTGGCAAAGGACCTGCGAGATCGGAAACAACTGAAGTCGATAGCGACTTACCGCGAATACATCATCGACTGGCCCGATAGGCTTTGCGTCGATGCGGCCATCGAAGCAGAGAAGCTAGGCGCTGATGTCCGTTTGTTCACCAGTGCGAGCATCAGAGAAAAAAACTCTGATGGGCTATGGCGGGTCGATCTTAGCTCTGCAGATCGTGAAGTGAGCAGCGTGTTCGCACCTATCATTCTCAATCTCGCCGGAACCTGGATCGATGACGTTCTACAAGGGATGTGCGGGGAGGGGAATGATCGTCTGATTCACGGGACGAAAGGCGCGCATATAGTCGTTCGTCTCCCGGATTATTATCGTGGTCATGGGGTTGCCGCGCTTAGCAGATTGGGAATGCCGATTTATTGTCTGCCGTTCAAGGAGGACCTTTATCATATTGGCCCGACCGAAACCTTTTTCGAAGGCGACGCCAGTAACGTCAGGGCCGATGATGTCGACATTGAGTTTCTACTCGACGAGATCAATTTTCTTCTCCCTGCTCTTAATCTGACGAAACAGAATGTCGAATTGACCTGGGCCGGTGTGCGGCCGTTAACCTTTAATCCCAAAAGCCCTGACGGCGACAGAGTTCGGCAAATCCATGATTTGAAGGACAAAGGCCTTTCGGGAATTTTTGCGATGACTGCCGGACCGGTCATGAGCCACATGAGTGCAGGACGGGAGCTACTGGCAGCGGTTGAAGCAAATATTCCGATGCGGCGTGATCGGCAAACAAGTCAAATGCAACAGTCGAACACGTCGAGCGCTGATGAAGGCACTCCGTCGTTTCGGCATTATGTCTTGCGGGAACATGCCCGGGATTTGAAAGGAATCTTCTATACCCGTAGCGGCATAGGTTGGGGGCAGCATATAGACCGCGCCATTGCGACCAATGCGGCGAATGAAATTGCCGATCTGCTTGGTTGGGGGGCAGAGCAGATCGAGCGCGAAGTAGACAAGTTTCTTCAATACCAACGGGAAATTCACCGTTCGGGAGAGCCTGCAAAATCCTAACGAAACAAAAAAGAGGAGTGAACTGAAATGGGTATGCGCAGACATCAAAATCTTGCTTTGGTGGCAGTTTCCACGCTTACTATGGCGATTTCGCTTTTTGCAAGCCAGGCTCGTGCTGATGGTGAGCGATTGAAGGAAATCCTGGAACGCGGCACTCTCCGTGTTGGTTTGCAAGGGGCTTTCAAGCCCTGGTCTTTCCCAGGTACGGACGGCAATCTTCAAGGCATTGAAGTTGATCTCGCCAAGAGCGTCTCAGATGCACTGGGTGTCAAACTAGAGCCTGTCATTATTACATCTGCGAACCGCATGCAGTTCCTCCAGCAGAACCGGATCGATCTGATTATCGGCGGGATGTATGATACTGCAGAACGTCGTAAGGTCATCGGCATTATTGAACCCGCTTACTGGGCCTCGGGTCCGACCTTGCTTGCCAAGAAGGGGGTCATAAAAAGCTGGGACGATATTGCGGGAAAGCCGGTGTGCGGAAAGCAGGGAAACTACTATAATCAACAAGTCGAACGGCAACTGAAAGCAAAGTTGATTGCATTTACCGGAAATTCCGAAGGTAAGGAAGCTCTGCGTGCTGGACGTTGCATTGCCTGGGTCTACGATGATGTCAGCATCATGGCTGATCTCGAAACACCAGAGTGGCAAGATTACGAAATGCCTGTTCAGGCCCTCTATAATAATCCGTGGGCTGCTGCTGTCCCGCTTGAAGAACGCGATAAGGGCTGGGGCGCATTCATGGCGGGTATGGCATATCGCTGGCAAGCTGATGGTACGCTGATTGAACTCGCCAAGAAATGGAATGTCGCACCGTCTGATTGGTTCACTGAGCAGAATAAGAAGCTCCATTGGGATACCGCTTATCTCGAGCCGAAAGAGTAAGGCCGGTGCTTTCTGATCAGTAGTAGCTCGGAGTGAAGATGATCGAACATATATCAAGTTTCTTCCGCAATCTGAACGAGACTGCGGGCTTGAACTTTATCGTTTTCTATGACGACTACGAGTTCAGCCGCTTTCTCGAAGGGGCGTTGATTTCACTGCGGCTTATGGCATTTTCCATCCTGCTGTCGCTGGTGATCGGTGTGTTGGGAGCTTGGGCACAAACGTCAAAAAGCGCGATAATTCGCGTGGCGGTTGATGCCTATATCCAGGCGTTTCGGAATACACCTCCGATGATCCAGCTTTTGTTCTTCTACTTCGGCCTGGGCGCATTCACGCCAGCCGTGGACATGGGGGGGTATTACGAGCCCATCATCTCTTCTTTTGGGTGGGCTGTAATCTCGCTTGGTATCTTTGGTGGGGCGTTCAACGTCGAGATCTTCCGGGCCGGCCTGGAAGCCGTTCCTGAAACGACAAAAGAAGCCGCTGAAAGCCTCAGCTTTTCGAACTGGCAAATCTATATGTATGTGACGCTCCCACTGGCTTTTCGCATTAGCCTGCCAGCTTTGACGAATAATCTGGTGAGTTTGGCCAAAACAACCTCGCTTGCTTATGTCATCGCCGTTCCAGAAATGACCTATGTCCTCAATCAGGTTTGGTCGGACAACATCAACGTGCCTGAGATGATCCTCGTGCTTTTTGTGTTCTATGTCGCGGTTGTGAGTATCCTCGCCTGGGGCCTCCACGCTCTCGAACGCCGTTTGGCACTACCGGGGTATGGACATGAATAAGCGCGCTTTCACAATTGTTCCTTCGCATTACGGCGTAACGGCATTCTCTAGCGCTCTGTCGTTGCGATACGGAATTGTTCTCGTTGCAATGTTTTTCGGATCATTGTGTGTCGCTTATGCGCAAACAATGAATGCCGGAACGCCGAGCGCAGTCGAGACACTTTTCGGGTGGGTTCCATTCATCTTGCGTGGCTTTTTGCTGAACCTCTATATGAGTTTTTTAGCGATGGCCTTGGCGACCGTTCTCGGAATTCTGCTCGGTCTCATGCAGATTAGCTTGTTCTGGCCGGTAAGAGCCATCGCGCGCCTGGTGACGCATCTCCTGAGAAATTCGCCTTGGCTCGTTATTCTCTTTATCGCCATGTATATGATGCCAGAGGATTTTCGTCTTCCGGGCGGGATTGTGATACCGTTTCCCGGCTGGATGAAAGCAACCGTTGCTTTTGCATTGCCCGTCATGGGCAACATAAGCGAGATCGTCCGCGGAGCGGTTCGGTCCATTCCGTCCGGGCAGTGGGAATCGGCTGAAAGTCTCGGTTTTACGCGCGTTCAGACACTTTGGAATATCATACTGCCACAGAGCTTCCGGCGTTCAATACCCCCATGGATGAACTGGTATGCGCTACTCACGCTCTCCACTCCGATGGCTTCTATTTTCAGCGTCAGAGAGTCTGTTGCCAACGCACAGGCTGCAATGGAAGCGTCGAGCGGACGACCGGAATTTCTCTTTCCGTTCTATCTGTTCCTTCTCTGTCTGTTCTTTGCATACATCTATCCAATCGCGCTTCTGACAAGGAAACTGGAGAAAAAATATGCTGCATAAAGAAAATATCGATGCACCCCCTCTGGTTTCTCTAAAGGATGTGCACAAGGCGTATGGCGATCTGGAAGTTATCAAAGGGATAAGTCTTGATATTCGCAAGGGCGAGGTGATCTGCATCATCGGTCCGTCGGGTTCGGGCAAATCGACTCTCATTCGTTGTATCAATGGTCTAAGCCCAGTCCAGAAGGGCTCGATAATCGTCGCCGGACAGGAGGTGAATGATCCCAAGCTCGACAAGCTCGCATTGCGGCGAAAGGTCGGAATAGTCTTTCAGCAGTACAATCTGTTTCCGCATAAGACGGTTTTGCAGAACGTCATGATGGCGCCGATCAAAGTCCTGCGTGAACCAAAACAGGAAGTTGAGGAACGGGCGCGTGCTCTGATTGCAAAAGTCAAACTTACTGGCAAGGAAAACCAGTATCCCGGCCAGCTGTCAGGTGGCCAGCAGCAGCGTGTCGCCATCGCGCGAAGCCTGGCCATGCGTCCTGACGTTATGCTTTTCGATGAAGTTACCGCAGCGCTCGATCCTGAAACCGTCAAGGAAGTATTGGCGACGATAAAGGAACTTGCGTCCGACGGGATGACCTGCATTCTGGTTACCCATGAAATGGGCTTCGCACGCGAAGTGGCCGATCACATCTACTTCACGGATCGAGGTGTGATCGTCGAGCATGCTCCACCGAAAGAGTTCTTTACCTCAGCCAAGGATCCTCGGACCCAACAGTTCTTAAGTCAGATATTCTAGCCGAATTACGACACGACAATCATCAGTAGCATCAGGAACATGCCTAGGCCCAGGGTCAGGTGTGAACGGGTTTCTATAAACCAAAGGGAAAACGCGATGTACCAGCAAGCCTCAGACGGTGCCAAAAAGGACCCACTGCTGCAGCCGCTCAAAATAAAGCATCTCGAACTTCGCAATCGCATCATGAGCACCAGCCACGCGTGTGGACTGGAGATTAATGGATTGCCGCTCGAGGCCTATCAACGGTATCATGAAGAGAAGGCCAGGGGTGGAATAGCCCTGTCAATGTTCGGCGGATCCTCCAATATCGACATCGATTCCCCAAACGTCTTTCGGCAACTGAATGTTGGTACGGACGACATTATCCCCCATTTCCAGCAATTCGCCGAGCGTATGCACCGCCACGGCGCAGCGCTCATGTGCCAGATAACACATCTCGGTCGACGCGGCGAAAGTTATGGTGGCGACCGACTGGCGATGATAGCACCGTCGCCTCTCCGGGAAACGCTTCATCGCAGCATCCCCAGAGAGATGGACGACCATGATATTAATCGCGTTGTGAAGGCATTTGCTGCTGCGGCGCTGCGATGCAAGGAGGGAGGGCTGGACGGCATCGAAACGCATGCTGGTGGTCACATGATAGGGCAGTTCCTGTCTCCGATTTCCAACCGCAGAACCGATCGCTTCGGCGGATCGCTCGAAAACCGAATGCGGTTTCCGCTTATGGTGCATGAAGCTATCAGAAAGGCCGTCGGTGATGATTTCATCGTTGGTATCCGCATGGCAGTGGATGAAGGACCCGATGGCGGCATGAGTTTCGATGAATCTCTGAAGGTTGCACAAGCACTTCGCGATATTGGCGGGATCGATTTTTTCAATGCGATTTATGGCATGATGGACACGACCCGTGGTCTCGCGGAAGACGCTATGCCTGGAATGGGATCGCCGCTTGCGCCTTGGGTCGAGCCGGTCGGACGTTTCCGCCGGGAGCTCGATATTCCGGTATTCCATGCCGCACGTATTTCCGATGCTGCTTCCGCCCGGTACGCTATCCGCGAAGGCAAAATGGATATGGCGGGCATGACCAGAGCGCAGATCGCTGATCCATACCTTGCAAGTAAAATAGCGTCGGGACGAGAAAGCGAAATCCGGCCATGCGTAGGCGCTACACATTGCCAGTCGCCGCATCGTCCCGCGTGTCTTCATAATCCGGCAACGGGAAGAGAAACAGTCCTGCCTCAGGTCTTTACTAAAACCGAAAGCACCAAACGTAAGGTCGTCGTGGTTGGCGGGGGACCCGCAGGCCTCGAGGCTGCCAGAATATGCGCGGAACGGGGTCATGAGGTTTCGTTGTTTGAAGCGGCATCCGATTTCGGCGGCCAGCTTCTTCTTGGCGCGAAGGGTTCGTGGCGCGGTGACCTCATCGGCATAGTTGAGTGGCGCGTGGCTGAACTTAATCGTCTCGGCGCGTCTCTCCAAACGAATGCCTATCTTGATGAAAGCGAAATCCTGGCGCAAAATCCCGATGTTGTTTTGCTAGCAACGGGCGGTATGCCGCAAATTGATCTTCTGCACGGCGGTGATCTATGCATCTCCACGTGGGATATTCTGGCAGGTCAGTCCAAGCTCTCGGGTGAAGTTCTTGTTTTTGATGGCACCGGGCGACATCCGGCTCCGCTGGCGGCCGAGAAGGCCGTTGGCTTTGGGACCAAGGTGAAATTCGTCACCATAGACGCCCAAATCTGTGAAGAACTGACTTATGCCGAACGGGTACGCTGGAAAAAGCTCTTTCTGAAATTTGGCCTTTATCCCAAAACCGAAACACGTTTGAGGGAAGTCCACCGCCAGGACAATCGACTGATCGCAACGCTTGTGAACGATATCACGCGAGAAACAGAAACGATTGTGGTCGATCATGTTGTTGTGGAGCAGGGGAGTGTTCCGTCCAACGAAGTTTTCGAAGCACTGCGACCCCATTCTTCAAACGACGGTGTTACCGACCTGCGTGCTATGGTTGCCGCCACGCCTCAACCTATCCGCGAAAGACCTGGATTTGAGCTTCACCGGATAGGAGATGCTCTTGCCAGTCGGAACATTCACTCCGCGATGTTGGACGCAATAAGAATATGCAGCTCGCTTTGAGAATTTTGGAAGCGTATTCAGCGTCCGAATTTATCCAGCAGCTGATACCAAGCGGCGACTGTACGGACGGCTGGCGCTCTCATCGAGAAGAATGGAATATCTACCGGTTTCTGGCGCCGCATCAGCGCCAGATCAGGCTTTTCGCCGTGCAAAAGATCAATCGCGTAACGTCCCAGAAGGCTCGACATCGCGATTCCCGTTCCATTGTAGCCGAGCGAAAAGCCAATATTCCTATCGATCAACCCGATTTGTGGAAGGCTGTCTATCGTCATGGCAACAAGCCCCGACCAGCGATTGGCGATCCGGTAGTCTTTCAACTGCGGGAAGATATCAGACATCGCTCTTTCAAGCGTCGCATAGGCGGCCATGGAGTCATTTTTGCCGAATGCGCCTCTGCCACCAAAAAGCAAGCAGTCGCCGCTACGTCGGAACCACCGCATCATTCTTCGCGTCTCGCTGTAGCTCCGATTGTTGCAAAGAATTTCATCAAAAACAGAACTGGGCAACGCTTCCGTCGAGATGATCGCACTTCTGAACGGTATGATGGTCTTACGTACATTGCCGGTGGCAGGCGTGATGTCGGAATAGGCATTCGTTGCGATCAGAATCTGTTTGCAACTGATCGATCCGGCTTTTGTACAAACGAGTTTTGCCGGGCCTTCTTCCGCGATACGAAGAGCGGGACTATTTTCGTAAATGACGCCTCCCGCCAAAAGAACACCGTTGGCCAAACCCCGGCAGTAACTAAGAGGATGTATGGTGCCAGCATGGGAGTTCAAAACTCCTCCATAAAAGCGCGTACTTCCGGTCTCTGTCGCAACCTCATTCGCCCCGAGCACTGTGATGCTCGTATCGCCGAATATGTCCCTGATCGTCTTCGCTTCTTCCACGAGCGCCGCGAAGGCGGCCTCGTTATGCGCACAGCGAATGTTCCCGTTTTTTGTCAGATTCGCTTCTCGGATCCGAAATCGCTCGACATAACTTGCAACGCAATTCATCGCTTCGTGACCGAGCGCGTTCATGCGTTGAGCGACTTGCCTGCCGTGAGTTTGCGCCATGACGCTCAGTGATGCACGATACTTCGTCGATACCACGCCGCCATTTCTTCCAGATGCGCCGAAGCCGACTTCTTCTGCTTCGAGAACAACAGGTTTCAAACCAAGTTCAATTGCTCTTACGGCGGCCGA
The DNA here is from genome assembly GCF_049065885.1 of Brucella sp. IR068. Classification (NCBI taxonomy): domain Bacteria; kingdom Pseudomonadati; phylum Pseudomonadota; class Alphaproteobacteria; order Hyphomicrobiales; family Brucellaceae; genus Brucella; species Brucella sp. IR068. The sequence goes on along the minus strand of NZ_JBAKHE010000019.1, from coordinate 15,871 downwards.
CAAGCCCGTATACCCACCTCCGATAATGGCCACATCGGCGGCAATGTCGTCCTCCAATGTCTTGCAGTTCAGAGGTGGTGTTGCAGTCTCACGCCACAAAGATCGGGGTTGGTCGAGTTTTCGCATCTGGAAAATACCTGGGCTTACTTACAAGTTATTGTCTCTCGCTTTCGACAGCATCGGCGAGCTCTCGCAAAGTCGAAAAATGGAAGTCCGGCGTCGTCACTACTTTCGGAACAGGCGTTCCACCGAAACCCTTGAGACCCTTTCGGCGCTCGATCCAGCAGACTTTGTACCCAAGCTCTTTAGCGACGCCTATATCGTGGTACTGGCTCTGGGCAACATGCAGGATTTCATCTTGCTTGAAACCAAATGCCGATTGGCGCCCAAGATTGTAGGAAAAGAAGCGTGGATCCGGTTTTGGATACCTTGCATCGTCAGCAGTGACGCTGTCGTGAAACGGGTTGCCGAGCTTGTTCGAATTGGCGCTGAAACCGACACGATCATAATTAGTCATCGCGACCAGTCTAAAGTGCCTACGCAATCGTCTGAGCGCTTCAGCGGAATCCTCGAATGCGGGAAAATCAAAAAAGTGGCTCTGGAATTTGTCCCCCGCGGCGCTGTCGTCCGACAGTCCAAGTTCTTTCGCAGCGTAGAGATAAACTTCGCGCATGACCTCGCTTGCGCGGCTAGGAAATTTCTCTCTTGCTTTCAGATAGGGCTGGAAAATCTGATCATCAGTCAGCGTCTTCGCAGCCTCTCCGCCTGCGGCGCGGAAACCATCCAGAATACCCTTCTCGAAGTCGATGCAGGTCCCGACGATATCAAAAGTCAGAACTTTAAAATTTTCGAAGGCCATGAATTGTCTCTCCTGTTCCGGGCAAAAGCCAGTTGTCGGGCTACAGTGGGATGCTTTTGGTCCTTCTATCAATTCCAATAATAATCACCTCTGGGGTTACATTTTGTAATGTCACATATTCGACGGCTCCTTCCCTCACTCAACGCACTCGTCGCTTTCGAAGCGGCAGTCCGATGCGGGACATTTGCAAACGCGGCACGCGAGCTTGGAGTTACAAGTCCCGCAGTCAGCCGCACCATCGGGCGCCTAGAGCTTCATCTCGGAATTCAGCTTTTCAAGCGAACGCCGACGGGAGCAGAACTAACTGAACATGGAAGTGATCTTTTTGCGGAAGTCTCGAAGAGCTTTTCAAACATTGAACGTGTTTTGGCTGGACTAAGACAAAATGCGCAAACGAAGCGACGTACAGTGCGAATATCAGTCTCGGGGGCTTTCGCTACGCATTGGTTTATGCCGAGGATGAACCAATTCCAAGCGCTGTTTCCTGATGTAGACATTCAGTGGCAACTGATCATTGGGCCGCTCGATTGTCCGGTTAACGACTCCGATATCGCGATGCGGTTCGATCCCAAAGTGGATGACCGGTATCGAATTTTTCCACTTATGCCAGAGCTTCTGTTGCCTGTGCGATCTCCTGCTTTCGATTCCAGTTCGACACAGTCCCAATCGGGTTTGAATCAGGTGATCACTCTTAGTGGGTCGCAGTTCAGGTGGGCAGATCTGTATTCCGTTGATGCACTGAAAGAGATAGCCCGGGAACTTCAATTCTCGGATTACAACGTCGTTGTACAGGCCGCGCTGATGGGACAAGGCAACGCTATCGGCTGGTTAAGCGTAGTGTCAACCTTGCTGGCCAACGGCTCGCTCGTTCCATCGCATCCTGTTGTGGTTTCGACTGGCCGAAGCTGTAATCTAGTGACTTCGATCAAACCGGATGAATGGTTCATTCGCGACATTTGCGACTGGATCATTGATGAATATCGACGGGATGTGAGAGAGATTAACAAAGCATACGAAGGACTGATCAACGAATTCTGAGATTTACCGTCCGTAGCGGCAATCCAAACTTCGCTGTCGCTTTGATCAAAAAGTAAATGGTCGCGGGTTTCTATCCGATGCGCGTATGATGTGCTCTTGACTGGCAATCAATCAGCGTACCCCCCTTTTCTTGGGGCTTGCTTTGCGGCTAACAGGCTTCTGTCGATGAGCGTCCTGCCGCGCTTCTCGCATGATAGCTGCTGCACTGGTCATCAGCTTGGTGACAATCGCCTCTTGCAATTCCGTTGGTTGAGCATGGAGATTATGTGGAGGTTGCGTGGAGACCTGCGGTTTATGGGTTGACGCGGCCCCTGTCAACGGTTTTCCCTAGCAGTAATATTGCCAGGAAAAACGCTATGGATAACCCGTTAGTACTCATCATCGAGGACGAACCCGAAATCGCCGAAATACTGGAGACGTACTTTATGCGGGAAGGCTTCCGCACGATTAATGCGGGTGACGGACCGACGGGCCTCGCACATCACCTGCGCCTCAAGCCTGACCTGATCGTCCTGGATGTCAAGCTGCCCGGACAGGACGGCTATGAAGTGCTGGCTGCCATTCGTCGACGTGACGATACACCGGTCATAATGGTTACGGCCCTTGCCGAAGATCTGGACAAACTGCAAGCCTTACGAATTGGCGCAGACGACTATGTCGTCAAACCATTTAATCCCCTGGAAGTCGTAGCGCGTGCAAAGGCGGTGCTGCGTCGCACAACCGGACGTACGGGAAGACAGCCGCTGCGTGTAGGGACCCTTACTGTCGATCCCGAGGCTTACACGGCGACAGTTGGCCAGTCCACCGGCGAGATAATTCTCGAACTTACCCGTACGGAATTTCGGCTACTTGCCTATATGGCAACTTCCCCAAATCGCGTCTTTGAACGCTCCGAACTGGTTGATGCCTGTCTACCAGAAGGAGAGGCGCTGGATCGAACAGTAGACAGCCATATCAGCAATCTGCGGCGCAAATTGGTCGCCGCAAACGCCGATGGTTTGCTTGTCGGGGTTCGAGGGGTCGGTTACCGTTTGGCGGTACGTCATGGCTAGAAGTCTGAATGCACAGATCGTTCGTGTTATGAGCGCATTAACGGTCGCCGCATTTGCCCTGATGGTTCTTGGCACAGTGGGATATTATACGTTCATCGACGGACTGTTTTATCCGGAGCCGGAAAGCGATAGATGGACCCTTGGAGACTTTGTTGTACTGGGTTTAATCCTTGCAATCAGTCTGGCGGCAGCGGCGGTTGTCGCGTGGTACCTGGCGCAGAGAATTGTACGACCGTTGAAGTCGGTCGCAGCCGCGGTTCATTCAATCGCGCGCGGCGACTTTTCGGCGCGCGCGGAGACTTTCGGACCAGCATACAACGAAGCGGAGAGCCTGATCGCGGACTTTAATGCGATGGCTGCCCGCCTGGAAAGCGCGGAAGCCGAACTGAAATATTCAAATTCGGCTATAGCGCATGAACTGCGCACACCACTGACTATTCTGCGTGGACGACTTCAGGGACTTTCGGATGGTGCCTTCGCCCCGAGTCCCGAATTATATGACCGCTTGATAGCCCATGTCGATGACCTGTCCCGTGTTGTTGAGGATCTGCGGATACTCGGCCTATCGAATGCTGGCAAGCTTGAGCTCCAACTGGATCAAATTGATCTCGCACAGGAGGTCGGATCCGTTATGGCTTCCGTGGAGCAAGACCTTGCAAAAGCAGATATTGTCATCGATGCCAGACTAGAGAGCGTGCTAATCCGAGCGGATCGCGCACGGATACGACAGGCGGTGTTTGCGCTTCTTGAGAACGTCCGACGCTACGCTCCAGGTTGCACGGTAACGATGTATACCGGCTACACAGACGACGGTGCGATAATTCGATGCTCCGACAATGGACCTGGGCTGCCAGCTGGGACTGAATATCGCGCTTTCGAGCGTTTCTGGCGCGCGGACGAGTCCCGCGGGCGCACAAGTGGTGGTTCGGGACTGGGCCTGCCAGTGATTCAGGCCATCGCTCGTGCTCATGGCGGCGATGCGATGATCGTGAGCAATGACGGGACGGGGCTTTCAATGGAGATACGGTTGTCTTCCAGGTAGGTACCCTCACTGCCGGATAATTGATCGTAGGCGAACGCGGGCCTCGTTCACCGCCAAACAAGCTCGTGTGCTGTGAGTTGGATTTGATAGCACTGACGATTATCCTCTTGCGCAATCTGCCTTTGCGTTATTGCCCAAGGGGCGGCAAAACGTTCACGTTTAAGCCAATCTCAAACCTCCACACGTGGAGTTCGCCGTATCAGACGAGTGTGCCAGCGAAACAATCGGGCTCAAAGCATATCGATCACCAGGACAGTTCATGCCAGTGATCGCGTGACCGTCAGTTGCGCTACCCCGCATCGTCCACAAAATCTGGATGTAGCTTCCACGGAAACTTTTGAGATCATTCTTAAAAAAGGAGATCCCGTCAAATCTAGCGAGGCTACACAAATTGGCAAGACGATCGCTGATAGAGCCCCTGGCCGTTGACCGGCTGGTATCACCCATTTCCATGCGGTTGAAAACGGCTGTCTCAACGCTTGTTTCTCTGGCTGTTTTGATCTCATTTCTCTTCGGACCGTTGATGTTGCTGACCCTAGCCAACAAGCCTCACGACGCACCCGTGAGCGACATTCGACTGACCTGCCTGTTCAGCTCGTCAAATGCCGTCCTCCCGCGATGCGCGTACTGAGATGAGCCAGTAGTTGTTTCAACGAATGGCGGAGCACGGCAATTCCAGTCCGACGATCAACTTATGTCCTCGATAGGTGGGCTCCAGTCCATACAATGTGACAACAATCTCAACCATTCCTCGACGGAACGGGTGCACTTGCTTCCTCAGTGGTAGCTACGGAACGACTTTCTGTTGTTGATCAAGCATCTGCGTGTCGCAGCTTCCATCTGATGGATGCATTCGCGAGAAACAACCGTCATAGACCCAACGGTCGTTGACACAGTTTCCCAATGATTTCTGAAACTTCGATAGGGTTAATCTTGCTGGTTAAAGGGATTCATTAGACGTGCAAGCTTCTTCTCAAGTTACCATCTTGACCTATCATTCAATAGCGTCAATTCCGTCGAGTAGTCCCTATCGCGGCTTGTTCGTGTCTCCAAAAAACTTTCAGCGGCAGATGAGCTGGCTTTCACGGTTGGGTTATATGGGGCTGTCTCTGCGCGAACTACAACCCTACATACTGGGCCAAAAAAGGGGAAAAGTATTCGGTATCACCTTTGATGATGGCTTTTGCAATGTGTTTGAAAACGCTCTTCCCGTGTTGAGGTCACTGGGATTCAGTTCCACATGCTTTTTCGTCAGCGGACAGATAGGCGGCTCCAACAAGTGGGACGAAACCAAGGAAATCCGTTTCGAGCAATGCATGTCCGCCGAACAAATTCGCGGCTGGGCGGATGCGGGCAATGAAATTGGAGCGCATACTGTTGATCATGTGAACCTGACTGATTTCGGTCCCGATGAGGCATTCGATCAGGTTTATCGCTCCAGAATGCACCTTGAAGAAATCTCGAAAGAGAGGGTTACGTCTTTCAGCTACCCTTATGGAGGTGTTTCCGCCGCGGTTCGGAATGTTGTTGCCAGGGCCGGGTTTAAACGCGCGGTGACGCTGGAAAAGGCGCAGGCAACTTCCCGCAACGACTCGCTTCTTCTGCCCCGTAGAAACGTCCGCCATAGCGATGGCTGGATTGCCGCATGCCGCAAGACGGTTTTTGGCTGATTGCACGTACAAGAGTTAAAGCGATGACTCCTACTATCCGTAAAATAGCAGTAGCCACTGTCACGCGTGGCCGCCCGTTGATGTTAAGCCGTCTGTTGGCTTCGTATGAGCGGATAAAAGTTCCTGAAGGCATTCAATTATGCTTTCTCATTGTCGAGAATAATGACGAAAAAACATTGCTGCCCGTCATACGGAACTTTCGCAATCGATTGTTACATCAAGTAACCTACATTCTTGAACCCGTTTTGGGAATCGCGGCTGCACGCAATCGCGCGATTGAGCAAGCGATAAGCGATGGATTCGATCTGCTGACCTTTGCAGATGACGATGAAGAAGTGGACAGCGATTGGCTGTTTGAACTGCTCAAAGAGCGGGACGCCGGGGACCTCGATATTGTTGGCTCTCCGGTACGTCTGGCGCCAGTCGGTGAAGAATGCTCAGAATGGAATAAAACAGTATGGAAAGCCGTAAACGACATAAATCTGAGGGCTGAGCAGCGCTGTATAAAGAGGAAGGCCCAGGGGCGGGCGGGCAACATCCGTCTGGCAACCGGCAGCTGGATGGGTAAACTGGAGTTTTTCAAACGGACCGGCTTAAGATTCAATGAGGAACTCGGCCTGGGAGGGGGGGAAGACTGGCAAATGTACGACGTGGCGAAACGCCTGGGAGCGAGAACCGGTTGGACACCTTATGCTGTAGCATATGAAAGCTTACCCCGAACGAGACTGTGTTTGAGCTATTATTACAGAAGGAACCGCGACCATGCGCGCATGGTTTTTCGCGAGCGCTATAAAGAAGATCCCATCGGTTCATTAATCCGACTGTCCGGATCGCTTGCAAGCCGCTTCTACAAATTTGTATTGGCTACTCTGAGGTTTCCCTTCAGGCCAGGAAATTCAATGCTCGCGTGTACCTACCATATAGGGAGTTCCGTTGGTTTGATTCAGGGCATGGTCGGAAAAAAATCCGATCATTATGCATCCATAGACGGAAGCTAGCTGTACTTTTGCGCGCTACGACCATCTCTTGGACCCGTATGATTGTGGTAAGGTAAGAGGGCAGGATATCTCATTGGCTGAGATGGCGATTGCCGGCACGGTGGACGCGCATCCGACTGACGTCTTCGTCGAGCACTCACCCAGCAAGGACTTGCTTTGTGCATTGTTTGCGTCATTTCAGTAGAACTCCCGCCAGATGCTTCGTGCCTCCTGAAAATCGGAACCGCCACATCCTTGTTTGACCCAAGAAAGGTCGCCTATCTGGAAAGCAAGGACGTTCGTTAGCCAGTCCATTTTCGGCTCGCTGCGGAGAACAGGGCTACCAAAGTTTTGATTACCGAAAAGCTGGGTCAGCGAGAACAATTCATGGTTCTTTCAGCTCCATCCAATCTCCACAAATCCTGCACCGAGACCGAACCAAACTAGGACATTGGGTTCAACCCAATAAGCTCGCGCTTTGCCACGCATTAAATGTCCGGAAAAATGAATGCAACTTAAAGACGCAATGATCACCCTTCTGGCCGGGCTGGCCTTGATTGGCTGTAGTGATGATGGCTCGTCGGAAACAAATGTTTCGCAAAGTGTTCCTCCTGCGCTGGTTGCCATCGTTTCAGTCAAGCCGGAAACCGTCACCGTCATTGACGAACTGCCCGGCCGGGTAGCCGCCTATCGTACTGCGGAAATCAGGCCACAGGTTGGTGGTATCGTTGAAAAAAGACTTTTCCAAGAAGGCTCTGAAGTTCACTCCGGCCAAGAGCTGTATCAATTAAGTGCGGCGCCGTTCAAGGCCGAGTTGGACAGCGCCGCTGCGGTGCTTCAGCGAGCCGATGCCGCACTTATTCGGTCACAGGCGAAATACGACAGAGCCAAACAGCTCATCGAAACCAAGGCAATCAGTCGCGACAACTTCGAGGAAGCCGTCGCGAACCTGGCTCAGGCCAAGGCCAACGTTGCCGAGGCCCGCGCTTCGTTGCAACGGCGTAAGCTTGACCTCGAATTCGCGACTGTTCGTGCTCCCATCTCGGGACGTATCGGGCATTCCATGGTCAGCGAAGGCGCTCTGGTATCTGTGTCCAGCACTGGCGCCATGGGAATCATTCAGCAGATCGACAAGGTCTTTGTTGATGTGCGACAACCCGCTTCACAGCTTGACGTGATCCGCGAGGCGGCAGATTCGGGGCAGCTGCACGACCCTTCGAATATTCCAGTTGAGATCCTTGGCGCAAGCGGCAAGCGTTATCCTGTCGCAGGCAAGGCGCTCTTTTCAGAAATCAGTGTTGATCCCGGTACCGGCAACGTTACGGTACGCGTGGAAGTGAACAATCCGGATGGTGTATTACTTCCGGGAATGTTTGTCCGAGCACGTCTGCCACGCGGCGTACGCAGCGACGCGCTCCTTGTCCCGCAGCAAGCGATTATTCGCGATCCGCTCGGGCATCCGCAACTTCTTGTCTTGAGCAATGACAAGACAGCGGTGCGCCGGCCAATTGAGATCGGGGAAACTGTCGACGGACGCACCATTGTTACAACTGGTCTCCGGGCAGGCGACGTTGTCGTGGTGCAAGGCCAGGATCGCGTACAGGAAGGTGTTCCGGTGCAAACAACTGATTTCGTCGCCCCACTGGTGCCAGGAAAGAACTGAGAGGGCTGTCGATAATGCCACAGTTTTTCATTAATCGCCCCATTTTTGCTTGGGTGATCGCCATCTTCATCGTGCTTTTGGGAATCATCGCGATCCCGCAGCTGCCGGTATCGCGGTTCCCAACGATTGCGCCGCCTAGTGTTAGTATCTACGCAACGTACACCGGTGCAACACCGCAGACTGTCAACGACAGTGTCGTCAGCCTGATCGAGCGCGAATTGTCGAGCGTCAAGAATCTTCTTTATTTCGAGTCGACTGCCGACACATCAGGTAGTGCAAATATAACGGTGACATTCAAGCCGGGCACCAATGCGGAGATGGCGCAAGTTGATGTCCAAAACCGCTTAAAGGCCGTGGAGCCGCGTCTTCCGGAATCTGTGCGACGAGCCGGGTTAACAGTCGAATCCGCGTCATCGAATTTTTTGATGATCGTTACGCTGACCTCGAAGGATGGCCGATTCAACGCCCTTGCGCTCGGCGACTATCTGACCAGAAACGTCGCGGAGGAATTGAAACGCATCCCGGGCGTTGGCCGCGTACAGTCGTTCGGCTCGGAAAAGGCAATGCGCGTCTGGGTAGATCCGGCGAAACTGGTTTCCTATTCGCTTTCGCTGGCGCAGGTCATCCAGGCCATCCAGACTCAGAACACTCAGATCGCTCCAGGTCGCGTTGGCGATGCTCCCACGGAGCCGGGCCAGAAGGTGAGCGTTCCACTTACGGTGCAAGGACAGTTGGGGACGCCTGAAGAATTCGCCGCAATCGTCTTGCGTTCGGAACCGGATGGGTCAAAACTTCTCCTCGGCGACGTCGCGCGTGTTGAGCTAGGTGCGCAGAGCTATGGCTTTTCGATCCTTAGTAATGGCCAGGAGGCAACAGCAGCTGCGATTCAGCTCACACCAGGAGCGAATGCCGTGCGTACGGCCGATGCAATACGAAGCCGACTTTCCGAGCTCGCGACTGCAATGCCTGATGGAATGGATTATGACATCTCGTATGACACGGCGCCGTTCGTCAAGATCTCGATAGAAAAGGTGATCCATACATTGCTCGAGGCAATGGTATTGGTCTTCCTTGTGATGCTGCTCTTTCTTCAAAAGATCCGTTACACCCTGATCCCGGCGATTGTCGCGCCTATCGCCCTGCTTGGCACCTTTGCCGTCATGCTGATGGCGGGTTTTTCGATCAACGTTCTAACAATGTTCGGCATGGTGCTGGCGATCGGCATTATCGTGGACGATGCTATCGTTGTGATAGAGAACGTGGAGCGCATCATGGCCAGCGAGGGGCTGGGACCCAGGCAAGCCACGCAAAAGGCAATGAACGAAATCACTGGCGCTGTGATCGGTATCACGCTGGTGCTGGCGGCGGTCTTTATTCCAATGGGCCTGTCGAGTGGCTCCGTCGGCGCCATCTATCGGCAATTCACGCTCTCAATGGCTGTTTCCATCCTCTTTTCTGCCTTTCTGGCACTAAGTTTGACGCCGGCGCTTTGCGCAACGTTGCTGAAACCAGTTGATCCTTCGCACCATGAGAAAAAGGGCTTCTTCGGTTGGTTCAACCGTGGTTTTGACCGGTTGACGACCGGTTATGCCGGCTGGCTATCCGTATTAATCCGTCGTGCCGGACGCATGATGATACTATATGCGTTTTTGCTTTCGGCGCTCGCGTACGGCTACACACGAATACCGTCCGCCTTCGTGCCCCAGGAAGACCAGGGCAGCATTATGACCTCTTTCTCTCTTCCAGCTGACGCCACAGAAGAGCGTACTCGCAGCATTGTAAGCATCTATGATCGTCATGTTGCTTCCCGGCCAGACGTCGTCAACAATCTGTCAATTCTTGGCTTTGGCTTTTCCGGTTCTGGGCCGAACGCGGCGATGTCGTTCACCACGCTGAAGAACTGGTCCGAGCGAACAACTACAGTCGACGAGGAAATTGAGGCGGCCGCGGCGGCGATGGAGAGAATTCCAGAGGGAACTGTCATGACGTTAAAGCCGCCGTCGATCGAAGAACTGGGGACCACCTCGGGCTTTTCCCTACGCCTTGAGGACCGTGCCAACCGCGGTAAGGATGCCCTTCAGGGCGCACAGGATCAACTGCTCAATCTTGCGGCAAAGAGCAAACTCGTTACCAGCGTTTACCCTGAGGGCTTGCCGGCAGGGCCGAGCGTATCGCTCAGGATCGATCGTCAGAAAGCGGAGGTGCTGGGTGTGCCGTTTAGCATGATCAGCGACACTCTTTCGTCTGCCATAGGATCCACCTATGTCAACGATTTCCCCAACGCTGGACGTCTGCAGCAGGTGATCGTTCAGGCAGAAGCTGCAAACCGCATGCAAGTCGAGGACGTCTTGAAACTTTACGTGCGCAACAATGCCGGCGGGATGGTTGCTCTCTCGGAAATGGTCACGGCGGTATGGGAAGCCAGCCCGCTGCAACTCGTGCGCTATAATGGCTATCCTGCTGTGCGTATCGCGGGAAATGCGGCGCCCGGGGTTTCCAGCGGTACGGCCATGGCCGAAATGGAGCGGCTTGCCTCGCAACTGCCGCAAGGTTTCGTGGTCGAGTGGACAGGGCAATCCTTCCAGGAGAAGCAGTCAGCTTCGCAGGCACCAATGCTGCTAGCAATTTCGATGCTAGTCGTCTTCCTCGTTCTGGCTGCACTTTACGAGAGCTGGTCTATACCACTTTCGGTGATGCTAGTCGTGCCGCTCGGAATCATCGGTGCTGTTTTGGCAGTGTCACTGCGTGGCCTTGAGAACGACGTTTTCTTCAAGGTCGGTCTAATCACTATCATTGGCCTATCGGCCAAAAACGCTATCCTTATCGTGGAGTTTGCCAATAACCTGCGGGCCGCCGGGAAGAGCCTTGATCAATCGGTGGTCGAAGCCGCCAGGATGCGTTTGCGGCCAATCATTATGACGTCTCTTGCCTTCGCGCTTGGTGTGGTTCCCTTGATGATTGCCCAGGGAGCAAGTGCTGAAACCCAGCACGCGATTGGCACTGGCGTCTTTGGCGGAATGGTATCGGCTACTGTATTGGCAATTCTATTTGTTCCCGTCTTCTACGTTGTGGTCATGAGGCCGTTCAGTCGTCGTGCTGCCGTTACTGAAGCAATTGTAAACCCACTGCCCCCCGGAGCTCCATCCGAAACCGGTTTCGAAGAGCGTTGATGTAGCGGACCATTCGCTTTCCCCGCTGGCAAAACAACTTTGATGCAAAACCATCGTGGTAAATTTGATTGTCGATGATGGGCCCGCGAGCACTGCTGCCAGAAGGAAAAAGCCATGTTTGATCAGTTCGATAAGGTCGAAGAAACTCCGTATGAGGAGCTGGCACAGCACGTTTCGCTCCGTAGGGTACTCGGGCTGTTCAAATCGTATTTCAGACAGCTGACGGTGGTGCTTATTCTCATCCTGTTGTCTTCGGTAGCCGGGATCGCAGCGCCTTTTCTAGTACGTGCCATCATCGACCAGGCGCTACCAAGCGGCAATCTCAAACTGTTGATGCTCCTAACAGGAGGACTGGTTGCCCTCGCTTGTCTGGGCACGGCGATCGGTGTGCTTCAGGTGCTAATTACTTCGAAAATCGGGCAGGCGATCATGCATGATCTAAGGGTCCGGGTCTATGCGCACCTTCAGTCCCTCTCGCTACGCTTTTTCACAACTGCTCGGACTGGCGAAGTTCAGTCGCGGATAGCCAGCGACATCGGTGGCCTTCAGGCGCTCGTCACCCACACAGTCAGCCAACTCACCCGAAATATAAGTGTTGTGGTTATGACCATGGCCGCCATGCTGGCGCTCGAATGGCGCCTGGCACTTTTCTCCTTTCTCGTCCTTCCGCTTGCAATCTGGATAAGCCAGCGTGTCGGGCAACTACGCGAAGAACTTACCTATGAACAGCAGCAGCGGATTGCCGACATGTCCTCGTCCGTACAGGAACAGCTTTCGGTTTCAGGTATCATTCTCGCTCGTTCGATGGGGCGTACTGATCATCTGACACGGCGGTTCATCCGCACCTCCGAAAGTGTTGCAGCACTCGAAGTGCGCTCCCATACTGCGGGCCAGTGGCAATGGGGCGTGATTGACATGGTGCTCCAGACCCTGCCAGCTTTGACCCTGCTGCTGGGTGGCCTTCTTATGGATCAGAGCTTGGGCACCGTTACCATAGGTACGCTTGTCGCCATGATTGCGCTGCAAGAACAGTTACTCTGGCCGCTTGAAGAGGTGCTTGAGTCTGGCGTCCAGATGCGAACGACGCGAGCGTTGTTCGCCCGAGTATTCGAGTACCTTGACCAACCGGTCGAAATCAAAGAGCATCCTCATCCAGTTATTCTTGATCGTGAACGCATCCGGGGGGCTGTCAGGCTCGATGGGGTGCGCTTCGCCTATGACAAGGGCTTAGCACCCACAATTGACGATGTTTCCATCGACATTCCCGCTGGCTCTCACACAGCGATCGTCGGCGCCACCGGGTCGGGGAAAACCACGCTCGGGTATCTATTGGCACGACTCTACGACGTGGACGCTGGATCCATCTGCTACGATGGCGTCGACGTTCGTAACCTCAGTTTCCAATCCCTGACAGATATACTGGGGATTGTCACACAGGATCCGTATCTTTTCAATGCAAGCGTGGCTGAAAATCTGCGCTTTGCAAGGCCGGACGCCACGGATACAGACTTGGTAACAGCCGCCAAAATTGCTCAGATACATGATATGATAACGGCGCTGCCTGCCGGGTACGATACTCTGGTGGGGGAGCGCGGCTACCGATTTTCCGGCGGGGAAAAACAGCGTCTAACACTAGCGCGAACAATTTTGCGAAATCCCCGCGTTTTGCTCCTGGATGAGGCAACAAGCGCACTGGATGCTGCTACGGAGCGCGCGATGTCGAATGCGCTCTCGTCGTTAGGAAGGGACCGCACAATCATCACTATAGCTCACCGGCTCTCCACAGTGCGGCACGCGGATCAAATCGTTGTAATGGACAAAGGGCGAATAGTGGAACGCGGGAGCCATGCAGAATTGATCGCCCTGGGCGGAGTTTATGCCAAACTGGTGCGCTCCACCACTTGAAAACACGGCTGTGAAATAGAACAAGGTACTAGATGATCGCATCGCCGCCTTTGCGGATCTCAGGCGCTTATGTCCGATTCTGATAGATAAAATCGGCCGTTCCTCTAGCGGCCCCAATCCTGTCGTTAGAATCCAACGATCTTTGACTGGCAATCTGGAGTTGGAGCTACGTCATTTACAAGGAACGGGTCGAGCTTGTTAATGACTAAATCAGAATTCCCCACGCGGTCTGCCCAAGTTCAGCGCGTATCGTGTGAAACGAAGCTGACCGCTGCGCGTCAACGCCTCTTTTTCGACCAGGTCCTGCAAATCGCGGGTGGCGGTGGCGCGCGACGTGCGGGTGATGGCGAGATAGTTGTCCGCGCTGAGGCCACCGATAAAGCCATCCGGCCCCGCCTCGAACAGACGCGCAATGACTTTCTCCTGACGAGGATTGAACGCTCCCCTGTACCGGTCGTAGAAATGTGCCTTGGCGATGTAAAAGGCGACACGATCCAGCGTTGTTTGTTGAGCCGCCAGCACGGTTTGGGAAAACCATACCAACCATTCGGTGACGTCGAGGGTCCGCTGATGGGTTTCCAGCTGATCGTAATAGGCCTTCCGTTGCTGTTCGATGGTAAAGCTCAGCATGATCAGGCTCGGCTGCCCTAGCGACTGTGCCAGTGCTTTTTCGGCGAGTGCGCGACCAAGCCGTCCATTGCCGTCCTCGAATGGATGAATGCTTTCGAACCACAGATGGCTAAGGCCGGCGCGAGTAAGCGCGGGGAGGGGCGTACCGCCGGTCAGAGCGCTTGCGTTGAACCACGATATGAACCGATGCATTTCTTCCGGTACTTGCGCTGATGGCGGCGCCTCGAAATGAATCGTCGGGCGGCCCAACTGGCCAGAGACGATCTGCATATCGTCGGAGTGGCTGCGATAAGCACCGATGCTTTCCAGATGCCGACTGCCTGCCATTAACATGGTATGCCACCGAAACATTGTCGCGTCATCAAGCGGCAGGGCATAGGTGCCATAAACGTCGACCGTCATTTCCGCGATGCCGTGTTCACGTGGTTGCACCGAACGCCGGTCCGTATCCAAGCCAAGCTGCCGTCGCAGTGATGACTGGACGCTTAAGCGATCCAATGTTTCGCCTTCGATCGCGCTCGTCTTGATCGCTTCGTCGCTCAAGAGTTCGATGCGCAACCGGTCGCGGTCGTCGGGATCGATGTGACGCACAGCGCCGATGACTTCGCCGGAGGTGAGCAGAAATCGCTGTTCCAGTGCTGCTAGTGCAGACGTGTCATAGCGAAAATGCGGCCAATCAGGCTGTGTCCAGTTCCAGGGCATGAGCGATAGTATCCATTTTTATCGCTCTCAATATCATATATTTATGAGTAATAGAAGGCGTCCCTATTGCTCACCACCCTAATTGCGGAGAAGTGCGCGTCCGCACTGCGCGGAGTCATTGGCGTAGCATTCCTACAGGTTCTACAGCGGTCATTGCGCTTATCCTGGACTAAAGCCTGAGATGGGTGTTAAAGGACTGGCAGATTTCGGCTCTATTGCTGCCGTTCAAGCCCCGAAGAATTCATTCCTGACTAGTAATCAGCACATCGCTTATTGCGGGGACAGTGGTTCATATCCATTCAAGGCGTATAGAGTCATATCGTTGAGAGCGGCAACCGGAGCCCATTGCCTACTTACCTATCGAAGCAGTGACGGTTGGGAATATTCATAATTCCCCTGTGAGGTTGGAGTGCACCCCGTTTCACCGGACACGTCGGCTAGGTTGATTCAGCCCTGATGAACTGCCGAGGGGAAGCCATCTTGAGCGCGGAATGGGGATGAATTTCATTATAGTCTTCAATCCATCCATCGATGAGACTGAGCGCCGTTTCGGCGTCCGGTAGTGCCGAGATACGGATGTAATCCCGCTTCAGGGTTTTAACGAATGCCTCGGACATTCCGTTCGACTGCGGGCTGGCCACCGGCGTGAAGCAGGGCGTCAGATTGAGTGCTTGAGCAAACAGCCTCGTGTCCCGCGCGGTATAAGCCGAGCCGTTGTCAGAGAGATGCTCGATAGCATGCGGCGCTCGTGTTGCATGGAAGCGTTTCTCGACCGCCTCCAACATGATGTCACGCATGTCTGAGCCGGAGATGCCAGCATTTGCGACCGCTGTCCAGGCAATGATCTCGCGGTCGAATGCGTCGATGATGAAGGCGAGACGAATGACCTCGCCATTCCAGCAGGTGAACTCCAGACCGTCCGAGCACCAGCGCAGGTTGGAGCGCATAACCATGACCTTACCGTCATGGATGCGGCCCTTGCGAACGGCGGTATGCTTCTCCAGCAGCATGGAGTGGTTGCCCATGATGCGATGGACCCGTTTGGCGTTGACCACAGGCTTATCGGCGGCCCGCCTTTCGCGATTGAGGAGCGCGGCGATCCGCCGATAGCCATAGGTTGGCCTTTGATCCACCAGCCTGCGAATGGTGGGCAGAAGCTCTGC
>NZ_JBAKHE010000018.1:0-64411 GCF_049065885.1 Brucella sp. IR068 | reverse complement strand
CCATAGAGGCTCATTCAATGCTCCAAATCCATAGGGCGCAACCAAAAGCCAGTCAAACGCGCCACAACATCAAAATCCCATGGACAAACAATCCACTCAAAAACAGCTACAACAACTACCCGCCCCAACCTTGCCTCAAACTGGGGTTTTAAAAAACCCAATCAATCCTCAAAACAAGAAATCCATAAACAATAGGGTTTCGCCTAAAACCCTACTCTCGCGATATCATCACTGTTCTCGCAGATTCAGCACCTTTCGGGTGTTCCAGAAAATTCTCACTCAAATCTGGTACCCATCGTGGCGATTAGAATGGCCGGGTTGAGTATTCGACAACAACACTACCAACACCGAAGGGGTAGGAAGCCAATCGCGCCTTTCCCAAGTCAGGCGGTCGCTGGCCAGATTATCTTCTTGTGAGTTAAAACCGCCTGGTAAGGCAGGAGGAATGTCATGGCAAGCCATAGCGATATGACTTGCGAACCCAATATCTGGGTTTGAATAGAGGAGTGCCTTGCCCAGCCAAATTAGGCGAAGCTGTCCAAGCACTTGAAGCGGACCATATAAGACAGACGAATATAGGCCCCCAGCTGGCGGGACGGTATGAACAACGCGATCAGCGTTATGAAATCCACCTGAAGTGAACGCGGTCATTGGCCGTTCCTACAACCGCGCTTTTTATCATCAGTTATTCAAATGGGGATTGGGAATAGAGTCGGGATATGGTTGACAGTCGGCCTGAAACATTGGCTGCAAGAACATACCCGCAAGAAATTGTAATTGTGACACCCGGTATGTCCTGACATTTTCGGCAACGTTGAGCAAATCCTCCAGGCCTTGCACCTGAATGGAGTTTTGCTGGACATTTCTGAACCCGTCCAGTTCAGTAATGGCGCTGCTCCTTTCGCCCTAGTTGGGAAGCAGCGCCAGCAATTCTCATTTCTGAACGAATTTTAGAGATTCAGGGAGTCACTGCTCCTGGCCCCGTGACAGCTGAGCAGTCCTGCAACCTCGCCGTTCATGGCCAACTACGGCGGGGTTGCGTTTTCCAGCTTCATGTCAAGCCAAACCAGAGTTCGGCTGTTGGCTTGTCAGCATGACCTTCGAGTCAGTGATCTGGCATCCTGCTTCGAGACGAGGTTCATAATCGGTATGACGCGGTGACCTTTTGCCTCATTAAGGGCCGCGTCAGCAGCTTCGCCGGGTTTACGTTTCCTATCCCTGGCGGAGCTGCTCCTCACTCACTGGCCAACTGGATCAAACAGCCCTGGCCAAGTGCGTCACCGCTCCCGGCAGCAATGGGTTAAACGCAGAACCCAATTGATGTCCCAAGATATGCGGACGCTACGCACGCTGGAAACCGACCCCAATCAAACCCGCAAGCCAAAGATTTCCACACGATTATGCACGGCAGAAAGATGAAGCGCAGGCAGCTATGTCTGTGCGAACTGCCGGAGCCTGCGCCTGCCCCCAACTATTGAGCCACGCGAAATCATCGGGCATCGAGAGGGATTGCAACCGCACCCATTGCCATCGCTATGGCAACACATGAAAGTAGCGGGAAGAAAGCCAGTGTGTCTGCTTCACTCGTCCTGCAGGATCACGTTGGGGCAAATTGACCGAGAAACGCGCTACTCTGTCTCCTCCAGAGTTTGTAACCACCATACAGCTAACCCAGATCTGTGCATTTTGCGAAGGCTACCCTTACTCCTGCAATTGTTCCGTTCCCGCAACCGTGCACCGTCATCTGGTTGCCGTCCCTTAGCGTAGCCTTGAAAAGGGGATTGGGTTCCAGCTCCATAAGAAGGCCGGTAAGTGCCAGTTGCAGGTAGAGTGGCGGATTTCGATGATCAATAGCCTTCAGGGCGGCCAGGGATATACCAAGCAGATGAGCCAGCTCATTCTCCGATTTGTCAACTGCAGAACAGACAGTGGCGAGTTTGAAGTTGGGATTTCGTCCGCGCGTTGGCATTGTTTTCTCCTACCCGTAATAAATTGTTAAGCGGCAAGCACGATGTTCGAAGCGTTTCTGTTCCACAGCGACGCTGCCAACAACATGTCAAATGTGCCCGACTGCTATGGGCAAAGACATCTTCGAGTTAATCGATGCTCTGCCTGATTAAAGTTCGTCATGCATAGGCGATGTTCAACTGGGCAATTGCCGCTGGATCATCCACGCCAGTAGTCTACGTACCCTCCGCCCCGCCAGAATCTGTATAGCCCCCCCGCTTACCGCTCCATCAACAAACGGGCCAATGAGTGCACCGATATCAAATGCAACTGAAGGTCCTGAGATTTGCCCCAGAACAATTCCAATCAGTTGCGCTCCGATCACGCCGCCGACGGCACCAATCACTGCATTTGGTCCCGCACCGGCATCACTACCATGTACGATTTTTCCCATGACCGAACCACCGGCAATACCACCCAATACTTGCAGAAGAAGTAATATCATCAATCTCTCCTCGCGGGCGCATGTTGCTCAACACAAGTCGCCCTTCCATAGTGGTACAACCGGTTCATTTGCCGACGATTTTACAAGTGGCGGCGCACTGAAAATTTATCTCCCGCAGAATTCAACTGCCCTGGGCCGAAACTCCCCTACCTCGTAACTGCCTTTCTGGCAGGCCCATCCGGAATGAAGGTAGGCCCCACCATGCGCACCGGCCTGTCTGGAATTCGAAGCTCAGCCAGCCCCTGGGGCCTGACTGCCCTGCTGTGGTTATGATCTTGCGGCTTGCTTTCTGGAACCGGAGTTTCCACTTTTTCCAATTGACTGGTCACATCCCGGGTTATGAAAGCACTGTTTATTCTGGCGATGTAGCGGTTCCAACTGCAACGTTTGAACTCCCGATCATCTTCCTGATAAAAATAGGCGGTTGACAATTCGCTATAGGGCCGTCCGTCTGCGACCGAGATCATTTCTCCAGTCTCATCGAAACGGTCGTGCAGTACATACACAGCCATATCGGGTGTCTCGCATATCATTTGGCACTGCGTCAAAGCAGCATGCAGTCCCCCCTTTTGCCTGAACTGAGAGTTGGGAGTAGGAAAAAAATAGCCGTCCGAAAGACGGACGCAGTAGGAAAGGGCTTGACCAGAGGTGTTGTTGCTGCGTTGGCGGTTCTGTGTTTCGCGCCGCACTCCAGTTGTGGAAACCACCGGCGTTTCGGAACGCACCTTAGGTGACCTTGCGTGAGCCCGCCTTTGTGCGCGGACTTTATCCTTTTCGTCAGCACTTTCGCAATCAGCGCTCCACTTTGACTTTAAACTC
This sequence comes from Brucella sp. IR068, assembly GCF_049065885.1. Classification (NCBI taxonomy): domain Bacteria; kingdom Pseudomonadati; phylum Pseudomonadota; class Alphaproteobacteria; order Hyphomicrobiales; family Brucellaceae; genus Brucella; species Brucella sp. IR068. The sequence goes on along the minus strand of NZ_JBAKHE010000018.1, from coordinate 61,140 downwards.
ATCAGTCTGCGGACCTGCTGAATCTGCATGGCGACGTCACGACAGGCATTGAAAAGACCACCCGAAGGCTCATCAACGCAACGCCGAGCCCGGCGAATGGCTTCCAGCGCCGACAATTGTCGCCTTAAAATAGAACTGGATACATCTGTCGCCGATGATGACGCGCCACAAGTTGAAGCGATAGCTACGGGCGAAACCAATACAATCAGCATAATGTAAAAGATAGCAGTTAACTTCATCATCAGGGCAACCCCTTGAGACAATCTATCTTTGTACGCTAATGCGCAATTTGTAAACAAGAAATATTTTAACGTCAAACTCTTGTCATTTATTTTCCTGTAGATACTCTAGAACTTGGAATTTTTATACTTTTAACACGTTGAATCTAAAATCAATAATCGTCTGCCACATCGTCGGAAGAAAGATCGCGAAAAAGCATTGGTCCTGACAGACCCAATCGAGACGATGCGGCGACATTTTCCGAGGCGCTGAACACACCTCCGGCAGGTAATTTTTGATTGACATGGCAAAAACAGGTATACTTTGGCAGGACATGCCATAAAGCATTAACCTTGCAAGATCATGTGAAGTAGTGTCTCCTCACGAAGTACGGGCTCCGTGGAGATATCCTTTCCTTTTGATCGGACGTTGTATTTCAGCTGGATTGATGAGAAAAGACCCTTTACGGATTTGCGTCATTCACATTATTCTTTCTACCGAGGAATTGTACTATGAAACATTCAGCAACCTGTGCGCTACTCCTTATACTGAGCATGCTTGTTCTCCCGGCTCATGCAGCGGAATACCAGGAAGTGCCCGATATCATTCAAAAGACATACGTCTGCGAACGAGGCGCATTGGTTCCAGTCACCTACGTCAACATGGATGACGGAGATTCGCTTGCCATCGCCGTTCTTGAAGGCCGCCAGGTAGTCATGACGCTCGCACCGTCAGCCTCCGGAGTGCGTTACGTCGCCATCAACGAGCAGGAAAGTTATCGCTGGCACAGTAAGGGCGATAAGGCGGTCCTGTCCTTCATGACAGCCGATCATGAAGCCGAAGAAAAGCCATTGCTCAGCGAATGTCAGGCGCAGAAACAATAGCGGTCAACGCCTGAAAGAAGGCAACCGTGATGGTTTCCCTTACAATCAACAGCGATACTATCGGCAGCCTTGATCAAGGCGGAGTATGCGGCCTCACGAGCAATAATATTCAGCACTGTGAACGCTTAATCCGCACAACTATAACCCTGACAGATCTACAACCCGTTCAATGATGTTATTCATCGGGAAAGCTGGCGCTCGTCTCTGAATGATACATAAGCCCTGAGTGTAACTCTGGGCCACATTGCTTCAGCAGAGGAAAATTCCGGACGGATATCGGCTTCGCCGTGGGCGTGAACCGAGTACGGCGCAGACAACAACCTGGCCGCGTCCGGGATCGTCGTTTAATATGAAGCCCTTCAGAAGATGACTAGTTCCGCAAAAGCTCATCGCCCGCCGATCGTTCGGAGAGTTTGACCGATGACGAAACAACCGGCCGATCACGCCCGAGAGCCTCTCGCCCCAGAAACGGTAATGCCGGTTTAGTTGACAGGTCGATGGACACCTTGCAGAGCGAAGCCGCGTAATTCCGAGGCGGTTTGCCCGCCCCGAACCAGGCTTCTTTCAGATCGCCAACCGTGGGGCGCCTCCGAAAGTTGGTTAATGGGTGCTGCAGCGGCGATGCGACGACTGGGGCGACTGAAGAATGCGATCCAAGCGGCCGCTCCGGGATTTGCCTCTCGCGAAGAGCCCGACAAGGCAAACTCCGTATCCCTGGCTTCCTCATTCGAAAACTGCAGGCGTCGCAAAAAAGGACCGGACCCAGCGACCAGGAGCGAATGCCCGGTCCGATACCCTTTGCTTCGGCGCCACGACTGAGCGAGATGGCCTGCCTGTTCTTGACCAGAGCGGAACGAGAGGCCCTTTGGGATCTTGGAAGGTGAAGCTCCGACCATGCCACGCCTTGCGTGTATCGTTTTTTCTAACTTTAACCTCCACTCAGAACTGATAAAGTCAGCCTTTATGCTGTCAACCTTTTGCTTTTGCATTATTATCTTCCGTTATGCCCTATTTCCCGGCATCTGCATTATAAATAGATTATATCTAACTTTTATGTTGTCTCCTCGTTCAACACCTGCCAGACTGGTACAGCGAACCCAACCGTTCGCTTAAGAGCAAAAATGGCAACAAATGATAGGAGGAGTTATCATGCGCAAATTCACGGAGCACTTCGAACGAGAAGCAGGTGCGCTACGCGCCCTTACAGCGGGAGCGGCAGCGCTTTCGTCGCTTGCATCGCCAGATGTCCATCAAGGAAACTTCGATGAACATGCCATCACCTTGGAACCACGGCCTTGGATGGAGAAACATCCGGCCGATGACGACTTCGACAACCTTCCCATTGAAGAAAAGCGGAAGAAGGCTCTGGAGGAAATTTCCCACGGAGTTCGCGATACCACGCAGAAAGCCCGTATCGAGGCTGCCGAGGCTCACTGGAGCAGCTATATGTTGCAGCTTTCGGACCCACAGACGAACGAACTCATTGTGCAGGCCATCCATCGAAGCGGAACCGATGGGCTCCTTCTACGCAATGGCACCAAGGGGCTGAACGAGTGTGAAATGAAGTCATTTTTGTATGATGTCAGCAATAATGACCAAAGCGTAACCGGCAATCCATCAGATGCCGCCTACATCGTCTGCCGGAGTGAAAAACTCAACCTGACACCGGAGCAGTTCAAGCAACTCCGTGGACGGACGCTTGCTGACAAGGCATTCATGATGACGACTTTAAACGACGGACTGTCTGGCAAGTTGCCGTTTCGTCATAACGCTATTCTCCATCTCCGTATTCCCGAAGGCGCTCCGGCGATTTATCTGAATGACGCTCTGGTTGGAGTTCAAGGCGCTCAACAGCTCCTGGTGGGACGGGACGCTGTGATTAACGTCACACGTTCGTTCTGCAGTTCAGATGCCCATGGTGACGACGGTTGCAAACAATGGGAAATCTATGGTGAGGTAGTACTGCGACCGGTTGAACTGGAGGTCGAGGCATACGGTAACGATGCGATAGTTGCGCGTGTCACGTTTCATCGCGCCAGCGAAACGAACTGGATTGGAGTGGTTCCGAAGGGGAAGCTTCCCACCGAAAGCAACATAGTGAGACAAATCGACGTCAGAACTGCGAACGAGAGAATAGAGTTCCGGAGCCTCCCGGCAGGTGAATATACGGTTCATGTATTTCCCGACAAAATATCTTATGCACCTTTGAAATCGGCGGATATCATGGTGGGTTCGTGGGTTGTACGATCAGTAAGGCAGACTGAAATACCCGAAATTGAACCCGGCGGCTTTGGAAAAGCAAAGATCGAGCTGGAATCAACAGGAACCGGCAAGGATGGCGGAAGTTACGTGATGAAAGCTCCTCCAGGCTTCACGTTCGCCGACAATGATGTCGTCACGAGGCATCCGGACGGGTCGGACGCCGGACACGGTTGGACACTATCGTCGGACGGGCGTGTTCTCACCAATAACGGTGCCTGGTGGGACGCCAAGGGCATATGGACAATTGTTGTGAATCTGAGGGCCGACAAGGACGCTAACGCGGTGGGCATCCGTAAAGCCGAAAGCGGCCTGTCGTTTGCAGTCAATGGCCAACCTCCAGCAACAGGAACGCTTGCCGCAGGCGTGCGGGCTGTAAACTGGGCAAAACAGACAACAGTTCCCGAGATCAAGCCCGGCGATACTGGCACGGTGATGATACAACTCGAATCAACGGGCTTGGCCCAGCCCGGAGGCACATACGCTCTAAACACCCTGACAGCGCCAGCCGGTTTCACGTTTTCCGACGATGTAAAGACATGGAAACCAGACGGCACAATGTATGCAAAGGTGTGGCGGCTATCGGAAGATAGAAAGAAACTCGTCAACTATTTTGGCGCAATGTGGCATGAGAAAGGCGTCTGGACTGTCGAGGCACGCCTAACCGCAGAACTGGATGTGACCAGCGGCACCCACGCAGCCAAAGACGGCTTGTCGTTTACCACTGGCGGGGGCATGCATCGGCTGACTGGTGATCTGTCTGCTATCATCGCAGCAGTGGCGACGCCGGTGATCTCACGCGCCTGGGCATCATCGAAGAAAGCTGATGGCAACTGGCTAACCGCGGTGGAAGGCATAGGGGTGCCCGAAGCCCAGCTCCAGTTTAAAACCCGCAGCGGAACGTGGAAGACTGCCTTGACAGTGGGTTCCGACGGCAAGTTCTCTTTTGTAACGGATGATCACGAGAATGACAGGATCTCCGTGCGACAGGTAATCAAAGGAGAGACATCTGCAGAAGCGGTGAAAGGACCAATTGGAACTGGTGCAAGCCTGTCAGCTGAATCAACTGCCTTGATGACCGTTGTCGGCCATGTCGAATTCTCACGAGCCGATTCTCGCAACTGGATCGGAGCCTTCAGGGAAGGAGACCGACCCTCCGACACTGAGCCCGTATGGTCCACCCAGATCACTACAGCTACCCGGGATTTTGAAGCAAGGCTGAATCCCGGCTCATTCACCATCCATGCCTTTGCTGACGGTTCTCTGACGCCGCTGCAATCCGTAAACATCACGATCCTGGATATCTGAAACTCAACCAGACCAAGCAGTGGGCCTCCGGGTCCGCTGCCTCCTGCCGGAAATCAAGCGATAGCATCGAGGCACCCGCCCTATTGACCGCTATCGCCAGCGGTACGTCGCGATGCCACTGAATATCATGACTTTTAGAGAGCTATCGGCTGAGCTTCTATTTTCCATCAAGCGTTAGCGAGAGAATTGCAGAGGACGGCTAGTGTTGACCGGGCTGTTCTGGATACCCACAAGTCATTCTGATCGCAGCTCATGGAGCCGTGTAAGCTAGCCTCGATGCCGGTCAGGCGCATATCCCCCCGACAGCGCGATTGTTGCCAACTTGATCAAGGCTCCAGTTTGGTTCGGGCTACTCTCACGCGATTACCTGATCCGGCTCGGTTAAAGCGGTTGACGAGGCTTCGCGTATCCGAAACCAGTACACCGTCACGCAACGAACGGTCACTGGATCAACCAATAACTTGGGATTGCTCGCTTCGTTATGATCAGACATTTTAACCGCCGATTAAGCCGTTGCGCGTTCGCTCCAGCCACAGCCCAGATACGGTCTTGAAATTCTCCGGTTCGATTGGACGCAGATAATGTGATCGGGACGGAACCCGCTTTTGACCAAAAGAGATTGATATGTTTGATACCATGACGAGCTATCGCCTGATCGCGTCGAATATGACGCGGTCGTTGCAGCGTGTTTCGAAGGAACCGATGGTGGAGCGGGAAACCGCCTACTACAAGAAGAATATCGGCAACGTGAAATCCATCGATGAATTCATGGCCGACAGCCGCCTGTATAACTATGCGCTGAAGGCGTTCGGTCTGGAAGACATGGCCTTCGCCAAGGCGTTCGTGCGCAAGATATTGACCGGAGGCATCAAGGGCGATGATGCCATGGCCAACAAGCTGACCGACAAGCGCTACAAGGAGTTTGCGACGGTCTTCGATTTTGCGGGCAAGGGTGAGAAGGCGACCGAGGGCATTGCGGCGCAGCAGGGCGTGGTCGACAAATATCTTCGCCAGACGCTGGAGAAAGAAGCCGGAAGCCAGAACGAAGGCGTGCGGCTGGCGCTTTATTTCCAGCGCAAGGCGCCGACGCTGACCAATGCCTATGAAATTCTGGGCGACAAGGCGCTGGTGTCGATGATCCAGACGACCTTCGGCTGGCCATCCACCATATCCAATGCCGCTATCGACAAGCAGGCGAAGATGATCGAGGACAAGATCGATTTCACCAAGATGTCGGACCCCGATTACGTCTCGAAGCTCATTTCGCGCTTTACCGCTATGCATGAGATGAAAAACCCGTCCGCGAGCAGCCCGGCGTCGATTGCGTCCCTGCTTTTGGGCGGCACTTCTTCCGTCGGCATTTCGATGAATATCCTGAGCACCTTGCAGAGCTTCAGGTTGGGCGGGCGCTAGGCATGCAGAATAATTCTATCTATGTCGGGCTTTCCTCGCTCATTACGCTGGAACGGCGGATGGATGCCATTGCCCATAATGTGGCCAATGTTTCCACGGTCGGCTTCCGGGGCGAGGGCACCAAGTTCAGCTCGATTGTTTCGGACAAGGCCAGCGACGATGTGAGCTTCGCGACCGCGGGCAAGAGCTTCATCCGCACCGAGGCGGGCCCGATGTTCAAGACCGACAATCCGCTGGATGTTGCGGTCAAGGGCGATGTGTGGATGTCTGTCTCCACGCCGCAGGGCCAGATCTATACGCGTGACGGGCGCATGAACATGCTGCCGACGGGCGATCTCGTCACCGTCACCGGCCATCCGGTGCTGGATGTCGGCGGCGCGCCGATCGTGCTCAATCCGGCTGGCGGCGCACCGAAGATTTCAAGCGATGGCGCGATCTACCAGAACGGCGCGCAGATCGGCGCGATCGGTCTTTTCACCATCCCCGCCGATGCGGAGCTGACCTATGCCGGTACATCCGGCGTAATCCCGAACAAGCCCGCCCAGCCGGTGGCCGATGACAACAGTGTGGGCGTCGTGCAGGGCATGATCGAGGGATCGAATGTCGACGCCATGACGGAGATGACGCGCCTCATCAGCGTGAGCCGCGCCTTCGAGCAGGTCAACAACCTGCTGGCGCAGCAGGAGACGACCGTCTCTGAAGCTATCAGGACCCTGGGCTCCAGAAACGGATGACGCCTGATCTGCCGCTCTCCCGTCTGGCCTCCTTGCCCGTGAGCGGCACCGGAAGTGAATAAATTCCTCCGCTCACGATCTGCCACGTTGTCGGGACGTACTATCGCCTTCGTCTTGAACCTGACATAGTTACGCTGCTCAGAAAACGGTGACGATGAAGGTGCCAAACGTCCTAGCGGGAAACAATCTGGCAAATTGAACAAAACCAGGGGAGCTGAGCATATAATGAGCTTTCGCCACCGGTTTTTCGTGGGGTATTATTGCGGTGAAGTCCTATCGATCTATGTTGGCATATTCTAGACGGGTCAGGAAATATCCATCCTGGAGCAAGGTACAATCTCCATAAGTCTTCCCCACCTGATAACTCGATGGAACACATGAGGGATCGCAAATGCTGGAAAACGGTGCGTCCAATGAGCGGGAAATATTGATAAACTCGATATTACATCTGACTGCTTGCATCGGAAATATAAGCCAGGCTCTTCTACCGCTACTAAACAAAAACAGCGAGGATTATGGAGATTGCTTGGGTCCCGAGCTTCACCGCGATGTTATTGAGTTACAGATCAACTTCCGGAAGCTTGTCCGCAGCCTTGAGAAATTGGATGCACCCTTTAGCGCTCCTGGAATCGAAAAAAGGATGAACCTGAATTAGAGACAAATGGTTTCCTGCAACTTTTTGGCCATTCAGGCACGTGGTTGAAAAGGAGCCATCAGTTGCAGCGTTCCTGATGGTTGCGCGCCGATCCCTTGCCCGCTGTAACAGGCGTTTTTTTGACTCTATCTATAACAACTTATCATCAGACACCGGAGAAAAAATGCCGGAGAAAAAACTGTTTGGATTACCCAAATGCGGCCATTGTGGCGGCGTCGGAACCGAAATCAAGATTATAAAGCCCCAACATTCCGATTATTTGCAGGCCGCAACGATCTGTAAGTCTTGTAATGCGATTATCGCCCTGTCCGATTACCCCGGCATTGGCGCTCTTCTGGAATCGCATGAAAGTGCAAAATTCGAGATTATTACTCGCTTGAATTCTTTGGAAGAGCATGTGCGTCAATTGACCGAAGTCATGAAGCGGCAATGATTGACTGCTCGATATGACTGCTCGTCATTATTTCGATACGCAGAAGTGTGATTTCGTCCCCCGTCTACGCATTATCTTTCAAAGCCGGCTCGGCTGCTCAATTGAGCGTTCAGGGGCGCCAGGATTCGCAGTGAAACATGAAACGCTGACAGTCGGGCATTCAACTTCTGTCCGGATGCCTCCTCAAATGCACACCTTATGGGTTCTAGCGCGAGGACGAGATCAGATTTGTGACGGTTTGGTGTAAGGAGTTTCGCGCTGATGGAGCGGATCAATCGTTGCGTAAGCAAAGTGCCGGCCCTCGCCTGCCTGTTCGCAGCCTCTGGCGCAATGGCTGCGCAATCCATTCATACCCCCGCTGAGCAGCAACCACATCACTGGATCATCACGCTGGGCGCCGGAATGGAATACGGTCCATCTTATGAAGGGGCCCGCGGCAAATCGTTTGGCTTCGTACCAACGTTTGATTTTCGTCGACTTGGGCAAGAGCCGGATCTGAGCGCCCCTGACGACAATATCGATTACCCGTTGTTTGAACTGGGCGGCGTTGAGATAGGTCCCACCGTCGGTCTTCGCGGCAGCCGGAAGCCTTCCGAGGATTCGACTTTGCAAGGACTGCATGAAATCCGCTGGACCCTCGACGCAGGTGCCTTTGCGCAGTACTGGGCAATCCCGGACAAACTGCGTTTTCGTATCGAAGCCCGGCAAGGGCTTAAACGTAATTACGGCTTTAACGCTGATCTGGGTGCGGACTGGTTCCAACGCTCGGGCAAGGATCTGATTTTCTCCGTCGGCCCTCGGCTCTCCTTCGCCAATGCAACCTATATGGAAAACAATTTCGGTGTCAGCGCCGGTGAAGTTGCGAACGGGTCTGTTTTGCCCGTTTATGATGCACGTGGGGGTGTAAAATCGGCTGGCGTTGTGGCCAGCGTTACATACCAGCTAACCGATATGATGAGCATTCAAGCCTATGACAAATTTGAACGGCTTATTGGCGATGCCGCCGGCAGTCCAATTGTCAAGCACGGCGGTTCTCCCAATCAAAATACTTTCGGTATCATATTAAGCCGGTCATTCGAGTTCAGTTTCTGATATCTTTTTCCCTATCTTGTCTGGCCGTGGATACCAGCCAGACACCAGACAAGATAAGGAGACTTCCCGCTATCTGTAGAAAATTGGTTGGCTCGCGAAACCAAAACCAACTGGTAGCCAATACCGTCACATAGCTGATGGCGGAAACTGGAAAAGCTGTGCTGAGATCGAAATCGGCAAGCACCTTCATCCAGAAGAAGAAGCTCGCAATTTCCACTGCTATGGCAGCCAGCATCCACGGCGAAGTTGCCGCTGTGAAAATCCAGCCAAAACCTGCCGCCGTGATATGACCCACGTCTTCAGCTGCCAGCTTCACGAAAATCTGAGCCAATGTGTTCAAGACGGGGATGGCGATCCACAGAAAAATGTGGCTTCTCACGCTTCCCTCTCCGGCGTTTCCTTAATGGCAAAGATAGGTGAGACCAGCTTCAAGGCGGCTTGTATGACGCGATTGCGGTGCTTGAAAAACATGGTATTGCGTGTCAGACGGCTACCGAGCCGTACCTTGTTCTCATAATAAGCCTGTCCGCTTTGATAGCGCCGTATCCCGTTCCTGAGACAAAATTCGAGATTAGCGAACCAGCTCAGATAATAAAGATTGTACTTACGGCCGGCCTTTCCATCCATGCAGAAAAATTTGTCGACTAGCGCGTCCTCATCGCAAACAAAAAGATTCGCAGCAAGAATCCGATCTTCAACCTTATAGACGGTGCACAAAGCGCGGCCCTGCATCTGCTGTAATATTCCCGAGAAGTAAGAGCCTGTTAGCGCTTCGAACTGCCATTCACTTCGCTCCCGCGTGTCGTTGTAAAGTTCCATGATACGCGGCAAAATATCGGTAATCTCCGTGCGATGTTCGACGGCCACCGCGTCGCGATTGCGAAGCTTGCGGCGCATATCCTTTCGCGTGCCCGGCGAAAGCCGTGCCAGATATTCGTCAATAGAAGCAAAATCGATATCTAGCCAGGCTGTGGCAAGGCCGGGCAAAGCTGCATATCCCGCAGCAGAAAAGACAGATAGCAAAGCCGGAGATAGTGTTTCAGGTACATCCTTGATACCCCGCAGGGCACAGCCTTCAGCATCTGCCATTGTGCTGAAACCTGCAAGGAGCTGTTTCAACAAAACGGACTGCATCTGCGGCGTTACAGATGCATGAAACCCGGGGACTCCATTTTCGGTACAAGGCGAACCGAGACAGGCCAGACGCAAACTCAAAATACCGGGCCAATATCGCCGTACGCCCCTCACCAATCGACGGACAGGTCCGTCATCCAATGTGGTATCCAGTTGATAATCCGTAAGGAAGGCCGGCATTGCCGCAATGACTCGCTCGTTTTGCACGATCGTGAGATAGCGCCAGGAAAAACCATCAATCCCCGCCTGCTCAACCGCGAGCAGGTAATCGTAATTCTCGATCTCACTTTCAAAACAACCGTTCCATGCTTCACGGCCGATATGAGCGATAGAGGAAACTATGCGTGTTTCAGCATGAGCAGTCTTGCTGATAAGGACCGGGGTACATGTAGGTAATCCGTCAAACAGGCTCGCGCGCATTCTGACCCTCGAAATAGCTGGCGGTAAAATCCGCGACCGACCGATGTTGCCGATCAACGTGTATCATGTGATAACTGTCTTCGATCCATTGGAGCCTGTTGGGCGCGCCCAGGTGCCGGGCGATATACTCTGCCTGACGTGGATTGCTGAGATCGTCCTCGCGAGCATGGAGAATAAGTGTCGGGGTGCGAATGGCAGGAAGCTGTTGGCGAAATACCCGGCCCAGGCGGTACATTTCGATGATTCCTGTACCCGGAAAATGCTCCAGCACCCCCTCGGTGGACATGCCCGCCATGAGGCGGCGCAGCCGGTTATCCTTGATGCCCATCGCTGGAGTTTCAGAAAAATTGAGACGGTTGAGAAATGGCACATACGAAAGCCACCCGATCTGTCGGGACAAAAACGGATAGAAGAAGGGGACGCCCCAGCCGTCGTAATGAAAGCATGGCGAATATAACGCGACCGCTTTTATGGAACCCGGATTTCCATGTGCGGACAAGAGAGCCAGTTTTCCCCCGACACAAATGCCCGCTGCATAAGTCGTGTCAGCATAGGCTTTCAGTTTCTCCGATGCTTCGTCGACACTAGCAAGCCAATCACACCAACGACTTGCTCTAAACGACGCTTCGCCGTCTCCGTGTCCTGCCAGAAGAGGTGCATAGACCGTGAAACCCCGCCGATTGAGGAGTCGCCCGATCAGTCGCATTTCTGCCGGTGCGCCTGTCATGCCGTGAACCAGCAACACCGCTTGTCCGTTTGTCCCTGACATGAAAAATGAAAATGGATCAGAAAGTTTCATAAACCCTGCCCTCTCAAAGCCCAGTCAGGCCGACGCAAATGACACCTATTGAGATAAGGGACACCCCGAAAGCGTGACGTCGATTGACCTTCTCGGAAAAGAACCAAGCGCCAGCGAATACCATCGCCGCGTAATTGAGCGCCATTAAAGGAAAGGCAATTGACAAGGGAAGACGCTCCAGCACCAGCATCCAGCAGAATAATTCCACCGCCCATAACGCCACGCCGAGCCAGGTGACTGGCACGAAAAGGGTTCGCCATATATCCGGTGCGCGGTCCGCAGCGGATTTAAAGCAGACTTCACGGCCCACTTCTGCAAAAATGCAAAAGAGCACAAGTGCCAGCATAGACAATGAAAGCTTTCCGGTCATACCTGCATCATCCTGCATGATGCGTTCAAAAGATGATAATTGAGTGCGCAGCTAGCCGCTGTTGCATGCTCCATGGCCTGCCGTTCGGCTGGTTGATCGAGTATGAACGCAAAGCGTTTGACTAGCCGCCGTACGAACGATCTCCTGCATGTCCGGCGAAAACCCTTACCAATTACATCCGTCCCGTTGGCGCGCTGACGTCCAGCGTTTCCTTGCAACGCCTCCAATAGAAAAGCACTCCGCATCCCCCCTCGATCCCAATAGGTGGTTGCTTCGGCGGCGGTTAGAACATCCAGGTCTGGGGTGACGTAAACAGTTCCGGTTTCGATGCGGGCTGTCAGGCTCGATAGGAAATCCGGCTTGCCACATTCGACAATCGTCCTCCAGCCATATCTCCTCCGGGCTGAATGCCTTGCTCCCCTCCGATAGTTGCGCCGGAGGCAACTGCGCAGATGATCGCAGGGACAAAACTCAAGCCGTTCATTACTCAAAACGTTTGGATTAGCGCCTTTCGATTCCGCCAAGTTCAGATTGTTGCTGCCCACACCAATGGTGACGACCTTCTTCTCCAGACGGTTCAAAGCGGCGCGCTTGGCCCAAGACCCGCCATACACACCCTTTTTGAAATGAACCCAATCAGGATATTTGTAGAAACGGGTCAGTGTGATCGGTCGGCGCGCCTGCTTCACGGCCAGCTCAAGCAATCCAAATGTGCCGCGATGAACATCACGGAATCCCATGATGCACAAGGAGAATGCCATTTCTATTCTCGAACAGGCAGCCGATAACTGTATCTTCAACCTGTTCAATTCACCTAGGCGATCCCAAAGGCGAAGAAGATCGCCTTTGGCGTTTGCTTCGCTTTCCAACGCACCAGTATCGCGGCACGTCGTCATGAAGTCGGATTGCAGCTCCAATATGTCGTCCAGATGAAAATGGAGCTGCATTGCATCACCGCTTTGAAGCGCGCGAGAAGAGTTGGTCAAGCAGCGTCAGTGCCAGGTCAATTTCTTCGCGAGAAATAAGCAAATTGGGAGCCAGCGTAATAACATTCTTATGGTAGCCCCCGACATCAAGTACGAGACCATAATTCTTGCCACCGACCGTAAGGTCTCCCTTCATGCCTTCGTCGCACATCCAGTCAAGCGTCGCCTTATCCGGTGTGTAGCTGTCCTCCTGGCAAACCTCCAGCCGGAGCGCCAGTCCAAGACCATCAACTTCGCCAATAGTCTTATATTTTGCCTTTAGCTGTTTCAGGCCTTCGAGGAAATAGGCTCCCTTATCCATGATCGATGAGCCGAAATCCTTTTCTTCTTCGACCATTTTCAGGGTCTCGAGAGCAACAGATGTACCCATTGGGTTGCTTGCAAATGTGGAATGGGTCGAGCCGGGAGGGAAAATGCCCGGATGGATCATGTCTTCACGCGCCCAGACCCCGGAAAGGGGATTGAGACCGTTGGTGATTGCCTTGCCAAATACCAGTATGTCGGGATTGACGCCGAAATGCTCGATCGACCAGAGTTTCCCGGTGCGATAGACGCCCATCTGTATCTCATCGACCACCAGCAAAATGCCGTGTTCGTCGAGAACTTTCTTGAGCTCCGTGAAGAAATTCATAGGAGGGATAACATATCCGCCGGTCCCCTGAATAGGCTCCACATAGAACGCTGCAAATTCCGACTTGCCAGCCTTCGGATCCCAGATACCATTATATTCGCTTTCGAACAAACGCGCGAATTTCTGCACGCAGTAATGCCCGTATTCTTCCTTGCTCATGCCTTTGGGGCCACGAAAATGGTAAGGAAATTCAATAAACTGAGCCCGATCGGAGAAATGACCAAAGCGCCGGCGATAGCGATAGCTTGACGTGATCGACGAGGCTCCAAGCGTGCGGCCATGGTAGCCCCCTTCGAAGGCAAACATCAGGCTCTTTCCACCGCTGAAGTTGCGAACCAGCTTCAACGAGTCTTCAATTGCCTGCGATCCACCAACATTGAAATGCACGCGCCCCTTCGTACCAAACTTGCGTTGGGCATCCTGCGCGATCAAGGCTGCAAGTTCCACCTTCTCCCGGTGCAGATACTGGGACGCGACCTGCGGCAATGTATCGAGCTGGCGATGCGCAGCAGCATTGAGGCGCGGATTGCGGTAACCGAAATTGACCGCCGAGTACCACATCTGCAAATCGAGAAACGGAGTCTCGCGCTCGTTGAACAGAAAGGACCCTTCACAGCCTGAGAAAAAAGCCGGATGTTGCGAATAGTGCACCGTATCCCCGTGTGAACAATAGAGTTCCTCCAGCAAACGCAGGTCACCCTCTGTTTCGGCAGCGACTGAGTAGGGTCGGGATGGATTGGAAGTTACTGATTTGTTCATAGAGGTACTTTCTGGGTAACGGTCAGCCGGCCGTTGGTAAACGGATTACCGCATGCGCTGAAAACTGACCGGTTTAGGAACTTGTGTGGAACGTATGATTATGCAGTTTCCACGGTTCGAGAACGGGGCCCTTCGCGCAAAACGGGCAACAGGACACGCAAACGTCGCGTTACGTCGCGGAATCCTTCATAGGACATGAAGGGGATATTCCGGTCGCGACAATATTCTGCCAGGTCTTTCTTGGCGAAGACAAATTCTGGCCGGTCGGACACGCAGAAATCCGACCGGCCATCGCCAACATAGACGCGAGGGACGGCAACATCGAGAACCTTGCATTTGCAGACACCCGATGCAGCCTTACATCCACTGTCGGCGTAAGGAGATTTTAGCGCATAGCTAGTGCGCCCGGCATGTTCAGTTACCAGAAGCCGGTTAGCCACGACAGGCAATGCACCGAGGCCAATCTTGAAAAGAATGCGCCGGATAAAATAATCGACGCCATCACTAACGATGGTCACTGGCAGATACTCCGACTGGCAGAAAGCAATGAATGCGCTAAAATCCGGATCAATTTCAATCTCGTCCAGCACCCTGTCGAGTTCGTCACGACGCGCGTCGATCAAGGCGATCTGCTGCCGCATGCAGGCACCCGAGTCGATTTCCCCCGCGGCCCACCGCGTTTCGATTTCTTCCCATGAAGGATCGGCAAGACGAGACAGTACGTAATCTGTCGCATCATACAGCGAGATCGTTCCGTCAAAGTCACAATAGATGTGCATCATGCCAGCCTCAATTAATTGGGGATCTTTTAGCATCCCAAAATGAGGCGATGCTGATGTGAAAATGAAGCGAAACTGAAATCTGGCTTGTTTTGAGAAAAACTGCTTCCTAGCGTCACTGTCGCAACAAAAATTCACTTGCACTTCTTGCGAATTCGGCTTGGCGCTGAACAGACAAAGTGAGTCCCATTGCCTGCGGAGCCCCACAAGCAGACCCCAGTGGAAGGCGGTTACTGATTGGATTTCTGGTCTGGTTACAGGGCCGACGCTGGTCCATCCGGGCCGATTGCGGACACATCCGCGAATCCGCGTTTGATACATTTGCGGTGCGTGCACCCACCCGCCGACGCGGCCTGAATAAAGCATAGTCCGGCGATGGGTCTCAGTCGCTTGGGCCTTGGAGCGAGTGTGATCTTCTCCCGGTCACGTTTAGCTCCCTCGATCCAACGAGCAACGATCATCAATGGATTGCAAAGCTCGTTTTCGTCCCGCCCCCCGCCGAATATCTCGGCCGTCACTTCGTAACCGTGCCCGCAGGAAGTTCCGATGGATGTTCATTCCCAGTGATCAAGGAAACTCAAGGCGTAACCCGGCGTTCTGGATCCATTGCGGATGGCCAATGTGCTATTTTGCTACTCGACCCGACCGCTGCAGCTTTTTCGATGAGTAGATCGACACGCAATCCCCGGCCGTTTGCAGGCACGTCCAGAGAAACTCTTACCGAAAGGCGCGCTGCAATATCTGCAACGATGGCGAGCCCCAGTCCGCTGCCCTCTGGCTGCGGCGAACCAACGCGGTAAAACCGCTGGAATACGGCTTCTCGCTGCTCCTGAGGAATACCCGGACCCGTATCGCAGATTGTCAGTAGCCATTCCACGTCGTTTGCATGATGAAGTGAAACGTGAATCTCACCTTCCTCTGGCGTGTACTTGATGGCGTTTTCGATCAGGTTCTCGACAAGCAAGTGTAGCAGGGGCTCGTCAGTCTCTACCAAGGCGTCCTCGACGCCATCGAGGGTGATATCCAGGCGCTTTTGCCGAACGGCCGGCCCCAGCTCTGCCATGACGGATGCGGCCAAATCGTAAAGATTAAACCGGCTATATTGGACATGTTGGTGGCTAACGCGTCCAGCTTGCAGGAGCTGTTCAATCAAACGCAACGCCTTTTCGTTACTTTGCACGAGGCTGGCGATGATGGCTTTCCGCTCGCCTTCATTATCTGAGTGCTGCAGCATCTGGAGCAAGAGCTTAAGACCGGCATGGGGCGTACGTAGCTGATGTGCCGCATGGTCTGCAAATCGGCGCTCAGCCGTCAACGAGCGATCAAGCTTGCTCATCAGCTGATTGACGGAGCGCCCAAGAGGCGTGAGGTCTCGGGGCAATCCATCTGTCGGGATATACGACAGATCATCCGGCGACCTGCTGCGTATCTGGTTGATAAGCCAGTGAATCGTCCGCAAACCACGTCGGATACCAAACCACATCAATACCCCGATCAAAGGAATAAGGACCAGTAACGGAATAACCAGATTGAGCAGAATGTTGGAGGCCAAGGTATTCCGCAGCTCAATTTTCTCGCCAACCTCTACGACAAATCGTTCTCCTGGTATTCGCAGCGTATAAACCCGCCACAGCTCGTCATCATAGACGACGTCGGCCAGGCCGCTTCGCGACAGGGGCTGCTCTGGCCGAAAGGCGGTTGTCGAGTAGACTGCTATTCCTCCGTCTTTCCAGACGCGAAACATGTGCGCATCAGCATAGTCGTCAACGTCTTCGTTCAACGCCAACTGATCTTCCATGGCAAAGTCGAAATCCTTAAACTGCCGCGGCTCGCTAAAGTTTTTCTTTTGCAGAGGCCTTTGCAGCAAACTCCACAGCACGTTGGCGTCGTTGATCAGCTGAGCGTCGTAGATATGATTAATTTCACGCAACGCACTTTGAAAAGCCAATAGGCCGATAAACACCAGCGCGACGAGTATCGTCGGAGCAACACGGACAAAAAGACTCCACGTCAAAGTGGGCTGTTTCATCGCTCAACCATGTATCCGACGCCACGCATCGAGACAATGAAACCGGCCCCCAGTTTCTTACGGAGATTATAGATGATCACCTCCGTTGTATTGCTTTCGACCGCATTATCCGTGCTGTAAAGTGCGTATTCAATATCTCGCTTTGTAACGTACTTTCCGGCGCGTTCCATTAGCAGCTTCAATAACTGAAATTCTTTCGCTGTAACCGGAATGGGTCCGTCACTGCCGCGGACAATCATCGCGGCTGGGTCCACCTCAATGGAGCCGCTTCTCAGGAGACTGTCAACACGACCATCACGCCGCCTCAACAAGGCACGAATGCGGGCAAGCAATTCTTCCAGGTCGAAAGGCTTCGCGAGATAATCGTCGGCGCCGCTATCCAAACCCTCGACCCTTTGATGCGGCAGATCGCGCGCAGTCAGTAAAAGTATGGGTATACTGTTACCGGACTGGCGCGTTTTGCGGAGAACATCAATGCCACATAGCTTGGGCAAATTCACATCGAGAACCACAATACTGTAATCAAGCGTCGTCAATGCCTCGATCGCAGCCTCGCCATCCTGAATCCAGTCGACACCGTAAGCATGCTTTTCAAGCGCCTGTGAGAGAGAGCGGCCCAGTATAATATCATCTTCAACAAGCAGGATTCGCAAGTATCTACTTCCTATTGTAAAGTGCCGGAATTCCTAACCCGGTCAATCTGGCGATTTTACGACAGTACACATTTAAAACTGGTGCCAATTTGAAAGTTGTTTGCCGAACTGCAATCACGGCCTCAAGAACAACTGTCATTCTCCCCGGAAATGCAGCCGATTACTCAGTACTCCCAAAGTTCACGTTCCCGACCTTTCCCGTACGGAAAGCTGGTAAACCACACAGCACCATAATCCTGCCGGCAAGTTTGATTTTTTCTAACTTTTCATTGCTTGTCGCCCAAATTGCTGCCACATTAGATCGTCGGGGGCAAACACCAGTCGAAAAAAGGAGTTCTTAATGACTGTATCCGGAATGGAGGAAATGTATCTGGACGCCCCGGTGATTAGATTAGCCCGAAAATCGGAGAAGAATACCACCGGGGAAAGTTGGCTCGTAAGGGTGGAAGGTAACGGACGGGAGGGCGCACAGATTCAGATAAAGACCGCTGACGGCGGATGGATGCCCCACGCCGAGGTGGACGGTCAGGGCATTTTTGCCTTTACAACCGGATATTTCGAGAACGATGGCGTTACCGTCCGGCAAGTTTACGACGGCCAGACTTCGCCTGAGTCGGAAAAAGTCCCGATTCAGGTCGGCGCCATCCTTTCGGTAAGAAAAATCAAAACGGGTCCTCTCCTTGTGCATGTAGAGTTTTCTGACAATGTCTACAATAATTGGGTCGGGCTTTTTGACCGGGGTGCAAACCCGGATGACACGCCAGCGTTACAGTTTGAACAATGTCCGACCAGCCCCGTGTATTTTGAGTTTAGCGCAGTATCTCCGGGTCAGTATATGGTTGGTGCCTTTGCCAACAATTCCCGAGATCCAGTCGCATCCGTAAACATCGACGTCTAAGCCCGGTTCACGGACCAACAGCGGTGTTCAGCGGGCGTCGACAGCCCGCTGGACATTTTCGGCTCCACAGCACGTTCAAGATCGTCCGGGCGGCCTGCTGCGTCTTAAGTTAGCAGGCGCAATTCAGATCTTGGTAGAATTGTCTGGTAATGTGATCGCCAGCATCGTCGGTGCTGACAAGGCAGCCATTCATCAGTTTGAATCCTAACAAGTTCATTTTCGCTTTCCCCTCCCCTGAACCTTGTGCACGGCTGTCTTGTTCTGTTGCGACGAAGGGAGCTATGTCAGGAGTGCTTTCATGTCAGAGATCGTATCGCCCCTAGACCCGATAACGGTTCCTGGATCGCTGCCCTCCCTTTATAGAGCAATCGAACATCATTGATCTACAGCCTCCGCCATTGCCGATAGGCCGGCATAGGGCGCGATTGATCCTCCCGTCTGTTCGGCCCGCAAATAGACGATACCGGAGATCGAGAGCCGGGTGATGAGTGTATATCTGGACAAGTTTCCGCGGAATGACGCGATTTGAAAGAAAGGCAGCTCCGCCGTGGGTCCGGGGGAACGTCATAATGGCGGAGCTGCAGGCGCAACAATGATCAGGCAAGAAATCGTTGCGCCATTCTGATTTGAGCAACCCCGCTACAGTTAGGGAACGTAGGGGCAGCAGGGTTGCAGGCGCAGCGGGCACGCTAGCAAGGACAACTGCGCCAACTCTTAACGGATTTACAGAAGCGAAACTTGGGCAGGTGGAACCTCGTCGAGCAGCGCGAACAAGCCGTCAATGCTCGACGAAGCTCCATCGCTCTCTCCGTCAGAGAAACAAAAGATGTCAGACTAAAAGGTACCCCGCAACTGCAATCATTCTCAAAATGAAAGCGACGCCAAGTCAAAATGAAGTTGCTTCAAAATGAAACGCCTCCTCCACCAACCCTTATAAAATAGAAATGGTGTATATCGCCCAACAGGAAGATCGCCTTGAATAAGGATCGCTCCGAACCCAAATTGTTTTCACCTCCTTCATATACGCACATTACACGGCAGACTCACTATATTCCCCATGAGGTTGCAGTAACCTCATCTAATCTCAACGGTTGAATTTGCCTTCCCGGACAAGCTCATATATACTGTCGCATATTTTCCAGGAGAGGAACGATTATGCGCAATTTTATTGTTATCATGATTTCTGGACTCATGCTTGCAGGCTGCGTGCCTGAATACGAAAACAGGCCGGTTACAACAACGACTACATTTCCGGCGCCAGGCCCAGCACCAGTTTCACAAGGGTCAGGTAATCCGGCTTCACAGTACTGCGTCCGACAAGGTGGGAGAGTTGAAATTCGAAAAGAATTTAATGGAGACGTCGGCTACTGCCACACATCTGATGGTCGCGTACTTGAGGAATGGACCTATTTTAGGTCACAGCAACAAGGTGAATACACCCCACCACCTCCTCCACCAGGATCCTAAAACACTGAAATCAGGAGGTGCATTGAGGAATACGAAGCCTCCCTGGAGTAGGTGCCGGTAGTAGTCTGCGGAGCCGGCACCGCAGCACGTAATCTGGTGATCCGACCTGGTCGCGATCCTGGCTAACGTGATCGATCTTCAAAAGTTCGGACTTTTTCTTCGGTTCCGAATTCTGGAAGGGCATCGCTTTTGTAGCCCCGCAATCCAGGTTCCACGGGGGAGTTCTCAATATTGGACCAGGACCCTTTTTTCATCAGGGCCCGATGAACTGCTTCCTGCCCCTGGAAGGCCCCGGAACCGCCAGACTTTTCCCGCTATGAAAAGACGTAGAGCCTGGCGTAGGATATACGACTGGTCCATTACCTCGTTTCTCTGCAAAATTCTGATAGCGCAGGCCTGAGCATGGATCTCAACGTCACAACGACGAACTAGTCTCAATTTCATCGAGCGTATCGTTTTCGTCCTCGCTCACCACGAACCACGGCGTAAACAAGTTCCGGACTAACCAGCCTTTCGAACGTCGAACTTCCACCTCTCGCCCGAGAGCATCATAACAATGCGTATCCGCATGAAGGGTCTCCCGGGCGCTATCGACATCAGTGTATCTCCAATCGTTTATGAAATATGGCTGGTATGTCCGAAGAATGCGCCCTTTAATGTCATAGTCCCTCCGATTGGAAACAGACCACCTTGATTCCGCCCGGACCGAAAGAGGTTTTCCATCGGGCCCTACCCTCAGGCTGCCGTCCTGCGCCCGCTCCCATGCTGCTCCAGCCTCGTTGCGCACCGCTGTCTGTAGTATGTTTCCAAAGCCATTGCTAAAAGTCACCTGTTGGCGAACTTGTTGATCCGGATCGCAGTCGAAGCGGTCCGTAGTCAGCAAGACACTGTGTGGCGGAAGCTTGTTCACACCCGTCATCATCCAGCTATCCGTGATATATACCAGGCACTGAAATACGGGCAGCGGCGCGCGAAGTTTTAATGTCTCGTCAACCGTTCCGGGAGACGTGAAGTCGCCGTCACTAAAGCCGGTGGCCTTGCCTTGTTCGGTGCCCCGAAACCGCACAGTTGTGACGCGCCCCAGCGCGTCCAGGGTAACTGTACTTACGTTGTCATTTGCGTCAGTTACTTTAATCGGAATCAGGAAACGCCAATCGTACTCCGCCGACGTGGTCAGACCTGCCGCATCACGTGAGAGGACTACCACGCAGTCATGTGCGTCTCGCACAACTTGAATTTCCCCGGTCTGTAGAGTTTCCCGATAGGCTACCGGAAGCCAGAAATGATCCGAAGATCCATATTTTGAGAATCCATGTCTAACCGTCCAGACAGATGCCTTCATATCTTCCGCGTTTGCAAAAAGTCGGACTGCTTGCCGGTAACCTGCACTCCACAGTTTCGCCGGGTTAATATCCCGCTTCAGTGCATCCAGCAGTCCATCATCGAGCACCGCTTTTTCTTCGAAAGCAACGCGTGGGGGGAATGCCGGAGTTCCGGTAGTGGGGCGGTCTGCTTCGTCCAGATACCACACCTGTTCCTGCCCCGCGAAATCGGCATGAGCATTCTCCCTTACCGGACTGGCTATATCCGCATAAAACTCTGCCGTAATTCCTTCTGGCGGTAGCCGTACGCCAGTCAGCGCCATAACATCGCTTCGCCTAGCGTTCAAAAGCTCGGTATGCCAGATTCCTTCCTCGACGTTCGAAAGCTGATGCCAACTGCTTGTGGTTAAAACCAAACGAATATGCTGCTGCTGTTCGTCATAGGAACTTGCGAACAGCGTTTCAGGTAGATTTTCGGGATAAGGGTTACGAGCTGGCTGCGGACGACGAGGATAGCAAATATCCAGTTGCTGCAAGGGTCGCCCAAAAATATCACAATTCAGCAAAATCTGCTGTTTGCACTGTGGATCACAGCTCACGCGCTCATAATGATAGGTTCGTTTTTCTAATTCTATAAGTTGTATGATAGGGCAATCGCCAGAGGCATCGATCAGGCGCACCTGGGGTCGTGCTTCCTCGACGGTATAAGGGATCTCGGACCGTTCGCTGCAATCTATCCCGTAAATCTCGCTGCGCAGCAAGAAGCCTTTCAGACCACGCCGGATCCAGTATGCCTCTTCATTTTTCGGCAAATAATCTCTTTCGCCATTCCCATCGTGAATTGTAACGCGGAGCTTAAAATCAGGGAAGGCCGCCTGGTCGCCTCTCCAATATTCCGCTGACAGTCTTTCATCCATCGCCGGGCACCCGGTCGCGTACCAGTTACGGATTTTCGTGGGAGCAACGTTGTGGCTCGGTTGCGCAGCGGCAGCTGACCCGAAACTCTCATCGATCTCCATGAAGCCAAATCCGCGAAATTCGCGTTCACGTGAATCCCAGACCCCATGCTTGTAGCGCATGGTCCTGGAGAGCCGATTTTGACTGATTTCATCGAAGCTCTCCAGCCGATGCAATAGCTGTAAAGGGAAAGGTAAACCTGACGAAGGTACTGTATTGCCATTGTCCTTATATCCAGCTTTGTCGTCCAGCCAGAACTGGACGGAACTGCGATACTGAACGGTGTGTCTGGCTCCCATATTATTGTTCAATTGCTGGAGTAACCAGGGCTTGTGCTCGGTCAGATTACAAACCCAATGGCTTGGAGCGGGATGTGGAATAGTCAGGACAAGGCTGGCTACGCCAAGCCCATGAATATCGGCAGCCTGAAGGGAACACGTATCGTCAAAAAACACGTCATTTGGCATATTCACCCTGATTGGGGCGGCAAAGAAATTGCCGCTTTGATTAAGCCAAATCAGCAAATGATCTCTGTGGACGTAAATCAAATCCGTGGTACCTGAGCCGTCGAGGTCAGCCAGGCGTAACTGTTGCGGATTAAAGTGCTCCTTTGGAGGATTAAAGCCGGGCATGCTCACAGGCGAGCCGAACCGGCCCCGACCGAGATTGGGCCAATAACGTACTCCGTTTGCGCTAGCTTCCACCAGATGCTGTTGACCGCTGCCAGCCATGTCGCTGAAGGCCATCAGAACCTCGGCATCTGCATGATGCACCGGCAAAGTAACGTCGCTTTGCTGTAATACAGTTTGGGCTCTGTCCCATCCCTCACCATTACCGCAATAAAGCCTTACGCTTTTGGGGCCGATTAGAACCAGATCGACCAGACCCGATCCGGCTACATCTGACAGCCGGGCATCGGGATGAGCATATTCCAGAGGCAGCGCTTGCAACGGCGTGAAACTGCTCCATTCATTATCGTTTGTTCGATCATATCGACCTGTGACGCCCTGTTGGGTTACCACCCATTCCAGTCGGCCGTCGCCATTTAAATCGATTAGCGTCCCCGCATCTCTTATCGAGGGAACGATAGGCAAAGTGATGGGCTTTCCCCACGCAATGCCATCCTGCCCCCGTTCCAAATCGCGAGACGGAGCGCTATATTTCCAGCTACCTTCCTCCTGGATAAGGATACCCGCAATACCCTCCCCGTTCAGGTCGACCATTTGATAGTTTTGCCGGGTACACAAGCCATCCATATCCGTCCGTCGTTCCCAAGCAGCGTCCCTCAAAGGGGCAAATTTCTGCCAGCTTAACGTCAGGGGCGGCAAGCTGACCAATGTACCATCCGGTTCATTTGCCATTTGTTGCACGGACGTCAACGTCGAAACGGTAGTACTTTCTTTATAAGTCAGCACCAGGCGCGATACCAGAGCCGGTAGATCGCCTGGCTTCTCGCAACCTGCGAGCGCGGTGACCTTGTGGTACATCAAAATTTCACGGCATAGCCGTCTGGTGCGCAAATCAAAGCCAAACTCAAAGTCGGAAAAGCAATCGGGCCGACAGGGCCAGTCACCTGATCCAGCAGCTAGCCAGTTCCGGCTCTTATCCGAAGCGGCAGCCCTCCCGCCATAATCAAAAACCAGAAAAAAGAGCCAATCATCTTCTCGCGGAACTCGATTCAAAGCAGGCAAGCTTCGTCCTGCTTTTTTGTTTCCAAACATCACCGCACTGAGATAACGCTGGGAAGAAGTCCCCCGATGTTCGCGAATCTCCTTCTCGCTACAGCCGGCTTCATCCTCTTCCTTATACTGATAGTAGATTTGTTCTCCATTGGCTGACACAGAAGATTCCAATAGCCAGATGGCCGTGTGACAGGAGCTTTCCGGATGGGTGATGCGAGAATTGTGGTTACGCCCCATCAGATGAACCTGACCGTCCGGACTATACATAACCCAGAAACGCGCGCCCCCCTTAATGGGGGTCCACAGTTCGAACTTCGTTGAACCTGTTTCTATTCGAGAACGGTACGTAACGACCTCAAAGGAAGTTTCAAGGTCAGCCCCCATAAGCCGACAACTCCTCCGGATTTCCGGCTCGCCTCGCGCGTTAAGTTTTGGAACAATGACCTCTCCGTCCGGACCTACAAACTCCTTGGAACTGTCAAGATCCGGCACGCCTTTGTGCGTACGCAGGCGAATTGACGGCAAGTAAATATTCCATCCGATTCCAAACGGGCCATTTCCACGCCGGCTATGGTAGTCAAGGCTCAATGAGGGACTGTAACCTCGTCCTTCGCTCACGGGGAGAGGAATCGTCAAGGTAGCTGCACCGTCGGGCCCGACCGCTCCCAACTGTCCTTTCAATCCCACAATGGCGCCGCCTCCCGCAGGCAAGGACGGCGCTGTGATGGTTGGTGAGGCTGCTTGTTCTCGCATTCAGTTCTCCAGAGGCCGCGGCAGCAAGCTTGAGCAATTACCGGTACACTAATTGGCGATCCGGTAGCGGATATGCAAAATGATATCCGACATGTTTTGAAGCAACGCCTTCTGCCTGCTGCTTGCATCCGGAAAACTCAGCGCCAGAATACCGGTATCGTCTACCGGAATGCCTTCGAAGGGAAGCCATCGACCGTCGCTGAAATCAAGCTGGAATTGGCCGCTATCGTTGACGCCGTGAGACACCGCGATTGCTTCGCAGCCCCGAGGCACCTTGCTGCTCCCGACATATCGCAGCACAGCGCGCACATCCTGATATGGCCCCAGCAAGGTCGGCAAAGTTACACTAATCTGCTTGATGCGCCGGGTCTTGCCAAGATATTCAGGATAGTCCCTTACTATATTGAGATCGCGGAGCCTGAGCCTGACCTGAAGCTCCTCATTATCGATACCAAGGCCATTGGATTCCGTTCCGGCGCTACCGTTACCGTCTTCTACCAGTCTAGCTATCGATTCTGCCAGATCAAAAGCTTCCGCACCGGAGAGATTCTTGTAGACTTCCGAAAGTCTGACCGTCCGAAAGACTTCCTTGCCGCGTTCGGCCTTGTTCAGATACCGATTCTCCATCTGAGCCAGAACAAGCATTAAGGTCTGACTGGCAGTGAACCCTCCGTAGCTGCCTTGCCAGACGCCAGCGTGAATGAAAGATGCAGATGTGTCGTTCATCTCCCAGCGATATGCCTCTTCAGCCATCAGACATGTTGAAACCGTCAGATCGTAATATTGATAATAGATCGCAGCCAGCTTGCTGCATAACCAGCTGTAAAGTGCAGCACGGCTGAATTTGTTCTGCAGAAAATTCAATTGAGCGAAAGTGTGCTTCTGCTGGGTTTCCAGAATGTTCTTCTGCAGTACTGCGGCCTCGCGACGTACTGCAAGTGCGGCAAGTTGCGCGTCGAATTGTTTCACTTCGCCTTCCGCCATATTACGCTGGATTTCCCAGTCTTGCCTTCGGCGGCGGTAAGCCTCCGACTGGCTCAGTCGCTCTGCTTCCATGCGTAACGACCCTGCCGAAATTTCAAAGCCGAGTGCCGTTGCCCGCGCGAGCGCGCCATATTGACTTCCGCCGACCGCGGTTCCGTAAATATTGGGAGCCGTGTCAAGTACGGCCGCCGCAGTGTAAGAGGCGTTAGCAGCCAGGGAAACACGCGACGCTGATTGGAACAGTGTGGTAGCTTCCGCCTCGGCGCGAGTAATGTTTTCCGCATACAATGCCCCATACTTTTCATAGCGCGCCCTGGCATTGTTTCGGGCTTCTTCCAGCGCACTACGTTCTGCGTCGATCTCCGAAATCAGCTTATTTTGTAAATCAACATTCTGTGCTGACAAGGCACTGCCCTGCGTTTGCAGCAGGTCGGACAAGGCTTCAGCGTCTTGCCGTTCCCTAAGGCCAAGCAGTGTGTTTCCGATCTGGTTCAACTGGCTAACCATGGTCCGCGCACTTTCCAATATAACCGGAAAACGATAATGCGGCATGTTCGAGGCTGGCAAAGCCAGCGTTCCCGACCCGGTTGCGCTTGCCCGGCTCAAAAGCACAGATGGTTCCTCGGGCGGAGCATAAACAGCCGTTGGCAACGCAGTCCCGTTGATGGAGAGATTGTGACGCAGATTGAAAAGACGCTGCGCCAATGTTTGCCAATATCCGTCAAGTTTCTCGTTTCGCTGAGGCAAAAACAGACCAGACAATGAGTTGGTCGCGTACTTATCTCCTCCCGCCGCCTCGCTTCTGAGGCAGAAAAGCATGCTTTGATAGTTGATCTGCTTTGCTGTGCTGGCAGCCTCAGCCAGGCTCGGCGGGTCCCAGCGTGGGTCGGATGTGTGAAACGGTTCCTCCCCCAATAAATTTTGCGCTTGCAAGTACCAAATTCTTGCTTCGTTGAGTGCATCCCTATTTTGCTGACGATAGGCTGCATCTCCGCGTGCAATCAGAAGATCCAGGTATCCCATAAATGTTGCAATTCTGTAGTGGACCGGGTCGGCTTGTGCGACAGCATCTGGGTCCGCAGAATCCACCAGACGAGCATTCCAGCCGCTGTTCTCCTCAAGCGGTCGCACGTTCCATTGATGTCGACGGCGTTGTCCATTGTCGTGGTAACCTTCGGGACTCCAGATATACTTGATCCAGCGCCCGGCCTCATCGAACTTGCCTTCACTCAGCAGGCGCTTGAATACCATCATTGGTACATAATAGAACATTTCCCAGAAGTAGAGCGCGTTGGCACCGCCAAAATCCATGGGTTCCGAAAGCGCTGAGGCTATCGACGCACTGACATCACGTCCAACAACCTTCGGCTGTGCGGGTGTGTATTGCGTTAAAGAAAGATCATCCGCGATATTTTCAAAGAATCCCTGAATAAAGGTTCCCTTTTCACAAGAAAGAAATAGCGTCAAACCATCATATCTGTCGTAGGGGAAATTTTTTCCCTGCTTTGACTGCTGCGTTCCTATGTATATTCGAATAGTCTGTTCCGAATCGATTAATAGTCCGGACCAAAAGGTATACTTTTGATCGCCTTCGGTCTTTCTGTTTGCCAGCAGCAAGCGAACCCGACGGCTACTACCGTGCTGGCCTGAATCGTACGCCGGAATGACTACGTCGACATAACTTCCAGGTCCCAATTTGGGCTCTTGCAGATACTGCGTTTCCAGGGAGAGAACCGTATCCAGACCAGTGTTGGCGCGTGCTACGAGCTGTTTTGCAAACAGGGTATTCACGCGAACGCGATGGATACCGTACTGCAAGTACTGCGCGTTGCTCGGCGTTCGGTTTAATGAAATGACGGGCAGTGAATTTACTTCCGTCATTGTCAGGGTAATGCCCATCCTTTCTTTGCCCAGAAAGAGCAAGTCTCCGGAGCGAGCGTTGACCGCAAACTCGATATCGACATGGGCGCTATTGTCGCGAAACTCACTTAAGGGGACAATGAAAGACTTGCCGCTGAACTCAAATAACGACCCATCAAAGGAGTGTATGGAACATTTGTCTGCGGTAAAGCTCGAACCCGTGCCAATGGATGTGGTTATCCTGGCATTTTCCTCCGACAACGAGGTATCAAGAGATTTGAACGAACCGAATGTGACATACTTATCCCGCGGAGAGAAAGTACTGGTTCTGCAGGCGATGATATTGGTTTTGATGGTTACGGCACCAGCACGATTGTCTTGCCTGGACCAGATCGCGTTGGAGCCTAAAACAGCTTCTTCGCTCCAGGTCGCAGGCCCCGGAGACGCTATTACATAACGGACCCCCCATCCCCCCGACAGGAAGCTGCCTGACGGAAGAAAATTAAAAGTCTCTTTTGTCTTATTGATAATGCAACTTACATTGTAATCGGCAGATCTACCTCCCCCCTGCGTCCAAGCCGCAGGCACGCTGAAACTGTCCCCGATCGTGCCGGCCTTTTTCATTAACTCAACCGCCTGCTGACGATCGGCTGATCCGGGTGCACCTGCAAACTGCAGGCGAAGTGTCGCATTGAATTGCACTCTGACGCCAGCGTCCTCGACCGAAGCGACAATGTTCGACATCTCGCAGCCATCGACAACCGTATAAAGACCGTCACCCCACGAGCTTTCCTGACGGACTGGATCGGAAACATGAACCGTATTGGTCATGCGGGTGAAACGAGTGTTAAGCCGTGTCACTCCCGTGGTATCCAGCTGCAGAAATATATGCCCGACCTCACGCGCTGCTTTTTCTGTCTGGAAGTATTCGACTTCGCCGTCTGATGAGTAGATCAACCCGGCGAGAATAGGTGGAAATGTTGAGTAGTTGGCCTGTTTTTTATAGAAAAAAACATACATGCTGTCGCTGCTAGCCTCGCAGGCGCAATACATGCCAATTTCGTTTTCTGGCGAATTGTCCAGAAGTGAGAGAATGCTGTCATTATCCGTTCCCACTGACTGGGGAACACTCCAGGTACCGTCGTGCTTGACATGGGCGAGTTTCAGAACGCATTCAGTGTGTTTCTCGGTCTTGCCATTGGCTTCCCTGGCAGCTTCTCTCCGCTCTGCCCAAACCAGATAAAGACGAGAACGGAAAATGATCGGACGCACCAGATTGTTAATCGGACGAACAGCGATGGTAACTTTCTTCCATTCCGTCCAGGCGCTCGCTGGCAATTTTCCATCCGTAAATTGTTCGATATCCGCCTGGCGCCAGTAATAGTCGACGGTCGAACGGCCGACCAGGTACGTGATGCCTTTCGCATCACTCACATGGTCATGGTAGC
The DNA here is from genome assembly GCF_049065885.1 of Brucella sp. IR068. NCBI lineage: Bacteria > Pseudomonadati > Pseudomonadota > Alphaproteobacteria > Hyphomicrobiales > Brucellaceae > Brucella > Brucella sp. IR068. The sequence continues at coordinate 32,212 of NZ_JBAKHE010000018.1, read as the reverse complement.
CGCTGACAATTTCAAGGTTCGCAATCTCTTCAAACCGCGTCATATAGGTGTTAAATGCACTTTCAACGGTATCCGTTGTCAGCTCACTTTGACTAAGCGCTACCTGCAACTCGTCCATCATACCTGTCTGTCCCTTACGTAATGTGGGATCAATGTAGTTTTCAGGATAGTAAGCAAGCTGGGCGGCTGCGCTCCATGTACTGTAACGCTTGTTGTAAGTGTCCCATGCCTTGCCGAAAAAACGGCCGGTCTTTGCGCTGTCGACTACTCCTGGCTCCAAGTCAGCAAGTGCGCGGTTGATATAAGTCTGCAAGCTCGCTATCGCTTCTGCGATTCTTGTGGTTTTCACATCACCCGAAACTTGATTGTCGATCAGGAGCCAGTTGTATAGCTCCGCGCGGTTTGTAACCCAAAGTGGCGAGTGGTTCCTGATAACAAAAGCACTGCTTGCAGCACTTAGTTTTTCAGCCAGGATTGTTTGCAGTTTCCCGGTTTGAACGGCATCGAGGCCGGACTGCAGAGACTGACTGACACCAATCCAATCAGAGTAGGAGGAATCGTGGCGGAGTTTTTTCAAACCATCGACGTCGTTAGGCCCCACACCAAGAGCGTGCGCTGCATCCAGCCAGCGTAAGGTCTTTTGTAGATACGTCCAGTTATAAAAATAAGGCTGCGACGAAGTTTTGGTGAGCGCCTGCATGAGCTCCTTGGGATTCAATCCCAAGGCGTCGGCTAAAGTCCCTACAGCCAGGTTTCCCTTTTCACTGGAACCATCTCCGGTGAGTGAGGTAAGAATTTGCGGCCCATACTTCCCACATCTTTTGAAGAAATTCTCTAGCTCGATCAGCGAGCGGAACACCGCAGGAATAGGTGCCAAGCCGACCAGGTCGTCAGCGAGAACTGATGGATGTGTCGCTACCCACGACAAGACCTGGGCGCTCAGCCCAGACATCTTCACGAACAGTACCAGTTGCTCAAGCACATAACAAAAGGTGGTGAACCGCGACGCCTGGGCAGGAGTTTCGTTCTCGCTGGACCCCATTTCAAGGAGATCGTTCACACCGAAACCCTCTGGCTTCAGATGGTCTATCCATAGTAATATGGCTTCCGCCAGCTCCGTTGAGTCTAGTTGAGTGGCTGCCGCAACATATGGAGCGACTATACTGATACCTGCGGTGCCTGCTGACGAGACGTTCAGATGGGCTAATGCACTCTTCAGAGATTTCGCCAATGCCTCGACTTCGGGCGTCAATGTGCTCGGATATTTGCGGTTGCTTATGCTATATAGATCCCGGACGGCCCAGTTCAAATCTTTCAGCCACCGACTATAATCATCGACATAACCGACTAATCCTATCCACCGCGGTCCGTTGATTGTTGCGATCGCCGACGATCCATAGGGTGAAATCGAGATTAATGTGGCGAGCTCATCAACACCTAGTTTATGAACCGCAGCCAGCAGACGAAGCCGGTAAAGCAGGGAAATTTCGTCCATCGTGCAGTGTATGCCCGGTGTGTCCACCCGACCTGTGGCCAATACACACAAAGTGCGCAACTCGGCATCGTTTACCCCGAATGCACGTTTCATTACGCTCATTCGAAATCTATCACCATCCTCGTCAGATCCCAGTCGGACGATTGTGCCATCAGCAACAAACTCGCGGTTATCCAACAACGGAAAGTTAAAAAGCTGGCCAAATGCGCTTCTTGATTTGCCATAAGGTTGCTCGCTTATTCGTGAGCCGCTTAGAGCCGCAGCAGCTGGCGCATCAATCCCATAGTGTCGCATATAGAATTTGACCTGCAACAAACGATTAAGCACCACCCGATCAATGTCGAAATTGTCGTTGCAGCTGTCTATAATAGACTGCACATCGTCAAACGGGATTCCCGCGATTTTGTATAACCAAACGAGCTTGTTCAGCTTTAGTAAGGAGGCATCCAGAGGATAGGAAGTTTCACGGAATCCCACATTCGCTCGAATGCGCAGATCAGACCGCGTTGCGGAGTAGACAGAGATTTCAATCGAAACACCGTCGGGCACGACATCTAATTCAATATCGAAGCTTACTTCACCGCTTCCAGCCGGAACCTTCCAGTCCTTAATGAGATCGTCGCTTCCTTCACCCTTTGTGCCCACGTCTATTCGCGTATCTTCCGCGGCAATCCGGTCATTTCTGGTAATTCGAAGACGATAATGCTTGCCCGAAAGTGGGAGCAACTCAATCGGACCAAGATCGTCATAATTTTTGCCAGGTTTTCGTTCGATCAGAACACCGTTTCGCGAAACGTCAGCTTCCTGGAGGAAAACCAACTGGTTTTGCTTATAGCAGCGCATATCATCGGCCAGTTGATCCGTCGTCAGGAGCATTTGACCTAGTTTTAATCGTTTCCATGCAGGGATTCTTTCCGACAGCACAGCTATCAACGGTGACAACTCACCGCGAGCGACATCGAAATGGTTCGCCAGGAAATCAATATTCATAATGGTGGCAAGATGGACATCGCCGAACGTCTTCTTCACCAAATCACTTGCATTTTCTGCCGTAATTGCTTCGTCCAGAATCCTGAAAATGCTCGGCGATATATCGTTTGCTATTTCGTTTAGCTTTACAGCGTTGTCATCTGGCGAAAAGATAACATCGTCGAAGGGGCGCAGATCCCGGTTCCGCAACAGTATGGCTTGGCGGACGGCTTGAAAGGGCTGATGAAATGCTGCCGATCCTGAGTGGTGACACGATAGCATCTCCATCACCCCGTCATAATCCTTGCCCGACTCCCTGATAATGATGTCAAGCAACAGCTCATTAGAGAGGTCTAGGACAGAGACCTGAGTATCGAGATTTTCCGAGGAAAGTAAAAGGGTAGACAGGTCCGGTCGACGAAGATCAAGATGATACTGCGAATCCACGGGATGGAGGTTTAAGGCCTCACGGTATAATTCCACCAGGTAAGCCGCGGGGGAAAACATGGATGCTACCGATCCAGCACTGACAAAACTGCTGTCTCGTTGCTCGAACAGTTTTTGAAAGTCGGACAGCATAAGGGATTGCCGGATGTTCAGCTTCGCAACTCTTGCTAGTTGCGGATTCGCACGTGTCAGTACGTGGGATTCAGCCAGCTTATTCTGCCCGAGTTCGAATTGCGCGGCAACATACAGTCGAGTCAGCTCTTGCGACGTAAGGGACGGACCCGCGAGCTGCTTTAGTTCCGCAAAAGGGAGAAACATAATATCTGCTAGAGTTATTGGCCGCCCCGCATATAATGACGACGGTTCCGTGTTTATATTTCGGTTCAGCTTAGCAAGTATTTCGCCATACTTATACATATTCACCGCCCTTCAAAACATATAGCCGGAAACCTACAGACTGTAACCAGCTATATCAATTGGTGCATTTCAAAACGTAGCATGGCGATCTGTGAGATATACCGCCAGCTTTCATTAATTCGTTACAAATTTACTTACATGAAGGATATTCGAGTTACCTCAAAGGAAACAGGAATTTGTGCATTTCAGTCAATGGGAAATAATCGGATCTGGCATTTATGAACAGGCAATCTCGCTGTCCTTTTGGCTTGGCCCCATTCAGCTCGCTGTCCGAGGAAGTTGAGCCCGAGAGCGTTCGGATGATAGTTTTGGGCAGGCCGATACGTTGCTCGCAACACATTAGAAACGCGTTGCCATCGCACCATGTATTCCGGGTCCTTTCTTCTGGCACACTATCGGGGCGCTTGCTGAAGCCCTCGCTTTGCAATCGAAGCGTTGAGCGCGCAACTGCTGCTGATCCCGCATTAGATATATGAGCCGTGAATTGATTCTATGCCAAAATTCATGCAAAATTCTGCGATTGGAAGACCTTACCCCATCCTTGATCGAAAGAATTTGTATTAATGTACTGGGTGGGACAGCTCTCGGAATTTTCTGCTAATTGCCCCAGGCTGCGGCAGAGTCCTAATCTATTGAGCGCGTATACTAAAGCGCCTGATCGGAAGCTTGACTCAACGGGAGAGACTATTGAGTGTATCGCTGTTTAGCAAAACACCATCAGTCAAGGTTGTCGATAACCGTGGACTGGTCGTACGCGAGATAACCTACCATCGGCATCCCGACGAACCGGAGGTTACAAACGAACGAATTACAAGCCATCGTTATGATGTGCGCGGTTTTCTTGCCGAAAGCGCTGACCCGCGTATGCGTGAGGCCGGGCATACAAATTTCACATATCTGGCTAACCTTGCCGGGAATATTGTCCGTACAAGTGGAGCAGATAACGGAACTACAGTTTCACTCAATGACGCTGCGGGCCGTCCATTTATCCTGATCAGCAACATAGCCATTCTGGAAGATGGTACCGAAGACAGGAGCCAAGCCGTTACCAAAACTTGGCAATATGAAGATTCTGAAATGCCAGGGCGGCCCGTCAGCGTGACCGAAGAGGTCGCGGGTGAAGTTCCCCGTATCACGGAGCGATTTGTATATGCGGGATGTTCCGACGAGGAAAAAGCATTTAACCTCGCCGGACAGTGTGTGAGCCATTACGATACCGCTGGCGTAGTGCGAACCGATAGCGTAGCCGTGACAGGAGTGCCGCTCTCAGTGACGCGCTGCTTGCGCAAGGACTCGAACAAGCCGGAAGCGATAGCTGAGTGGCCGGGAAATGATTGCTCCGCCTGGAATAAATTGTTGGATGACGATCAGTTCACCGCTATTTCGACCGCGGATGCTACGGGAGCGCTACTTACCTTCACCGATGCAAAAGGCAACATGCGTCGAGTCCAATACGATGTCGCGGGATTATTGTCGGCCAGTTGGCTGACGATCAAAGGAGGCGAAGAACAACCGGTCGTGAAATCCCTGTCATATTCTGCCGCAGGACAGGCGGAACGTGAGGAACACGGCAATGGAGTGATCACCAGCTATACATTCGAACCGGAAACCCAGCGTCTGACCGGAATAAGAACGGAAAGGCCGAAGGGACATGGGTCGGGGCAGAAAGTACTTCAGGATCTACGCTATGAATATGATCCAGCGGGCAACGTGGTTGCTTTCTACGATAAAGCCGAAGAAATCCGCTTCTCTCACAACCAAAAGGTTACGCCCGGAAATTCTTATATCTATGACAGCCTCTATCAACTCGTTAAAGCTACAGGGCGCGAGTTGACTAGCAGCGCTTTGAATGATGGAGGCCTCCCTGCCCCCATTATTCCTCCGGTAGCAGATTCGATTTACACAAACTATACTCGCCATTACGACTATGACTCTGCTGGCAACCTAACGCAGTTTCGGCACTTTTCCGGTAAAGGCAGCGGTTTTACGAGGAAGCTCACTATTAGCAACCGCAGTAATCGGGCTTTGATGCAGTCACTGTGTGAAATGCCCGCTGACGTGGATGCCATGTTCACGACAGGAGGACAGCAGAGTAAGCTCAGACCGGGACAAGCACTTGTCTGGAACTCGCGCAACGAGCTGTCGAAAGCAACGCAAGTGGTCCGAGAGAACGGCCCGGACGACAGCGAGTGCTACCGGTATGATGCGGGCGGCCGACGTATCTTGAAAATCGGAACGCAAAAGACAGGCACTGGCATGCAGACACGACGGGTTGTCTATTTGGCAGGGGTGGAACTGCGAACCCGAAACAATGGCGATCGGGAAGCAGAAAGGATGCAGGTTATTACTGTCAGCCTAGCCGGCCGGGCACAGGTCAGGGTGCTGCACTGGGAAAAAGGCAAACCTGATGCAATAGACAATGCCCAGATACGCTGGAGCTATGGAAACCTGACCGGCAGCAGTACCCTGGAACTGGACAGCGAAGGAAACGTGATCAGCAAGGAAGAATACTATCCATATGGAGGCACGGCCATATGGACGGCGCGGAGCCAAACGGAAGCGGATTACAAAACCATCAGATATTCCGGCAAAGAACGTGATGTAACAGGGCTATACTATTACGGGTATCGTTATTACCAGCCCTGGTTGGGACGCTGGTTAAGTGCTGATCCAGCTGGGGCAGTGGATGGATTGAACCTGTATAGAATGGTTCGCAATAATCCCGTGACGCTCAAGGATAACGATGGCTTAAGACCTATAAATGAAAATTTCAGAGAAGAAAAAGGCGATATGGTCTACGGCCTTGCTAGAGTCCGGACTGCCTATGTTCCAACGGCTTTAGGACGGGAATTCGATTCGAACGATAAGAATGCACCCGCTATAATTATCGATTTATATAACAATACAATTTCTGGACAATCTCTGCTCAGCGCCGACCCAGCTGCAATCTCGAAATTCATTATATCGCCCAAAAAAAAATATGAGAAAAAATTAGCACCTCCTTCCAACATCAAAGATCTGGTGAAAGGAGCTAGAAATTATCCGCTATGGGACGACTTTTTTAAGGCTGGTGAAAATAATCCCAAATTCAATATAGCCAATATTTACAGGGAAGTCAGAAAATCTCCCGGTATATCACCTTATCATGTGTGGAATGGAAACAGCTCACAACTGGCCCCGAGGCTTCTTTGGAAACGGGGCAGCAAAATAGGTATTGAAATGACCGCAAGCGGAGCAGGTAACAGAATCCACTTTGCGCTCGATGGACTGGATGAGGAAAAAATTGTTCATAAAGAAGGCGCTCAAGGCCAATCCATTACTGCAAGCGAGCTCCGCTATGTATACAGAAACCGCGAAAGATTGGCCGGGAAAGTCTTCTTTTACAGAAATAAAGCCGAAACCGATGCACCTTGGATAACAAATCCGGGATTGTGGGCATCTTATAGTCCGCGAGTGAAGCAGGGTGGTATGCAAGAAGTTTCGGGCGCCTCTAAAACTGGTTTCCTTCATTCGATAGGAAGGGTTTTAAAAAGGCACTGAGTCACAGACCTCGACATTTTGCTGGAACGCGACCCTTCCAGGCGCTGCGGCTTCGGAATGGTTTTCTTCGCTGTGATGGAGCCGTTTCCTTGTTCTTGGGTTGGCTCTGACCTGCCACTGAGAATTTCCTCCAGAATGGATTATTCCGGCCCAATAAAGGACGGACGAATGAAGAAGCAGCGATTTACGGAAGAGCGGATTATTGCGGTGCTGAAGGAGCAGGAGGCAGGCATGAAGGTGGCCGACCTGTGCCGCAAGTATGGGATTTCGGACGCAACATTTTATAACTGGAAAGCCAAATGCGGCGGTATGGAGGTGTCCGAGGCGAAGCGCCTGAAGGCACTCGAAGAAGAGAACGCCAAGCTTAAGAAGCTGTTGGCCGAGCAGATGCTCGATGCCGCCGCACTCCGCGAGCTTCTCGCAAAAAAATGGTAGGGCCTGCCGCCAAGCGTGACGCCGTTGCACATCTGAAGGACATAATGGGTCTTTCGGAGCGGCGGGCCTGCCAGATTGTGTCTGCTGATCGCAAGATGATCCGCTATCGGTCCTGCCGACCGCCGGAGGTCGAATTGCGGGCGAAGCTGCGCGACCTTGCCAACGAGCGACGGCGCTTCGGCTACCGACGGCTGTTCGTCCTGCTCAGGCGGGACGGAGAGCCATCCGGCGTCAACCGCATCTATCGGCTGTATCGCGAGGAAGGGCTTTCGGTTTGCAAGCGGAAGGCTCGACGAAGGGCCGTCGGCACGCGTGCGCCGATCCTGGTCGAGGCGAAAGCAAATGCCCGTTGGTCTCTCGATTTCGTGCACGACCAGTTTGCATGCGGGAGACGGTTCCGGATTCTCAATATCGTTGATGATGTGACGCGGGAATGCCTGGCAGCAATCCCGGACACCACAATCTCCGGCCGCCGTGTCGCACGGGAGCTGACGACACTGATCGAACGACGCGGCAAGCCAGGAATGATTGTCTCCGATAACGGCACGGAACTCACCTCGAATGCCATCCTGGCCTGGTCGAAGGATCACAAGGTTGAGTGGCACTATATCGCGCCAGGAAAGCCTATGCAGAACGGCTATGTTGAATCCTTCAACGGTCGGATGCGCGACGAATTGCTCAACGAAAGCCTGTTCTTTGGCCTCGATCACGCCCGCAGCGCCATCGCCCAATGGGCCGACGATTACAACAATTTCCGGCCACACTCGTCGCTGGGATACCAAACCCCGGCGGTCTATGCTGGATCCATCGCCGCAACCGGCTCCAACGCTGCGCAATATGAAAGCTTGGCGTTTCCGCCGGTTGCTACCAACACGCCAATTGGCGTAGTCAAAACCGCCGAGGCTCTAATCGCCGTTGGATGAAAGTTCAGTGGCAGGTCAGCTCCGCTAGCCGTTCAGAAGTTTGAATCAAACTGGCCGCTCAGCCTGTCGCCCACTGCGCGCGCTTGCCTGTGTGATGTCAAACGGCCGGTGTGCCCGAGGCGCTTTTGACTCTTATTAACCCATTTTAATGGGTTGAATAATTGAAGAATTTGTATTATTTGAACCATTGAAAGGGTCATTTAATGCGCCTCACGCTCCAAACCCATTTTGACGATGAATGGCATCACGCCGCGACACTGGAACTAAAGAACGACGCGGTGGGCTACCTGGGCGCGTCGATCGTCGACTACGATCTCGACTATTTCGTCACCGTGGCATCGGCGGAGTTTTCTGCCGGAAAAACGGTTCGTGACCAGCGCGCCTTGTCCGTCCGCTATCCCGTCGATCTTGAAAATCGATATAGTGGGAGCTGGCCCCCTTTCCTCTTGGATCTTATGCCGCAGGGGCATGCGCGGCGAAAGCTTTCCGGGTACCTTGGTCTTGCTGAAGGTTCGCGCGCTTCTGATCTGCCATTGCTTCTGCGATCGGCTACGGGCGGCATAGGCAACATCCGCATCAAAGAAGCGGCGGACGCCGAAGCGGAACGACTGCGCGGTGTGAAGCGTCAAGGGGTGACGGAAGCGGAAATCCTTGAGCGGTCGGATCGCTTCATGGAAGTCGCCGATCGTTTTGGAATGCTAGCCTCCGGTTCAAGCGGTCTTCAGGGCGAATGGCCGAAGGTCTCGATGACACAGGCGGAGGATGGGCTCTACTATCCCGACAGTTTCGTGACCGACGAAGAGGCCGTCCGCCACGTCATTGTCAAGCTGGTACGCAGCAACGAGCCTGTGGATCGCCTTATCCTCGAAGGGGAAGGCCTTTATTCGCGGATCGCTCAAGAGATTGGCCTGGGTGTCAGCGAACCGTCAACCTATGCCGAAGGCGTTTTGATCATTCCCCGTTTCGACCGGAAGAAGAGAGAAGGTGGCGGAACCGTCCGACTGGGACAGGAAAGCCTGGTAGCCGCGATCGGCGTTGCCGATTTTGGCCATGTCGGCACGCATGAGGCCTACATCGATGTTCTGCGTCAATATTCTGATAATCCCTTCGCGGATATTGCCGAATATCTAAAGCGCGACATTGCCAATCTGGCGCTCGGCAATCCCGATAATCACGGTCGAAATTCCGCGCTCAGCAAATATCCCGACGGCACGATCCGCCTCTCTCCGCTCTTTGATTTCGCGCCAATGCGGCTCGCCAGAGAGGGGATTGTTCGCTCCACGCGTTGGGCCAGGATGCGTGACAGCGGTCGCGATCATCTTCCGGATTGGAAACAGATTTGCGCAGAGCTGATGGTTGCAGCAGAGGAGCAGAAAGCGCTCGTTGTTGAGCTTCTCCAGTTTTCTGAACGTCTGCGGCAAGCACCAGCCCTGGCGAAAAATATGGGGGCGTCTTCGGAAATTCTCGAACATGCTATGGGGCGCTGTATAGCGATAGCAGACAGCGTCCTTGCTGCGTTCGAATGATAGGGGAGAACAGCTAGATGGCTCGCTGGAAAAAGCCCACTAAAGAAGAGATTCTTGACAATCGGCGAATGCTGGCGGAGCGTGCTCGAAACGGCGACTTGAGGCTACCTGGGGCGGTTTTAGAAATCCGTCAAGGGTTTGGGATGACACAAGTTGAATTTGCCAGGGCACTTTCGCTCACCAGGCGCCAGGTTGCTGAGATCGAGACGGGAACAGCGAATCCAACGCTCGAAACGTTAGTGAAAATTGGCCGATTGTTTGGTTTTGGAGTGGGATTTGTTCCAAAGGCATAATGATACCGAATTTCGGCCGGTGGATTGATCAATATCCATGCTTTAACGGGTTTGGAAACTCGATTTCCTGTTAAGGTTTTCCACGGGATCAATCGGCTGCTAAAGAACCGCGTTGGGCGCGCTCCCTTGACGCGAACGTGACACCCCGGACCTGGCAGATCGGATGCCTCCCGCTGATTTTGAGAAAAGTACGACAGGGTTCAACGATTTTCCTGTTACTGGGCAAGGACGAGAATCCGCCGACTGTCTTTGAAACGATGTGAAGATAAAGGTTCCTCTATCGCCAAGGAGCAGGCGCGCAAATATACCCGCCATCGGTATGCCCGCTTGGTAATTTTGATGAATGGAAATATCCATTACTGTGCGACGTTGGAAGGGCAATTCGACTTCTATTAGGGCACCTCCCCGGCGTCGGACGAAAACAGTATTATTACGCATGCGGGCGGAATGCCGGGCTCCCTTTATAGAAAACGTTGAAGGCGATTTTTCGTTGGGACCAGTACATTGCCTATGCAGATGAGCCTACCGGCGCCCTCATTGACGGCAATGGAACGATATTGCTCTATAATGAAGTTCATCGGTTTCTAATTCCTAATGGAACTGAACGCCGGTTGCAGCTTTGGTCTGGCGCGGGAAATGGCTTCGCTGCGTCACTTGCGCGACTGTTTGCAGTATCCCATCGACTTGCTCCAGAAGGGCGAACATTTCGGCCGGGTCCTGTCAATGGGAATAGTTGCCGGAAGCAAGCCAATTCCTCGCAGTGTTAAGCGGCTGATTTTGCTCGACACATCCAGACACTGGCCACGCAATCATTTCATCCCAAGGTCTGTCTGGCTGTCTGATCTTCTGGACATGTCAATTCAGAGCATAGCTGCCTCACTGAAAAACGGTTGCCAAACATGCTCACGAAACTGATCGGATCCGCTGAAAAGGATCGGCATTCGTTCATCTGTACAACTTTCACCCCACCGCTGTGTTGAGCCAGATAGAGCTGCTGCAATACAGCTTCAGCATGCCAAAATCTGTCGGAGCTTTCCGTCTTGGCGCGAGGTTCAGGTTTGGCATGATGTCTCAAACAAACAGCCCCGGGCGTACGTTGGCCCAAAGCACTGATCAGATTGCATTTGTTTTTAAACATAACCCAACGAGCCCTTCCATCGAAAACTTGCCTTCTCTGGCTTTGTCGGTGAGTGACCTTAAATACCCGCCAGCGCACTTTATCTGGTCTGTTCGTTGCAATATCCAGGCTATTGCTGCGGATGACGTTTCCAACCCCATAACAGCTACAGCATTGTGATATGCGGATTGGCTAACACCAAGAAAACCAGCAACTAGCTTTGCGGCATCTGCTAGATCTCGCCATGAGGTGATTATGGTTGGCTTATAGTCTCGAATGTCTGGACATGTTCTCAGGATAATGTCGAGAAACTCTTTTGAACAGGAAGACGGATGCAGCCCGTGGTGCGTATTCGGGGTGCTGGACTTTTTTGAATTTTCTCTCAAATCATCTGAATTTATCTTTTGAATCTTATTAAAGGATTCAGTCTGGGATTCATTATGCTGCCGCTCATTTTCAGCGGCATTGCCGCCCGATTTCGTTAGATTTACCTGCAATTTCAGATGCTTATCGATTTCGATCTCTAATGCGGATAATTCCTGAAGAATGATGCACAGCTCGTTTGGGGCTGCTCGGCGCGGTATGGCATCAACGATAGCACGGAAACGCACATGGGCACATTTCCAATGCTCGCCAGGGTGCTCAGCTAGTGCGCTGTCAATTTTTGCCGCCAGATCACGTCGCTTCAACGTGATCTGCTCACGGGTGCGCTTCGCGAGCATGGTATCAGCGCGAATTTTTTCAGCTGATTTCGCTATTTCTGCACCGCGTTCCAAGAGTGGAAGCAGAGAAAAACCGAAGGCTTCCTCTACCTGCCCTGCCCGATCTTTGTAGGCATATCGCTTACCGTTGGGGCTGTTACGGCGAGAAATCAAGCCTGCTTTTACCAATGAAGCCAAATGTCGTCGCAAAGTGGATTCCGGCATGCCATGAGCTCGCAGTGAGAGCTGGCGGTTTGAGGGAAAAACCACGAGAGACTGTTTGGCGCTGATAACATTCCCGGGAAGAAACGACAGCAATGCATTGAGGACGGCGAGGCTACGGTCGTTCAAGCCAAATGCTGTTTTTGCGATACACAGGTTTTTGTAGACGTCCCATCGGCTGACAGTTTTTACAACGGTCGTTCGGGAAGACACTTGTAATTGGGCACAATTCTTCGATCGCCCGCGAAAAGCAGGCGTTAATGTTTCCAGGATTTGCATTTCCTTTTACCTCTTCCGGGCAAAAGAAATCTGCTCGCCAAAACGACGCTAAGACTCTTGACAGGGAATCATGGAAATGCGATTCTCAGACTTGCTACAGATTGAGAGAGGCTTCCATGCGGCAACGTTTTGGGGGCCTTTTTCTTTTGCTAGTTAAGCTCCATTCGGTTTGGATTGCGACTGTTTATACTCGTTGTAAAGCCGATCCATGTTGTTCGATATCCAGCTACTGAATGGCTTGGCTTCAGCATTTGAGAATTCAACAGCAACCTTTCTTGCTTTTTGTTTCATCGAGAAGTTCACGGAACGATCGGGCGATGACCAGGTTGTCTCAGCAGACGCTTTGGCAGGAGATTTGGCCGCTGATCGTATGCTGTATCTCTTCAGATACTCGTGTAAGGCGTCGAACCGGTCTTCTTCCGGGAGGCTGATGAATTCATCGGTGGAAATTCGCTCAAGAGCAACATTCCGATGGGCTGGATTAAGAAGTATTTGTCGAAGCGATAGCCACTTATCCCGGCCGATTTTCTTTGATGCACCCAATGCCATCATGATTGTCGATGGTATGGATTCAGCCACGCTAAGCATTTTGGACAGCATGGCATCGTCGACGCCCAGAGCGGATTTGACGACATCTTTTGTAAGGCTGTTAGATAGCAAATTCTGAGCGAAATATGCGCGTTCTATAAATGATAAGTTAGAACGTGCGGAATTTTCCTGGCCTTGAGCAATTGCAGAGGAAATATCGTCCAGTTTTTTGACTACAGCCTTTACAGGCTTGCCAAGTTCTACCGCAACCCTTGCCCGGCGATGGCCAAAAACCACCATATATCGTTCAGCGTTTTGCGGATTAGGGCGCACGAGAATAGGTGATGACTGGCCGTGTTCCCTGATGGCTTCTTTTAGCTCATTATATTCAACTTCGTCTTCCGACAGTCGATCAGCAACGAAGGAGACGTCGAGAAGCTGAGGGTCAATCTCAATGATTGTCTCCCCGTCCATCAGCCGCTTTGTGTTCTCAGCCATTTCCTCAATGGATCGAACAACAGTCTTGGCGGCTCCAGTCATGCCATAAGCCGGCTTCTTTGCAGCTGAATTATCGCTTGTGATTGATGCGAGATCGAGGTTTGCAAATGGATTTTTACGTGACATGAGCATAATCATCCTTATTGGTCATTTCGCGTAACCCGCTGTAAAATCGCGCGAAAAAGCGAAAAAGAACGGCTGACAATTGCCTACCTCCTCCCCCATGCATGGTGAATCAGATCCGCTACCTCACTATTGGTTGCGTTAAGACTCTCCATGGCCCGCTCGTAGGTTGAGCGTACGAAGTCGCTTTTTTCGACTTCGTATAAGGTTTGCTTTTTGATGGATGCATCAGAAATTGCCGTCGATTTTAGAACGTGGTTCTTCAGCATATTCTGTGCAAACATTGATTGCATGAACCCGACCATTTGCGCCTGCGGGATATCTGTCGGCTCAAAACGGGTCACGAGATACCGGAACCACTTGATTCTGATTTCAGCGCCGGCATCTGCCACCGAGGTCATGATGCCGCCCAACATCTGGAGAAACTGGGACATCGACATAATATCGAGCATTTGAGGATGAATTGTAATCAGAATGCCTGTTGAGGCCATCAGAGCTGTGATTGTGAGATAACCAAGTTGTGGCGGACAGTCGATAACCACGACATCATAATCTGCGTCGATGTCTTTTAGCGCGTTGACGATGCGCAGGTGGAACAGGCGACCCTCATCTCCCTTTTTGCCAGATATAGCCAAAGGAACATCATATTCATATTCCTGCAGCAGGAGGTTCGCGGGTATGATTTGCAGATTTGGGATATTTGTGTGTTGCACAATATCTGCAATAGGCTTTTTCTCTTCGTCAAAACGGATTGCTTCATAAAGCGACGCGATATCATCCAGTTCAGGCTGGATGCCGAATAGCGACGTCAACGATGCCTGAGGATCAAGATCAATCGCAAGTACGCGATGGCCGGTAAGTGCAAGATACTGTGCAAGGTGAGCGGCCGTGGTCGTTTTGCCGGAGCCACCTTTGAAATTTACGACCGAGAGTACCTGCAGCCCCTCCCCCGGCCTGCGCTTTGGTTGATAGATGCGCTTGTCCGATTTCTTGTTATCCTCGAGATAAGCGCGCAGCTCCAGCATCTGTTCAGCTGTGTAGTACCGGCGTCCTGAAATGATTTCTACTTCAGGCCCTTTGCCTTCGTTATGCAGTTGGCGCAAATGAGATTGTGTGACTCCAATAAGGTCAGCGACCTCAGCGAGCTGAAATTTTCGCAGGTTCTTGCGTGCGTCCGGTGGATATTGTTGCGTCCGTAACATATTCAGCGCGCTAGAGATTTTTGAACCCTGAAGGGCTATTTCATGATCAAAACGATTTATAAGCTGCTCGCTCATTTGGAGAACTTTAGTCCTTCCCAGGATAGTTTCGCAAAACAATGCGAAGAGGAGACATTTTCGCAACTATAATTCCGATTCTGGGATGCCTGCAAGGAATTTAAGGTTAAGGGAGCGTTAACGCATTTTTGTCCGCAGGCTGTGGATACAGAACTCAAGCTACCGCCGGGAGCTTTGTGGTTCCTGGGTCTGCGCGAGCTTGCAGGACTTCAGGGCTGCGCCTCGACATTGTGCCTGCGGGGAACCTTGAAGTTACATTGTCTGGCTAACGAGACCATTCACGCTGAAGATCCAAAGCTGAACTAGCCTGTTGCACCTTATATACCAATCCAACTGGTCCACTTGTAACCGGCAAAGAATGGTAATCAGGTGGACTCATCAGATAACGCGGTGGGCGCGCAGTACCGCCGGAAGCTGCGCTTGCAGGGTAGTATCAATAACTGAGGCTCGCCCTATCAAGGGGAATTAGGACATTGGGTCGACCGCGACGGCTTGAGTTGCTCCTCAAGGTCCCACAGCGAGGCGTGCGGATCCTTAATCCAGGTTGATGAGGCGGGGGATACTGTGTGCGGCTTTCCAGACGCTGACTTGCAGGGCGGTTCGGCATCAGGTGCAGTCCTGCCAGCTTCGGGGTTCCACAGCACGCTTTGGCGAACAACGAGGCCAACGGAATTCTTCCGAAGCCCAAAGTGAAGGTAGAATCTCCTCGTCGAGACTGTTCCAGATCCATACAGCTGGCTCGTAGAGAGGACACTTTCAGCAATCTTGGGCATCTTCCTTTCACGTATGCAGTTTGTCAGCCTAACGCGTTCCACCGTTCGGAAGGACTCCCAAGCGACCGAAAGCGGCCAGATTTCGTCGGCTTTGTTACATCCGCCTCGCCGATAACGCTATGCGTGTTAACAGGCGAGCAGTCGTCGGGACGATCCCCAAGCCTTGAATTGCCAGAACTTTGCAGCTTTATCCTATCGGCTGGGGCGCCAGAAGAATGTCGAACCTCGATAGCAATCTGGATTTGCATCAGGCGACACTCGGTGTCGCTCGTGGTGATCGGCGGGTAATCCTTGAGACCTTCTTCCTTTCTGCCTGGAGGTTCGCCGCGCTTTCGGATTTCGTCATGCGAGGGCGACAAATTGCTGTACGATGCGAAGGCCGTTGGTCATTTCCGGTGAAACGATAAAGGAAGTTGCGCCAATCCGGACCGATTTCCGCAAATACGATGCGTTGTGCTTTTGTCTCCTCATTTCTGCGGCAATGTGTTTATCACCATCATAACGAAATAGCGTAGGTCATAGGATTTGGTGCCAGGGCTCGGCTGAATGCGGACGACAACATCCGTTCATTTCATTCAAGCACTTGAAATATTTGGGTGTTTCCTCAAAAAAAACGGCTGACAAATTACAATTGCTGCTCTTTCCAAAGCTACTCATAACCGGCGGCGATGCCGATTCTCAAATGACGAGCGGCAATGATGCTAATCCGAGAACGCTAATTCATTCGAAAGTCAGCTTCGACGGATGGTCGAGGGAGCGGAAAGGGCGGAAAATTCGGCTGCGAGCGATCAGGCCATGTAGTCGTAAGCTATCCCCTTTTTGACAAGAAGCTGACTGATTGACAAATCGTCTTCCAGAGCGTCGATTAAGCTACGCTTCGTACCCCACTTGATGTGGAGCGGGCGTAGTGTCTCTGCAGCCATCGTCGTTTCAAGCTTCCGTGTAGCTCAGCTCGGGCTCCGGTCAGCGCGAAGGTATGGAATGCAACCTGGATGCCAAAGGTTCGTGTTGTTCCCATAAGAGAGCTCATCCGAAGCGAGTGCCATCGCGCCCGTGCAAGACCTGACGATATAACAGCGATAGAATTGCAGGTAGCGCGCGCCGCAGAATAGGAGGGTAGGGGGTGCCGAGGCGGGTAAGCCATACGGCTGACGACAATGTCGGTCTGCCTGCCGAGGCAAGGCACCGGTTTGGGCATTCTTACGACTGGGCTTGCATCCAACCCAAGATCAGAAGGAATCTTAACTAAACGGAGTGGATTTCTTAACCAAATCACCGTAGCATCTATGCCATCAAGTCCGCCAGGATACCTCTTTCCTTTTCAGCATCGATACCGTCAGCCTGACTAAAGTTAAGTGGGGGTTCGCTTTAGTAACGGAGGGCGGGCGGTGGGTTTTCAATCGGATAGCTTACCCGGTTTATTGTCGTTGTAGCACGCAATTCCAGGCAAACAGAACAGGTTCAAGAGCTCTCTATCGACCGTAGGGGGATGGACTCTGGTGCAGGCGGCAACTGCCAGGCCACGCCACGAACTCTTCAGGCTTACGGAAAAGTCCGTGCCCAAATCCTGGGAGATGAAAGCACCAGGGCAGGGCAGGGCAGGGAGGTCCGGACCGGCGTCTGCCTAATCCTTGGCTACGAAATGCCCATCAAGAAGCTAAAAATCGAGTTCAAGCTCCGCCAGTCAAATGGGCAGCGGATATGAGCGCGTCCCTAGAAATTTACAGAATAAACTGGATTAGGTGCGTGCCAGATCGGGTGTACCGCTGAGGTTAAGGCAAGTTTGCCCGCCTGGCTTCAACAAAGAGGCGGGGAGGACCTCAACGTTTTGGTCCGCCGCACGGCGTATGTGGCTGGCGCACGCGTGATAAGGGTATTGCCAGGTTTTTCGTTACGGCTTGCGTGGAGGCGCTTGTGAGGGCCAACCGTTATTTAAGAGCACTTACCTTAGCCCAAGCTCTTTTTAAGCCGACGGCTGATTGTTTAAATTAGCCTATTCCCGTGTAATGGGAGCCTCTCCTGATCAGTAGTATCCAGCCTCCAACCAGGCCGCTTTCTCAAAGCCCTCGTTGCTGGTGACATCCATGCGCGCATTCGCGTCGCTTTTACCGCAATCGACGTGTTGGCGCGTCTGGAGCGGCTGCGCCTGGCGGAACGCGCTTTGGGTCATCTTGCCGGGATTATGATGTTGCTACCGCACAAGGATCTGTTTCTCTATATGCATGTGAGAAAGGAAGCAGTCCTATCGCGGGAATGGCGAAGACGACGTCATCGGCAGTCGCGATGCGGAGGGCATCCTCTTGCTTGTTGACGGCCGCGAGGAACTCGTGGAGGAGATTGCAGTGGCCACTCCAGAGGACCGAGCCTATATCGCGGGCCAGATATCAGTAAGGCTGAAACATTCCAGCTTCGAGCATTTCCTTGAAGCGAATGTCCGCGGGCTGCAGGCCCAGTATACATCGTCTGCGAGCGTCCGGTTGCAGACCAGCTGCTGACATGGCGATCGCGATCCAATGACGGTGTCAGCAGGGACGAGCATCGGCCAATAATCGCGACCACGTTGGTATCGGCATTCGCGGCCATATAATCCTGGCAATTGTTTTCGATGCATCGACGGCGAGATCGGCCAGCGGTTTGCTTGCGCGCGGGATTGCATGTCGCGTCGGCGACTGGTTCGTGACCACGTTCGCCGGGATCGCCGCCGCGACTGACCAGCTTCGCACGGACCCGTACGGCTCTTGCCGCGGATTTTGGAAAAGGCTCCGCAAGCTATGGCCTGGCGTACGATGCGGCCGCGCTGCCGGCTATCGTGCTGCATGCAGGTGATTGTCTGCTTGGCCATCGGGTCCGCCGATGGACGGATATCATTGCTGTTGTCGCCAGATACGCTCGCGAATGCGCACACGGCTGTTCCGCACCACCTGCTCGCAAAGCGGTATCTCGGCTGTTCTCACGTGAAGTACCGATCTCTGCGCTGCACCGCTCCCGATCTGACGATGATCGACTTGCGGGATCAACTAGAACTTCGCACCAACCCGCAGTGCCATCGCGTGATCGCTTGCGCCAGAACTACCAAAGCCGGTTCGATATTCGACGCCCGCGGTCCATGCATTATCGAAGCTGAAATCGAGCGAAAGGCCCACATTGGCGCTATCGCTGCTCTCGCCTTCAACATCTAGCGCATAGGGAAGCCCGCCAAGCGCGCTATATCCCATGGCGGCCCGGCTCGAGCCCTGAAAATCATGAGCATATTCGGCGCGAACACCGGGGGTCAGACGCCCCCATGTGTAGTCGATGGCGTAATTGGCGCGCAAACCAACCACACCCGTGACAGTATCCACGGTCTGATTGCCATAGGTCAACCGGTAAATACTGCCACCCTCTTCGGCATAACCATCGAGCCATGAGCGCGACATTTCCATCCGGCCATAAGGCGAGACCAGCCATGCTTCTTGGCGAAATTCATAAGCAGCCGTCAGCGATCCAAACAATTGATGGCCATTACGTTTGCCATCGGTCAAACTGCCGTCTGCCGTGATGAATCGGGTAGAGTCAAAATCCAGAATGCTGCCGCCGACAAGCGCATCGATAAAGAAATTGTCGATCGGTTTGAAGCTACCATAGACCGCAGCGCTGTAGGCATTAGCGCGGCTCTCCGTGCCGTTGTCTCCAATATCTGTGCGATCCCGCCCGTATCCGACTCCGAAACCCGCCACATAACGTTCCGAGAACCGATAGTCGATGCCGCCACTCACGCCGACAAGCGTATAGTCCAGATCGAGCTTACCGCTATCGCGCTGACCGAAGTTCACAAAGCCGCTGCTCCAGAATGCGAATGGTCCAAGGTCTGGGTCTATGGCGGGCACATGTTGCTCCGGCTCTTTCAAGCCAATAGACTTGCCCGGAAAGCTATCGCGCTTTTCGGGAGCGTAGCCGAGAGTTGAAATCCCGACCGGCGATGTTGACAAACGGGGAGTGGCCGGGTCTTCCTGTTGCTGTGCGGACGATGGACCGCCAAGTCGCACGCCGAGGCTAGATTTTCTCCGATCGCCTTCATCATGCAACTGCTCAAGCCGGTTTTGGAAATTCCGCGTTTGAACCTGCGCAAAGCGTCTAGCGGCACTTGCCTGCGCGTTCAACAAACCGATCACTTCGGGATCGAGCGTCGGGTCTGGGAAAACCATGGCCGCACGGTTGACCACAACCATGTAGCTGCGATTGGCCCCACTTGGCGCGGTCACGACAATCGAAACCGTGTTCGAACCAATAGCCAGTCCTAGGGGAGCGCTGGAACTTCCCGACGCCACATTGCTTCCTGCGACGCTTACCCGGGCAGAAGGCTCGGAAACGGTTGGCGCGAACGAAATTCTCTCGACACTATTCTCAACGTTCACAGAATAGCTGAGTGTATCTTTATCAAATGCCGGGTCCAGCGAGCCGATACTGGGAACAAGGCTAGCAAGCGTTGCATCTGCGGATGCTGCTCTGATGACATTTACCGTATAGCTGCGTGTCGTTCCATTTTGCGCAGTGACGACAACCGTCAGGGTCGTATTGCCGATACTGAGCGGAAGCGCAGTGCTTGCACTACCTGATGGGACGGTTCCTCCGTTGACCGTTATGGTGGCCGTCGGATCAGCAGATGAAGGCGTCAACTGCAATGACGATGTTTCAGTTGGAACCGTTAACCTATAAGTCGTTGCGCTCGGTGAAAATGCAGGGTCAAGCGATCCAGCGCTCGGAACAAGGCCTACCAGATCGGCATTACCAGACTGTGCGCGGATGACGTTGACCGTATAGCTCTTCGTGGTGGCCCCATCCTGCGCGGTTACAATCGCGGTAACCGTGTTGTTCCCCACCGCCAATGGAATTGCCGCACTCGACGTTCCGTTGGGCGTTGGAGACCCGTTGACGACAACCGTTGCGTTGACGTCTGCAAGCGATGGTATGAACGAAATGTTCTCAACATCGTTTGCGACATTCACCGTGTACGAGCTCGTGTTTGGAGTAAAAGCGGGGGCTAAAGCTCCAGCGCTCGGAATGAGGTTCTGCAAGTCAGCGTTTGGGGGAGGATTAAGCGTAAGGTTCAGTGCGTTGGAACCGAGGTTCCCATTTCCTGCCAGATTAGTGACAGATCCAGCTCGTATCCGCACTACGGATACGCCAATTCCCGACATTGTAACGACAAAAGAATAGGTAGTGTTGTCGGCGGTTGCCAGTGAGTGGGCAGAAGCGCCGACAGTTCCGACGTTAGAGAATTCAATATCAGCTAACGTAAAACCCGTCACCGGTTCGGAAAATGTAGCCGTTACTTGCTTTACGGTATCGTAGGAAGAAGATGTAGTTGAAAGGGACACTGTTGGGTTGGCAGTGTTTATTATTATCTGAGACGTCGACCCAACATTGTTGAGCGATAGAATCGCTGAAACATTTGCGCTATTTGCGATGGATCCTCCGTTGGTCGAAAGTGCGCCAATCGCTATCCCGTTCATGTCCATGTCGCCGGGGTGAACATTATAAGAAAATGTGAGGGTGTTTGTACCACTGCCGCCCGCATACGCTGCTGGCTTTGTGTCAGAGCCGATAATAACCGACAATGAAGGCGTGCCGGAGACAAATACAGCTTGATCAAAATTCACCGAAAAATTCAGCACTGAGCCGGCGTTGTAATAGCCACTAGCCGGAACAGCGACTGACGTTACTCTCGGCTCGACGGCCGAAATCGCGAAATACACTGAGTTTTCCGAGTACTCGTGTGGAGGGTTGATATCCGTTGCCCGGAAAACAAAGGTATCGCCACCGGTAAAATCTGGAGCAGGTATGTAAGTAAAGCTTCCGTCGGAGTTAAGCGTGAGAGCTCCATTGGCGGGGCCGGTTACCAGACTGAACCAAGCCGTATCCCCTGCGGCCGCCAATTTCCCCGAAATTGCATTATTCTTTGAACCACTGAAGTATTGCGGTGAAGTCACTGGAGCCGCACTGGCGGTCACCAACGATAGAAGTACACCCAATATTCCAAGAAAGCCAATCAAACACTGACGCCATCTATAAAAGCAAAACGCCCCAGATTTCCCCACTGCCCTTACTCCCCCCCCTAGCGAATAGATAGTGTTTTATTCTCACTAAATTAGATTTGCGACAAGTGGGGTACCGGTTGCAAAGAAACAAAAAGTATAGGGAAAAGACGCTTCCCTAAACCGCCCGCGCAAACGACATCGTCTTCCGGTGCACTGGATCGCGCTCCTGGACCTCTGCCAGAAAGTCTTGCCTGGAGAGCGTCCTGGCAATGACGTCGGCCTGCCGCCTATATGCGCCGTCTTCGGGGCTGCCATGGGTTGGGGTGCCGGTGAGGCGGCTGGGGCTGGAAGTGGCTGGCGCGGCGTTCTCAGCTGAGAACATGTGTCGTAGGCCATTGTGGCGATGGTGTGTGCCTGTCCAGGCTGGGATGCATCTTCAAGCGTTTCATACAATCCGTTAAATGCGAACATGCGGCCCGTAATAGGCTCCTTGAGCTGTGTGAGATGGCGAGTTCCTCGCGGTGTTGACGAAAGCTACTGGAGTTAAATAGCCGAACGACCGGACCCGTCCGTTGCCTTGCGATTCAACAACTGACATTCGGATCATTGGTTTGGCTGTCCACCATCAGGTTGCTGTCGGCAACCGTGATTGTCTTTCGCTCAATATACCTTTCGTTCTGTGCTCATTGCCTCTTCTGGTGAAAAGTTCAGGTCGACTGAAGCCAAATGAAATAAACTTGACCTGCAGGATAGTGTTCGTTCACATGTCTCCAGATCACTGCCGGCAGGGGCGGCCCTCCGAAAGGTTGTGCCACGGCTAATGGGAATTATCATGCACGAGATCATCTGTCCGCACTGTAACAAGGCATTTAAGATCGATGAGGCGGGGTATGCAGATATCCTGAAGCAGGTCCGTGACACTGATTTCGAAAAACAACTGCACGAGCGGTTGGAGTTGGCTGAACAAAGGTTACCAGCGAACTTCAGAAAGCTGCGGCAGCCAAGGATTCTGAAATTCAGAAGCTGAAAGCCAGGCTTGAGTCCGGCGAAGTGGCGCAGAAACTTGCAGTAGCCGAAGCCCTGAATGTCGTGGAGAAAGAACGTGATACTCTTCTGCATGACCTCGAAACCGCCAGGCGGGAGCAGGAGATTGCGTCAAAACTGGCCGAGGC
The DNA here is from genome assembly GCF_049065885.1 of Brucella sp. IR068. Classification (NCBI taxonomy): domain Bacteria; kingdom Pseudomonadati; phylum Pseudomonadota; class Alphaproteobacteria; order Hyphomicrobiales; family Brucellaceae; genus Brucella; species Brucella sp. IR068. The sequence continues at coordinate 9,460 of NZ_JBAKHE010000018.1, read as the reverse complement.
GAGGCTCGCCGCCGAATTACAGAAAGCCGCGTCTTTAAAGGACGCAGAGATCGAACGTCTCAAAGCCAAGCTTGATGCGGGCGAACTTTCGCGCAAGATCGCCGTGACCGAAGCCGTACTTGCAGTTGAAAAGGAGCGAGATGAACTGAAGAGCGGACTGGATCGTATCGCACTGGAAAAACAGCTTGCCGAAACTGCCCTGAAGGACAAGTACGAAACGCAGCTTAAGGATCGCGACGAGGCGATTGAACGCCTGAGGGATATGAAGTCGAAGTTGTCGACAAAAATGATCGGTGAGACGCTGGAACAGCATTGCGCGACCGAGTTTGACCGCATTCGTGCCACCGCTTTCCCGAGAGCTTATTTTGAGAAAGATAATGACGCCCGTTCCGGTAGCAAGGGTGATTTTATCTTCCGAGATATGGATGATGCGGGCTCTGAAATCGTTTCGATCATATTTGAGATGAAGAACGAGAATGATGAAACTTCTACCAAGAAGAGGAATGAAGATTTTTTGAAAGAGCTCGACAAGGATCGTTGCGCCAAGAATTGTGAGTATGCGGTGCTGGTTTCGTTGCTCGAACCTGAAAGCGAACTTTATAATACTGGGATCGTAGACGTATCGCATCGGTTTCCCAAAATGTACGTGGTGAGACCGCAGTTTTTCATTCCAATTATCACGCTCTTGCGCAATGCGGCTATGAACTCACTCAGGTACAAGACGGAACTGGCAATGGTGCGGGCGCAAAATATCGACATTACCAACTTTGAATCCCAGCTCGAGGATTTCAAAACTGCGTTCGGGCGGAACTGGCGCCTGGCCTCGGAAGGTTTCGAGGAAGCAGTCAGACGCATCGACGAAGCGATCAAGGATCTGGAAAAAACCAAAGATGCGCTTCACAAGTCGGCAAACAACCTGCGGCTCGCAAACGACAAGGCCGAGGACCTGACGGTGAAGCGGTTGACGCGTGGCAATCCGACGATGGCAGCAAAGTTCTCTGAACTGAAACAGGAACTGTCGAATTCAGACTGACCAGGAGGCTGGACTGTTGCATCCGTTCCAGTACGCATAGCCGGTCAACACAGCTGGCGCGAGGCCAGCCCGCTGCGCCGTTTGGCGTCCTTGTAATAGTCGGATGCCTGTTGCGCGGTGCGATGGCGGCACAGCCTACGTTACGATTGATCCCCAGAACCTCATCGAGGCGCTTAAGTCCGACGGATCAGTAGATCTGTCCGCCTTCTGGGCGCTGGTCGCCTTTACAGGCACCCAGGACGCTGAGATGAGATCGCATCTGGCGATCGTGGAGATATTCCTGGATCATGCTTGGAAAGGGATGCCCGCGTTTGATCTCAGACTCCTGAAGGCGACGGGCATCCTTCAAGAGTGCTTGGTCCGCCACAGGAGAGAAAGCTGGGCCGTCGTCAAACATCACGCTGTCACGGATTTGCGCAAGTACGTTGATGACTGGGTTCGCCGCCATTCCCTGTCCGAAGACGGTCTCGCCGCTGCGGAAAAATATCCGCAGGACGTGCGCCCAAGGCCGACCACGACGACGTTGGACCGGCCTCAGCTGCGGACGCGAAGGTTGGCTGTTCACCTGCAAGCTCGCCGGTACAAGACGCGACCGCCATATACCCTTCTTCGGCTTTCTCCGCACCGAAGCGAGGTGATCGGTTGGACGCGCCAGAGCGCAAGCAGCCTGATACTTTGGTGTTGCTTGGCTCGTGCGAGCGCACGCTCGAGAACGATCTGCTCTAACTCCCTATTTTTGCGGGCAGCGATGGGTGCGCCAGTAGTCTGGTAGCCATCGCGACAGCGTCGGGCGGGCAAAATGAAACGGGCGATCCGTTCAGCTGACGTATCTCAACGCTCAAATGCCTCCCCAGCGTCCAACCGCTTTCCAGAAATCGAAGGGCGCACTGTAGAACTGGGTCGCCCTGATTGGGCGCCGTCAATGAATGTCGGGATGGCGGTTTGCCAACTTTTCACGCTGCGCAGCGAGCTTTGCCATTTTGGCCTCAAGCAGGGCGATCTCGTTGTCGATATCTTCGATACGCTCTTCGATAATATCATACGATTCCTGCAATAATGCTTTGGCCTCTGCCCGGTTTGAGGCATTCGGTGTGTCGCCTCGCAAGGGGCGGTTGGCGGTTTCAGGCAGGAACAGACTAGTGATTACACCGATAACTGCCGCAACCATCAGGTAGTATGCGGGCATGAGCAGATTTTGGGTGCTGGCGACCAGCCATGCTGCGAGCGTGGGAGTGAGGCCAGCAAATATTATGGCAATATTGAAGGAGCTGGCCAGGGCGCTATATCGAATGCGTGCCGGAAATAGTGCTGGCAAAGTGGCAGCCATTACGCCAATCATACAATTAAGTGCGATGGCCAGAAGTAACAGCCCGACAAAGATCTGCGCGGGCTCATCGCTAGCAATCAACATAAAAGCAGGAATGGCAACGGCGAACAGCCCGATACTGCCTATCAATATGAATGGTCGTCGACCGATGCGATCGCTGGTCAAACCAATGAGCGGTTGTACAAAAAGCATGCCGATCATTACGGCAATGATAATCATAACCCCATGATCTTCAGAATAGCCCAGGTTACTGGTTAGATAGGTCGGTAAATACGTAAGGAGCATATAATAGGTGATATTTGTTACCAGCACCATGCCAATACAGACCAGCAAAGATTTGCGATATCTGGTCAAGATTTCGATGAACGGCACTCTGGGCCGTTCTTGAAGCGCGGATTTGTCTTCCTGCTCCAAACGTTCCAGCTGCTGGGTGAATGCGGGTGTTTCCTCTGCAGCATGACGCAGATAGAGACCGATAAGTCCCAAAGGAGCTGCTACCAGAAAAGGAACACGCCAACCCCAGCTCAAAAAAGCTCCTTCAGACAGGAGGGTTTGTAAAAGAACTACGAAACCGGCGCCGAGCACAAAGCCGGCGATTGAGCCAAAATCGAGCCAACTGCCCATGATGCCCCGCTGTCGGTCGGGGGCATATTCGGCCACAAAAATTGCCGCGCCAGTATATTCGCCGCCTACCGAAAAGCCTTGTGCCAGTTTGCACAGCAAGAGCAGGATGGGAGCAAGGATACCGATGCTGCTATAGCTGGGGATCAGGCCGATACAAAATGTGCTGGCTGCCATGATTATAATCGTAAGCGACAGGACTTTCTGCCGCCCAAAGCGGTCGCCCATGATACCGAAAAACAATCCACCCAGCGGGCGAATAAGAAACGGCACAGAGAAGGTCGCCAGTGCTGCAATAGTTTGAATTGCCGGAGAGACTTCGGGAAAGAAGACTTTGCCTAGCGCAAAGGCCACAAAACCATAAACCCCGAAATCAAACCACTCCATGGTATTACCCAAAGCGGCGGCCGTGACGGCTTTCTTCAACTTGGACTGATCGACAATGGTGATATCATCGATCGTCAACGGGGAGGCTTGATTTGTCATTATCGGTCTCACGGTTGAAGGAAATCGGATAACGTCTCTATCTTACAAACTCTCCCAACATCAAGATTAGCTTATAAAAACAGATAGGGGTATAACCCTTGTGATGGGTGGGGAAGATCCAATGCATGCGCACTACTATAGCAACAAGAATTGAAATGGGGGCTGTTGCAAGGGAAGTGAACCATGAAGAACCCAGCTTTGAAGGAGCCGATCCGCTCGGCGACAGTCTGTTATCCCGCTCATAATTCGATAAAAATTGGGGCGCCTATCTACTGTGATCCGTGGTCAGGTCTACAGCGTATGAAGTCGAATCGTTTGATGGAAGAGTGCCGGTTCAAAGCGGGAAACAGTCGGGTCAGCTTCGGGGCTATCGTTATTAGTCGCTTGCTTTGGATGGAATACGACTTAGACTGACCAATCAGAATCCTGTTAAGCAAGTGAGCCGGTAACAGGTTGCCCATAACAGGTTTCCCTGTTCTGCTGGATGGCAGCGCCACAGAACGTTACCAATATTCTTTGCAAGATCGTTATCACCGCAACGGGAAATGATCTATTCGAATCGAAATGGTTCATTGCGATCGACGATGTTCTTCGTGGAGTTCGTATGTCTTCAGTGATCATTTGCGAAAAGCCGTCTCAGGCGCAGCGTATCCGCAAGGTTATTGGCGAGGAATATGGAAAGGTCCTGTTAGCCCGCGGACACCTTCTGCGTCTGGAAGAACCGGGAGAGGTGCGACCTGACTGGCAAAAATGGACTGAGGAGGTCCTTGTTCCGCCGGGCGGGCGATATCGCTTCGTTCCCGCCCATGACAACGGAAAGGTGAAGCTTCTTGAGCAAATTGGCGCAGTGCTCGCAACTGCCACGCGTGTAGTAATCGCGACCGATAGTGATCGGGAAGGGCAGTTGATTGGAGAAGCGATTATACGCCATTTCGGATTTTCTGGCGAGATTATGCGGGCCTGGTGGAAAACAGAGGATGAACTCGCGTTTCGCAGCGCCTTCGCAAATCTAAAGCCCAATGCGAATTACAGGCCATTATTCGATTCCGGCATGGCAAGGGTGCAGGTGGACCAGATCTACAATCTTACCCTGACACGCGTCGCCACCATCAAGCTTCGGCCACCGGGATGGAAGTCTGCCCTTGGTATCGGTCGCGTCAAGACACCGACCCTTGGCATTGTCTGCAAACGGGAATTAGAAATCCGCAATTTCGTTTCGCGCGACTTTTTCGAGATATCCGCGACATTGAATACCGCCGGGGGAAGCGTGACGCTTTGGCATCGTCCGCGTGGTGAAGCCCGTCTTTTTTCGCGCGAACTGGCCGACGACATCTGTGCGGCTGCATTGTCCTGGCAGGGCCCGATTGCCGTTTTTTCGGAACGCAAGCGGACCTTGCCACCAAAGCCACTCGACCTGACAACCCTCCAAAAGCTGGGCGGTCCATGGGGGTGGTCGGCGGCTAAAGTGCTCAATGTTGCACAAGCGCTTTATGAGACCCATGCGCTCATCACCTATCCGCGCGCCGAAAGCCGTTATCTTCCCGAGAACCTAGCTGGCGAGGCGCCTGTCCTGCTGAAAGGACTGGCTGCTTTAGAGCCGTATAAGGCTATTGCACCGCAAGAACCTGTAATTCGCAAGGGCAAGTCCGGCAGCTACTGTGATGCAGGCCTGAACGGAGAACCTCACCATGCAATCATTCCCAACATCAATGTCATTCATGAATTCGGTGAGCGTTGTGCAAGACTGAATGCGGATGAGCGCAAGGTGTTTGACACGATTGCCCGGGGCTGGCTTGCAGCGGTCGCCCCCGAACATGAGTTTGACGAGACCGTTGCGGAGATCATCATACCGTCTGGCAGGAACGCTTACAGGTTCGGTGTGAAAAGCAGTGTGGTCGTCACACCGGGCTGGAGGGCAGTGTCTGCTGTTGCGGCTGAAGAGGAAGCAGACAGCGAGCCCGTAGATGCCGAAGACCGTCCGCTACCCGCAATTGCCAATGGAACGGTCGTCAGTGTCGATGAGGCAAGAGTTCAGGTGAGGACAACCGAGCCGCCAAAGAGGTATACAGAAGCCGAACTGCCTTCAGCCATGAAGGCAGCGTGGAAGTTTGTTGACGATCCAGAAGAGCGCGAGCGCCTGAAAGAAGCCAACGGTATCGGCACCGCCGCCACCCGAGCCAGTATTGTTCAAGGACTGATAAGACAAAAATTCCTTGAGATAGCCAAAGGCAAGATAGTGCCTACGGGGATTGGTCTTTCTTTTTATGAGATTCTGCTTGCAGGCGCTCCCGAGCTTGTCAATCCTGCAGCGACTGCACGTCTGGAAGAAAAGCTGAACGCAATTTACCGTGGACAGGCGGAAGCAGACACGGTTATTGCGGAATGTATTGAGCGCACGACACAGCTTGCAACCGGACTCAAGAGTGCGAACGTCACCAATCGGGCCGCCGCCATAAGCAAAGTAAAACGTCCGCCGACGCCTGCAATGATCAAAGCTGCCACGGCCAAGGCCAAGCGGGAAGGAATGTGTCTTTCGAAGGAGATTGCGCAGAGCTTCGACGCTTGTCGTGCTTACCTCGGTCCCCTTAAGCCGGAAAGGCTGGGGCCGAGCGAGAAGCAGATTGCATTTGCGACGAAACTGGCGCGCGAACGCGATCTCGAATTGTCCCGTGAAGCAATGGCGGATGGTCGCAAACTTGCCGAGTGGATAGATCAGGCCAAAAAATCGCGTTGGCAAAGGCGGGCCTCTCCCAAGCAGATGGAATGGATCACCAGGCTGGTTGGGGATGGTGCCACACCGCCAAAAGGCTTTCCGGACGCGATGGCAGCCAGCGAGGCAAAGAAATTTCTGGACCAAGCATTTGGCTCAAAACCTCAGATGCTGACCAAACGGCCGAGGCGCAAGTAAGTAGATTACACCGGAAAATGTGCGAGGATCGACAACCACTGCGAGACGAGCGACCATTCGCCACCGTCGTTGGGGTAACAACGACATGCTTCCTTAGCGAAGCTTCAATCCGTGCAGGTGATAAATACAAGCATTGACGAGTTCGCGCCATTCTCGTTCGATCAATCTTTGGCAGGTAGAATAGCCCTCAAAAGACCGCCTTGGTTTATATCTTCTTGAAGTGGGTAAAAGCCGGTTTCAGGTCGCCAACTTGGCTGCTTTGTTGGAGGGGGAGCAACTGAACTTGGCGGAGCGCTCCGGGCGTGGAACTGCTTTTCAGGACATCTCTGCCGGACGGCGAAAAAGTGAGGGCATTGAAAACCTCGTGTCAGTCAAAAGGACCGACTTCGAAGTGATCCATCGTGAGTTCTGGAAATAGGCGGGTGGCAAATGATTGTCGTGGCCCGTAAGTAAGATTATATCTAACTTTTTGTTGCTACCGTTCTGAATTCCTGCCACATTCGGTTGTCCGGGCTACATTGATAACGGAAGAGTAGAGGAATTTTTCATGACTACTATTGAATTAAATGACAAGCTATTGACCGATGTGCCGGCTCCCCAGATACGACGGGCGCGGGCTTTGGCCAAGAACCCACACGGTGATGGTTGGCTCGTAAAAGTGGACGGTAACGCAAAGCCGGCAGCTCAAATTCAGGTCAAAACTGCTCACGGAGTATGGCTGCCTCATGACAAGGCGGATTCCATCGGACTGTTTTCATTGTCAGCCGCATATTATGAGAATGATGGCGTCACTATCCGCCAGATTTCGAACGGCATAGCCTCGCCTGCATCTGAAAAAGCGCCGATCGAGATCGGGGCCATTCTTTCTGTCACGCATGAAGATGCAGATCTCGTCATTGTGCATGTTGAGTTTTCCGAAAACGCTTATAATAACTGGATAGGGGTCTATAATAGGGATGCGGACCCGCAAAATGCGCCGCCCCTCCGGTATTATCCATGTCCTGACGGCCCCGCGCAGTTTAAAATCAGCAAATTGCCAGTCGGCCAGTACATGATTGGAGCATTTGCCCATGATTGTCATGAACCTGTAAAGTCCGTAAAAATCGAGATTTGGTGAGAGTTAATCGAGATATGAAAGCAACATCAGCGGGCTTGGGCTGCCCTGCTGATGAAACTTGTTGTGACGCTCTCCAGGGCGTCACGGCCAGTGGCTGACGATCGGCGGAGCAATCTCTCCCTGTCAGTCAACGCGCACCGTTTGATGCGTACCCGCTGGCCTTGAACATGCCTTTTTTGCTAAGCGAACCGGAGCGCACCAACCAGATGCCTATATCGGCCAGGTATCGAGAGAAGGTCTCCATCTGTGGCCTTTGCTGAAAGTAAGCCGCATCTCGGGTCAGGTTATGGGGGCTAGAAACAGGACAGTCCGTTCATGCCTTGCGAGGACGTTGTGGAATAAATCTAGTCCTATATTATTGTTATCAATTAATACTTGCCGCTGCATCGGCGAACTGCGCGTTGTTTTCATTTCTGGATAATGTTGCACGATAAGTCATGCTTGATGGTTAGATCGACTTGTATATTATAAATCAGTCAATAAAATAGGGAAATTCATCAGAGGTGGAGATGATTACTCATTTATAAAGCTGAGATTCATTTTAAGCTTGTGCCAGAGTGCTTCCATTAAAACTCATCTGATATGGGTAATAGTATGCATGGAACCTTTGATAACGTTCAGGATCAGCTTGCATTTCTTCTATTTTCCGCGCTTGTCCCATCGCTTCGGTGCTAATCTTCGCAGCGGTTCAGACCGGTGCTGCCTGCTGCCAAACTTATCCGGCCCTTTAAATTCAATAATCATGAATTCGCCCAAGAAGTGCGACAATTTCTAACTTATCCTTTTGCCATAAAACGAACTCTGTCATTTTTGCCAACGGTTCTCTCTGACAAGGGACAATCCGCAAAGCGAGAAAGGAAGTGTAATGAATATGTCAGGTAGATCGGCCGTCAGGGCGGTTAGTGTCGTGCTTGCTTTGTCGGCGGGCATGGCGGCAATGTCCCCGGTTGCGTGGTCGGAGGTGCAGAATCAGGACAGTAGGGAACCTGTATTCACGCTCGAACCGAAGCCATGGATGAAAGCGCCGTCTGACGACGATTTCGACAACCTTCCAATTGAAGAAAAGAGAAAGAAAGCGCTAGCAGAAATCTCCAAAGGGGTCCGCGATGCGACGCAGGAAGCGCGTATCAAAGCCGCGGACGCACACTGGGAGAGTTACCTGGTCAATCTCCCCGACGCACAGATGAATGAATTGATCCAATATACGTTGACAACCTCCCACAATCGCCTTTTGCGTGAAGGCACGGGGAAGCTTACCGACAGGCAGATGAAAGATTTCGTCGCCGGGGTTGGCAATACCGACAAGGCGCTATCAGGACATCCAGCAGACGCAGCGTATATTGTGGCCAGAGGAGCGAATCTGTCTCTGTCGCCTGATGAGATCAAGAAGCTGCGCGGACGAACGCTCACCGACAAGGGTTTTCTTTCCACGACTTTGATGGACAAGCCACCTGCCGACTTCGAGCTGAGGAATTCCCTTCTGCGACTGAGGATACCTGAACTGACATCGACGGCCTATCTGAGCAAGACCGCAGCAATGGCTAAATACGAGGACGAGCAGGAACTACTTCTCGGTCGTGGCACAGCGATCAATGTGACGCGGTCGTTCTGTGGGACGCCTGATGCCAGTGTTGAGGGAGGGTGCAAGCAGTGGGAGGTATTTGGCGAAGTCGTGCTCAGGCAGGTTCAGCTGACGGTTGAGACGTCTGGCGATGCGGGAGTGAAGGGGCACGTTGTGTTTCATCGCGCTAGCGACGGCAACTGGGTGGGGATCGCTCCGAAGGGGCAGTTGCCCCGCGAGAACAATGTGAAGGCACAGAAGGCGTTCACGACGGCAGAAGGCGATTTCGAATTCACCGGTCTTCCTGCTGGCGAGTACACGGTTCACGTCTATCCCGACAAGGTTTCCTACGCTCCGCTGAAATCCGTGGATATCATGGTCGGGTCGTCGGTGCTGCGATCGGTGCG
>NZ_JBAKHE010000017.1:0-68219 GCF_049065885.1 Brucella sp. IR068 | reverse complement strand
GCGCGCAGGTAACTAGCACCATAGAGCTGCATTACCTTGCCAAAATAGACCCGTGCGTCCTTGACTTCCAGCAAGCCCGCCTCGCTCAGGATATTCACCAGATCGTAGATCGTTGATTTAGGCGCATCGAGCGCCTTCGGCAGATCCGCCAGCCGCGCGGGGCCCCATGCTCCTGCAAATAAGAAAAGAGCTTGAGGATGCGATCTATCCCGCGCTCGCGTCGTCCTCGCGCCACGCGTGTCCCACCTGCAATCTGCCCCGAAGTCATGAGTTGACCTTTCTCGTCCGATCATGGTTGCCAAACCGCACATCTTCCAGTGCATTTTTATCTGAGGTAGTGAATATGAGGGCGTCCGCTATATGGAGAAGGTTCTACACGCGCATCAATCGAGAAGAATTGTTTAAGGATACTCTCGGTGATTACTTCTTCCGGTGTGCCCCAGGCTACGATCTTTCCTGATGCCATAACGATTAATTCGTCGCAAAACATGGCTGCATGATTGAGGTCATGCAGCGCAATTATGCTCGTGATCGGCAGCGCGGAAACCAGTTTCAACAAGCTCATCTGGTGGTGTACATCCAGATGATTGGTTGGTTCGTCAAGAATAAGCTCTTTTGGCGTCTGCGCCAGGGCTCTCGCTATGTGCGCACGTTGCTTCTCTCCACCTGACAGGCTTTGCCACTGATCGTTTTTCTTGGTTATCATTCCCGTGCGTTCAATCGCGTTTTGTACCGCTGTCTCGTCAGCGCTTGTCCAGCCAGAGAACATTGATCTATGCGGAAAGCGCCCAAGTCTTACGACGTCCATTACTTTAAGATTGGCATTTGTCGTCGCGTGCTGCTCGACAAAAGCCACACGTTGCGCGACGCTGCGCCGGGCAACCGAATTGATATCCTTTTCGTCAAGCAGGACGCGTCCGGAACAGGGGCGTTTCAATCCGGCGATCAGGCGCAGTAACGATGTTTTTCCGGAACCGTTTGGTCCCAGAAGTCCCAGCATCCTGCCGGGCTTCGCTTCGAAAGACACATCGTCGATTACGGCCTTTTTGCCGATTTTCCAGACAAGATTTTCGGCTCTGATCGTCATGATGGGCGCTGAAACCGGTAAAGGATAATTGAGAAGAATGGTACGCCCACAAGTGCAGTCACCACACCGATGGGCAGGACTTGTTGGGGTATCAGTAAGCGCGAAGCGATATCGGCCAGCACCATGAATATCGCGCCGATAATGGCGCATGCAGGCAACAATCTTACGTGTAGCGGTCCGACTATGAAGCGTGCAGCATGCGGGACGACGAGCCCGACGAAGCCTATGGAACCGACCATGCTGACAATGGTGGCGGTCATCATTGCGGTGAGTGCAAAGAGGAAAATGCGCGCGTGGCCGACATTCACGCCGAGCGAGGAGGCGGCCTCATCCCCAAAAGCAAATGCATCCAGAACATGGGCATAGAGAAGACAGGCGATAAGACCGAGGGTGATGACGACAGATACCAGCATGAACTCCGGCCAACGGACGCCCCCGAAGCTGCCAAGCAACCAGAACATCACGTCGCGCGCCTGCTGTGCATTACCGGATGTGGTGACGATATAGGAGGTTGCGGCGCTGAAAAGCTGCGATGCAGCGACGCCCGCCAGAATGGTACGATCCGCGCCGCCGCGCGTACCATTTGAGAGAAGAGCAACGAAGAAAAAAGCCGAAAACGCGCCAACGAATGCGCCTGCCGACAAGGAAACAGCGCCAGCGCCAATGCCGAGAATTACAACCGTTACAGCGCCCGTTGACGCACCCGCGGAAATGCCCAGAACGTATGGCTCCGCCAGGGGATTACGCAAAAGCGACTGCATGATCGCGCCGGAAAGAGCGAGGCCTGCGCCGCAAAATGCTGCTACCAATGCGCGGCTGAGACGGTAATCCCAAATTACCGTCTCATGAATGCGATTAAGTTCGACAGTACTCCATCCAAGACGATTGGTTATCGCTGCAAAGGTTGTCGATAAAGGGATCGGCAGATCACCAATGCCGACGCTGATCCCCACCGCAAAACCAATAGCGACAAGCGACACCAGCAACACCATGCTGACTGCGCCCCATTGCCTTAAAGCCTGGCCGGAAACACTCACTTGAGAATACCGAGTGCCTTCAACTGTTGCGCGACCTGTTCGGCACCGTAAATCGTACGAATGGTCGGGTTCATGGCTTGACCATCCATGACGGCGATGGCCTTGTTCTTGACAGCTGGCATTTGGCTGACCGCAGGATCTGTATTGAGAAACTGAACCTTCGCTTCAGGCTTGTCGAGCTCCCAACGATTACGGTCGAGATTTGCAACAACAATCACATCTGGGTTCGCGGCAATAATGCTTTCCCAGCCAAGCGTGGGCCATTCAGCTTCTGCCTTGATGGCATTTTCGCCACCCAGGACATCAGCAATGAAACTCGAGGCGCCATTTCCGCCGCCCAGATAGGCGTCTGCTGATGGCGACGGGCTTGAGAACCAGAAGACGTAAGTAAGTTTCTTACCGCTTGCAGGAACCCTTGCGCGCAAGGCCGTTTCGCGTGCCTTGAAATCAGTAATGAGTGCCTGACCACGATCTGAAACATCGAAAATCTGTGAGAGTTCGTCGATCTCCTTATACAGAAGCTCCATGTTCCATAGTTTGTCGCGGCTGCCATACTCATCCCTGACTTGCTCTGTACTCAGACACGTACTTGGCGAAAGATAGGTCGGAACACCGACCTTATCGAAATCGTCGCGCTTTGCGACCTTGCTGTTTGGTCCGATCAGGCTTGGAAGGGCCGCCGCTACAAAATCCGGGTTCTCTGCAAGGATGGATTCAAATGTCGGGAATTCAACAGTCAGAAGTTTCACCTTGGAATTGGCAGCCTCGAGCTGCGGTAAAACCTTGCTTGGCCAGAACGCGGTTCCCGCCATTTTGTCTTCAAGGCCTAGAAGCAGCATTATTTCGGCGCTGTTTTGGCCAAGGCCGATAGCGCGTTCAGGGGCCTTCTGGAATGTAACTTTCGCTCCGCAATTATCCAGTGTCAGGGGGTACTGCGTGGCAGCTTCTGCTGGGTTATTCTGAAGAGCGAACCAGGCGAAAAAGCTCGTAGCGGCCAGAAGGATTTTCATTACAGTCACTGAATGTCCTGAATTGCGGGTGTGTGCCGTTGACCTTAGAAATCGGTTCTCTATAAGCTGAACATTTGTTATAAACAAGAGTAGAATTGTCCTGTTTTGACCCGATTGTGGGTGCGAGGCCTCCGGCGGCAACTGATCTTTATGAGGCGAAAGAGGACAAGAGCGTGAGGAGCTAAAGACCACGCTCCATATCTAACGAACATGAATCAAAGGCGATGCATCTCGATCCCAACACGACGATTTTTGAGTTCTCGTCAGGAACTCTTGCTAATCAAGCAGCAGGACGCAAGCATCTGACAGGCCCAAGTATATTACGAAACCGCTAGCACAAATGTCGCCTCACGATTTTCTGGCAAGTTGCTGCGGGTTACAACCCTGCAAACAGTGGTAAAGAATGTTCGCCGCACATAATGCGGCGCCAATCATTGAGTGCGCACAGTTTTTCGATAAAAGCGCCTATCGATAAATAAAAATAAATTTGAATTAAAATATAGAAATAATATTGGTGTGAGCCAGGAGAATATATTGATTATATATAAGTGTTTTCATTTTGAGATTGATTCCCTTATACTTCTTCGAGCGAGAAAGCAGAGGAGGAAATCGGGCCATGGCGATAATTGTCGGAACCAATAGCGACGATACCTTGCGTGGAACAATGGAGAACGACTGGATTTCAGGGTTCGCCGGCCAAGACGATCTCAACGGTCGCGAAGGAGATGATTTTCTTGACGGCGGTGCTGGCGATGACGTGCTGACCAGCACGAGCGGTTATGATCTGATGGAAGGGGGAGCGGGTGACGACCGGCTGGTTCTTATCGGGACGAACGGCACACTCCTTGGTAGCGAGGGGTTCGATACGCTCGTCCTTGACTTGTCCGGCGAGAACCGCGCAGTTTTCTTCAATGGAACGAACGGCCACAGCGTCGTCGGTTACCCCTCGCAGGGCGCTGAGCACAGCTACTTCCGTGATTTTGAGCGCTTCGCGGTGACAACTGGGAGTGGGGACGATTGGGTCAATGGCGGCAGTTTCGACGATGAGATATCGACTGGAGCAGGCAATGATCTGATCGGGCAGCCCTGGCCCGATTTCGATGACCCGGCAAGTGCTCTTGGTGCTGATTTTGTAGATGCTGGCGCGGGGGATGACACCGTCATCGACCAGTTCGGTGCCAATAGGCTCTTCGGCGGCACCGGCAATGATAGCGTCATCACGACACTGGCTTCAGCTGAGCTTGATGGTGGCGAGGGTTACGATACGCTCACAATCGATGAGGCCGGAAGTAGCGAGGATCTTGTGGTTGACTTCACCAGAGGCACTACTTCGAGCGGAACGATTATCCGCAATTTTGAGCAGTATATTGGCGAGACCGGTAGCGGCGACGACAAGGTGAGCACGGCTGGGCTGTCATCGGCTGACATCGCTAGCGGTGCCGGTGACGATCAGATAGATGGTTCATCTGGCAACGATACAATCTCGGCCGGTGCCGACAATGATGCGGCTCGAGGCGGCGCAGGTGCTGATCTGATACAGGGGAATGATGGCAACGATTATCTCCAAGGCGGCATCGGCAACGACGAACTCTGGGGTGACAGCGCGGATTTCACCGGGCAGGGCGATGACAGGCTCTTTGGCGGCGATGGCGATGATGTGCTAAACGGCGGTTATGGCGCCAACTACCTGAGCGGCGGCGTTGGCAATGACCAGGTGCATGGCGACAGGGGCGATGACACGCTGTTCGGCGACGCTGGTGACGACTGGCTGTCCCATGTTTATGCGGGCTATGACCGGTTGGACGGCGGGGCGGGCGATGATGGTTTTGGCGTCGCCAACCCCTATGGAAATACGGTGGAAGGGGAAATCGATGGCGGAGATGGGCAGGACCGGCTCGTGCTGACCCTCTACGATGACGGACCGGTCGTGTTCGATGCGATGACCGGAGCAATGGCGGATCTGAGCTTCGTCAATATCGAACAATCGAGGTAGAGGCCCGGACGGGTTATAACGATACCCTGCGTGGTGGAGCTGGCAATGATCTACTTGATGGCCAAGGTGGGGACGATCTGATCGAAGGTCGGGCCGGGAACGACACGCTCATCGGACAGGCTGGATCCGATCACCTGGATGGCGGCGACGGAGATGACATCCTGAACGGCGGGAGCTATAGCGGCACCGACGTCCTGACGGGTGGAGCGGGCGCTGACGCTTTTGTCTGGGCAGATTTCTATATCGGTTATTCTGGTGTTGACCGCGTCACCGACTTTAACACAAAGGAGGGTGACGTGATCCACTTCGACCATGCAGGCTTCGTCTATGATTACGAGGATTTCGTCGCGGCTTCGCGGGACACCGCGGACGGTGTCTTTTTTGCAATCGCAGACCGTGATGATTACGGAATCCTTATCGAGGGTGCCTCACTCTCTGACCTATCCGCCGACGACTTCGTCTTCTCCTGACGGTTGCCGACGTTTGAGTTCGATGGAAAACATGGGTTTCTTGACCGGCAATCTTAAATAGAAGCTATCTTCATTTATAAAGGACAGGTCGAGCCCGTTATCGACTCCCAATCAGAATTCCCCAACCGGTTGTCCCAGTTCAGCGCGTATCGGGTGAATCGATGCTGACCGCTACACGTCAATGCACCCTAGTCGACCAAATCCTGCAAATCGCGGGTGGCGGTTGCACGAGATGTCTTTGTTATGGCTAGATAATTGTTGGCATTGAGGCCACCGATAAAGCCCTCCGGTCCTGCCTCGAACAGACGAGCAATGACTTTCTCCTGACGGGGATTGAACGCTCCCATGAACCGGTCGTAGAAATGCGCCTTGGCGATGTAAAAGGCGACGCGATCCAGCGTAGTTTGTTGAGCTGTCAGCACGGTTTGGGAAAACCACACCAACCATTCAGTGACGTCGAGGTTCGCTGATGGATTTCCAGCTGATTGTAATAGGCCTTCCGTTGCCGTCCTCGCTCGGATCGGCATAGCTTTGCAAAAGCCGACTCTGCTTCCCTGGCTCAACATCCGCTACAGCGTAATGATGCCGCTGGCGATCGCGGCAACCTAAAGGAGAGGTACATTTCGGGCGCCGATAA
Source organism: Brucella sp. IR068 (assembly GCF_049065885.1). Lineage (NCBI taxonomy): Bacteria > Pseudomonadati > Pseudomonadota > Alphaproteobacteria > Hyphomicrobiales > Brucellaceae > Brucella > Brucella sp. IR068. The sequence goes on along the minus strand of NZ_JBAKHE010000017.1, from coordinate 61,985 downwards.
GAGGGCTTACTTAAACTCCGATAGACACGTTGACGTTGGGGTCTTGTTTTGCGACACATGAGTGATGCAGACCGCTATCACAATTGATCAGGACTATCTCGTAACACGGCTCAAGGCGCTTCTTGCTATCCCGAGTCCGACCGGGTTTACCGACGAAGCCGTGCGTTACGTTGCGCGAGAGCTGGAGCAACTTGGGCTTGAGGTTATGCTGACGCGCCGGGGTGCTATTCGTGCGCGCAGGGCAGGCCTGACGGAAAAACCAGCGCGCGGGATCGTATCGCATATCGATACACTCGGTGCGCAGGTAAAATATCTGAAGGAAACCGGACGACTGGAACTGGTTTCCATCGGTAACTGGTCAGCGCGTTTCGCCGAAGGTGCCCGCGTTTCCATCTTTTCGTCCAAAGGAATTTATCGCGGTTCGATCCTGCCGCTGAAAGCTTCCGGCCATACATTCAATGAGGAAGTCGATACGCAGCCGGTCGGCTGGCCTCATATCGAACTCCGTGTCGATGCGCTCGCCCGAAATCGCGATGATCTGCTGCAGCTCGGTATCGATGTTGGTGACATAGTTGCTGTCGATCCCGCGCCCGAATTCATCGATAATGGCTTTATCGTCTCGCGCCACCTTGACGACAAGGCAGGTGTCGCCATCATGCTTGCGGCCCTTGAGGCAATGCAGAGAGCCAATGTGGAAACGCCGGTTGACAGCTATTGGCTGTTCACCATCGGCGAGGAAGTTGGAGTGGGGGCCTCTGCGGTCGTTGTGCCGGATATTGCCTCGCTGGTCGCCATCGATAATGGAACGACAGCACCAGGCCAGAATTCATCGGAGTTCGGCATCACGCTTGCCATGGCAGACCAGACCGGACCGTTCGATTACCATTTGACGAAGAAACTCTACGAGCTTTGCGGAGAGCATGACATTCAGGTCCAGAAGGATGTGTTCCGTTATTACCGTTCTGATGCCGCATCTGCGGTTGAGGCGGGACATGATGTGCGCACGGCTTTGCTGACCTTCGGTGTCGATGCCTCGCATGGCTATGAGCGCATTCATCTGAGCGCGCTCACTTCCATTGCAAAACTTGTAGTTCATTATGCAATGAGCGAAGTTGAGATCAAACGCGATGCCGAGGAAACCGCCAAGGGCCTCAAGGGTTTCACCCATCAGAAATCGACCAAGGCAGAGCAGGATTTGAGACCCGAGGATACGCCTGCGGAATAGCCTTTGAACTTTTTGAAATCACGAGCGGGCTCAGGCCCGCTTTTTTGTCTCGCAAAAATTAATTATGATAATTCATTGATGATTGTTGATTTATGCCTATAAATTAGAGTCTGACGGATTTGACAAATGAAGGGGAACCCCATGAGAAGGTTATTCCGTGCCGTCCTGACTGCTATGGCGCTTTCGGTCGCCGGGGCGGGCGCAGCCGCATTGGCGCAAACGCCGCCCAATGTGCTGATTGTCGGGCAGATTGCAGAGCCGCAATCGCTCGACCCGCATACAGTCACGGCCACCAATGATTTTCGCATTCTCGTCAACATTTACGATGGCCTTGTGCGCTACAGGGACGGAACGCTCGAGGTAGAACCCGCGCTGGCTGAAAGCTGGACGATTTCGGACGACGGCAAGACCTATAGGTTCAAGCTGCGTCAAGGCGTGAAGTTCCATGACGGTTCGGATTTCAATGCCGAAGCGGTCAAGTTCAACTTCGACAGAATGCTGAATGAAGACCATCCGTTCTACAATACCGGGCCATTTCCGCTCTCGTTCAATTTCTCGTCCATCGACGCAGTCAATGTGCTCGATGAATACACTGTCGAGTTCAAGCTGAAGGAGCCTTTCGCTCCATTTCTTTCCAATCTGGCCTATCCGACTGGCCTGATTGTGTCGCCAGAAGCAGTCAAGAAATACGGCAAGGAATTTGGCCGTCATCCATCAGGAACCGGCCCGTTCAAGTTCGCGGAATGGCAATCGGGCCAGCGCGTGGTGGTCGAACGCAATCCCGATTACTGGGACACAGCGCCGGCATTGGAAGCAGTTGTGTTCCGCCCGATCACGGATGCCAATACCCGCGTCGCGGAGATGATGGCAGGCGGGCTGGATGTTATGGTGGAAGTGCCGCCGGACAATCTTGCCACCTTCAAGCAGGACGCGAATTTCGCGGTTGCAGAACAGGCGGGGCCCCATGTCTGGTTCACCATCCTGAACGTGAAGAGCGGTCCATTCGCGGATAAGAAAGTGCGTCAGGCCGCCAATTATGCGGTCAACAAGCAAGGGCTTGTCGACAATGTTTTGCAGGGTTCCGCAACCCTTGCGCCGGGGCCGATTCCCCCTGCCTTTAACTGGGTCGAGAACAAGACCGAGCCCTATCCCTACGATCCGGAAAAGGCCAAGGCGCTTCTTGCCGAAGCCGGAGCTGGCAATCCGGAAATCACCTTCTATGTGACGGAAGGCGGTTCGGGCATGCTCGATCCGATCACCATGGGGGCTGCCATCCAGGCCGATCTTCAGGCCGTAGGGTTCAAGGTCAAGATCGAAACCTACGAGTGGAACACGTTCTTGGGCAAGGTCAATACGGGACTTGAGGGCAAGGCCGATATGGCTGAGATGGCATGGATGACCAATGATCCGGACACCGTGCCTTATCTGACACTGCGCAGTGACGCGCTGCCGGACAAGGGCGGCTTCAATTCCGGCTATTATTCCAATCCCAAAGTGGATGAGCTTCTGGAAAAGGCACGCTCGTCGACCGATCAGGTCGAACGCGGAAAGATTTACGGTGAAGTGCAGAATATCGTCCATGACGATGCGCCATGGCTTTTCGTGGCGAACTGGAAACAGAACGCAGTCACGACGGCCGGTGTCAAAGGGTTCAGGCTGCAGCCGTCCTTCCTGCTGCATTTGAAAGACGTAACCAAGGAATAAGCGGGGAGGGCATTCATGCCAGCTTATATTGTGAAACGCCTCGTTGCCGTTATTCCTGTATTGCTCGGTCTCTCGATCATTGTTTTTCTCGTCATGGCAATGATACCTGGCGATACGGCCACCGCGTTGCTTGGATCATACGCAACACCGGAAAATGTAGAGCGGATCAATCGCGATCTCGGTCTCGACAAGCCGTTGCTGCAACAATATTTCATCTGGATGGGCAATTTCCTGCACGGGGATTTCGGGCGTTCCTTCGTGCTCAATCGTCCGGTGCTGGATGAGGTTATGGAGCGCTTTCAGGCGACACTCGTGCTCGCGGGCGTAGCACTGGTACTGTGTTCAGTCTTCGGCCTGCTCGCTGGCATCGTTTCGGCGGTACGCCAGTTCGGCTGGGCAGACAGGACGATCACTTTCATCGTGCTTGCCGGAATTTCCATTCCCTCATTCTGGCTGGGGTTGCTTCTGATCTATCTCTTCGCGGTCCATTGGCGCATTATGCCAGCCTCCGGCATGTATGCGGTCTATGGCGGCGGTGACCTGAAGGATCTGCTCTGGCATCTGGTTCTGCCGGCCACGACGCTGGCCGTGGTGGGGGCGGGCGTGATCGCACGTCTGACTCGCGGCGCGATGCTGGAAGTGCTTCGCCAAGACTATATCCGGACAGCCCGGGCCAAAGGTCTCAACGAACGTCGCGTGATATACGGTCATGCGTTTCGCGCCGCACTTGTCAGCGTCATTCCTGTGATCGGTATTCAGGCAGGATTTGTGCTGGGCGGCGCCGTCTACATCGAAACCGTGTTCCAGTGGCCCGGTATTGGCGCCATGTTGGTGAAAGCCATTTCCACCCGCGATATCTTGCTGGTGCAGGGTGGCGTACTTGTGGTTGCCGCGAGTTATGTCCTCTTCAATCTGCTCGCTGATATCATCCAGACCATGCTCGATCCAAGGATACGCTCATGAGCGCGCTTCCAGAAATTTCTGCCGCGCCAACGGCGGTCCGCATGTCATCATGGCGGCTCCTGATGAGCAATCGACTGGCGGCGTTCGGTTTTTTTATGCTGGTCCTGATCTGCCTCGTCATTCTGCTGGCCCCGGTTCTCCTGCTTCCCAATCCTGACGCGACTTCTCCCGCAATGCGATTGAAACCCGTGTTCAGCGAAGGACATCTTCTTGGAACGGATCAGCTCGGGCGCGATATATTGAGTCGTGTCATATGGGGCACGCGGGTGTCTGTCGCAGTTGGCTTTGCAGCAACGTTGATTGCAGCGATTGTCGGCTCGGCAATCGGTCTCGTGGCCGGCTATGCGGGCGGACGAACTGACAATTTGATGATGCGCGGCATCGATATGCTGATGGCATTTCCTTATATCCTGCTGGCGCTGGCTATCGTGGCAGTGCTCGGGCCGGGCCTGATGAATGCGCTTTACGCGATTGCGGTGGTCAATATTCCGTTCTTCGCGCGTAATGTTCGCGGGGTTACGCTCGGTCTCGCGCATCGTGAGTTTATTGATGCTGCCCGACTCTCAGGGAAAAGTCCGGTTTCGATCCTGTTAAGCGAAGTGCTGCCCAATGTACTGCCGGTTATCGTCATTACCATGTCGACCACGGCGGGCTGGATGATCCTCGAAACGGCGGGCCTGAGCTTCCTCGGTCTTGGCGCGCAACCGCCGCAGGCCGATCTCGGCTCCATGCTCGGCGAAGGCCGCGCGCAACTGTTCAATGCCCCGCATGTCACCATCGTGCCGGGATTGATGATCTTCCTGCTGGTCATCAGTCTCAACGTATTGGGAGATGGGATGCGCGATGTTCTCGATCCGCGATTGCGGTCAGGTGCGCTGGGGCGGCCAGGCGCAGTAACCGATATTGCCAAGGACCGGTCATCGCCCATGATCAAGGATAGCCAAAAAGCTCTTTCTATTGCCGGTCTCGAAACGGGCTTCGTCAATGGCGGGCATTTCACCCCCGCTGTCCGCAATATTTCACTGGAACTTGAACGCGGCGAATGTCTCGGTCTGATCGGGGAGAGCGGATCGGGCAAAAGCGTGACCGCCCTGTCAGTAATGGGCCTCGTGGCGTCCCCGCCCGGACTTATCAGCAACGGAGCGATCTATTTGGGCGACCGGGACGTTCTCTCAATGTCTGAAACCGAGTTGACGGCGGCACGGGGCACAAGAGTTGCTTATGTGTTTCAGGACCCACTGACGACGTTGCATCCTATGTATCCGGTCGGTCGGCAGGTCGAGGAAGCAATTGCAGCGCATCGGCGGATTGGAGCCAGTGAGCGGCGAGAACAGGCGATTGTGCTTCTCGACAAGGTTGGCATTCCGGATGCAGCGGAACGGGCCAATCACTATCCGCTTCAGCTTTCAGGTGGTCAGCGTCAACGTGTCGGCATTGCCATGGCTCTGGCCAATGATCCCGATATCATCATTGCGGACGAGCCGACTACGGCGCTCGATGTCACCGTACAGGCGCACATTCTTAAACTGCTGCGCGATCTCCAGCGCGAGCGCGGCATGGCTCTCCTGTTTATCACCCATGATTTTGGAGTGGTTTCGGAGATTTGTGACCGCGTGGCAGTGATGAAAGACGGCGAGATTGTCGAGACGGGTACAACTTCGGCAGTTCTGTCCAATCCGCAGCACAGCTATACGAAACGCTTGATAGCCTGCGTTCCCGAACTTGGGCAGGGCGCCGACTATCTGCAACGTGTGGCTGGTCTCTTCAAGCGCGAAAACGGGAAGGCGGCAGGATGAGCGGAAATGCGATCAGCGTTCGCGATCTTACCAAAACCTTTGGTGGCGGACGAACACTTTTGGGGAAAGAGCGTCACAAGGTCGAGGCGGTTAAAAATGTTTCTTTCGATCTTGGAAGCGGTGAGACACTGGCGATTGTCGGTGAAAGCGGATCGGGCAAAAGCACGCTCGCCAGAATGCTCGTCGGGCTAACAGAGCCGACGGGCGGTACGATGACGATTGCTGGACGCGATGCGCATGAACTGCGAAATTCCGGTGCTCGGGCATTCGGCAAGGTCATACAATATGTGTTTCAGGACCCTGTCGCTTCACTCAATCCCCGAAAGACAATCGGGCAGATCCTGGAAACACCCCTCAGGCTTCTGTGCGGCCTCGATCCAACTCAACGGCAGGAACGCATGATCCAATTGTTGGACGCCGTTCATATGCCCAAGGATACGCTGAAACGCTTTCCGCACGAATTCTCCGGGGGCCAGGCCCAACGTATCGCCATTGCGCGCACGCTGGCGGCTGAAGCGGAAATCGTCGTGCTCGACGAACCGGTTAGCGCGCTGGATGTCTCTGTTCAGGCGCAGGTTCTTCTGCTTTTGGATCAACTGAAGAAAGAGTTTGGTCTCTCCTATCTCTTCATCAGTCACGACCTTGCTGTGGTGGAAGCCATCTCCGACAGGGTTGCGGTTATGTATTTCGGGGAAATCGTTGAAGAAGCAACCGCAAGCGCTCTTTTTGCCAGACCTGAACATGCCTATACACGAAAACTCGTGGAAAGCGCGCCGCGCATCAGGAGAGAGTAGCAGGATATGGTCAAAATGGGCCTGAATTCCGATCACGAACCGCAATATCGCGCGAGGGCGGCAAAGGTCCGTCGGCGACCGGAAGAGATTGCCGACCGTATCAAGGATGTTATCCGTTCCGATGCATTGAGGCCGGGAGATCGACTGCCACAGGAAAAGGAACTGATTGACCAGTTCAAGGCCGCCAAGGGCACTGTGCGCGAAGCGATGAAGGCGCTGGAGACGCAGGGTCTGATTTTTACGCGCAGCGGTCCCGGGGGCGGGGCTTTTGTGGCCGAACCTTCCGCCCAGCACGCAATGGAAATGCTTGGGAGTTATTTTTTCTTCGACCATCCGAGCCTTGCGGAAGTCTACGCTATCCGCAAGCTTCTTGAACCGGAGGTCGCGGCTATCCTGTCGGGAAGGCTGACCGAGGACGAGATCATCCGACTAGAAGACACAATGCGGATTTATGACCGTCCACCAGTTGATCTCGACGACCAGTATCGCCAGCGTGTTGCGGAGCTGGATTTCCATTCCCTGCTGGCGCAACTTTGTCCGGACCGCCTGCTCGGCTTCATCTGCGGATTGACCCATAACCTGCTGCGAAGCCTGCCAATCGCACGCGCAATTTATGCGGACCCCACGCCAGCCTCGCGTGAAGAAGGGCTCATCTTTCAGCATCGATTGCTGGCGGCGCTTGTCGAAAATCGCAGCGAAGATGCGCGACTCATCGCGTTTGAACATATGGTTTCCGCCGAAAACTATATGCTTTCCAAAGCGGAAACGGTCCGAAAGATCGCATAACGGAAACTAAAAAGTTGGGAACCATCCCGGCGCTCCCGCATTTGCAATTATGCAGGCCGTCGCCATGAAAGATGCGACGGCCTCATTTGTTTATGACTGATAATGGAGGTTTCGACCCTTTTTATGTGTGGTATTTGCGGAGAAGTCAGGTTTGACGGTCGTTCCCCGTCAGTTTCGGCAGTCTCGAAAATGGCGGATGTACTCAGTCCTCGCGGGCCCGATGCATCCGGGATTGTGGTCCGGGGCAATATCGGCTTCGGGCATCGAAGATTGAGAATCCTTGATCTTTCCGAAAAATCGCAGCAACCGATGATCGACGCCGACCTCGGTTTGACGCTTGTTTTCAATGGCTGCATCTATAATTTCCGCGAATTGCGCACAGAGCTGGAACAGAAGGGCTACAAGTTCTTCTCCGACGGTGACACAGAAGTCATTCTCAAGGCATGGCATGCATGGGGCGAAAGCTGCGTTACGCGTTTTCTTGGCATGTTTGCTTTCGCCATTCACGAACGCGATACCGGCAGGGTTATCCTGGCGCGTGATCGCTTCGGCATCAAGCCGCTCTATATCGCCGAGGTGGCCGGTGCCTTGCGGTTCGCCTCTTCTTTGCCTGCTCTGGTTAAGGCAGGCGGCATCGACACCTCGATAGACCGCGCGGCCTTGCACAATTACATGAGTTTTCATGCCGTGGTGCCGCCACCACGCACGATCTATAATGGTGTTCGAAAGCTCCCCCCGGCGACAATCCGTGTCTATGAACCGAATGGACGTTTTGCTGACCGCGTCTATTGGCAGGCGCCTTATCGTCGTCTACCCGGCGACGGCGCGTTGAGCCGCGAGGAATGGCAGGAGCAATTGCTCGCCATGCTGCGTGTCGCTGTCAAGCGCCGGATGATTTCCGACGTGCCGGTCGGCGTGCTTTTATCCGGAGGGGTGGATTCAAGCCTGATCGTCGGTCTGCTGGCTGAGGCAGGTCAATCGGGCCTGATGAGTTTTTCAGTTGGTTTTGAGGAAGCAAACGGGGAAAAAGGCGACGAATTTGTCTATTCCGATCTGATCGCCGAGCATTTCGGGACCGAACATCATAAGATCTTTGTGCCTTCTGCAGACCTCATGGACGCCTTGCCGGGAACGATCGCGGCAATGTCCGAACCAATGGTGTCCTATGATAATGTCGGCTTCTACCTTCTTTCCAAGGAAGTTTCGAAGCATATCAAGGTTGTCCAGTCGGGACAGGGCGCGGATGAAGGGTTCGGCGGCTATCACTGGTATCCACCGCTAGTCGATTCCAACGATGTCGTCAGCGACTATGCCAAAGGGTTCCGTGACCGCTCGCACGACGTTCTCGTCACGCAGCTATCGCCGGAATGGATGCCGGAACGTGATTACAGTCAGGACCTTCTGGAAGAACATCTGCTGCAGGATGGAGCGGATACGCCTGTCGACCGTGCGCTGCGGCTCGATACGAATGTGATGCTCGTGGACGATCCGGTCAAGCGCGTGGACAACATGACGATGGCCTGGGGGCTTGAAGCGCGGGTGCCGTTTCTGGATCATGAGCTGGTCGAGCTTGCCGCCCGCATTCCGCCGGAGGAAAAACTGCGTGACGGCGGCAAGGGTATCCTCAAGGATGTGGCGAGGAAGGTCGTTCCAAGCGAAGTGATCGACCGCAAGAAGGGATATTTCCCGGTTCCGCAGCTCAAATACATCGATGGCCCTTATCTCGATATGTTGCGAGATGCCCTCTCTTCACAAAAGGCGAGGGAGCGCGGACTTTTCCAACGCGATTATCTTGAACGCCTGTTTGCAAAACCGTCCGAACACATAACGCCGTTGCGCGGTTCGGAGCTTTGGCAGGTTGGCCTCCTTGAAATGTGGCTGCAAACGCAGGAGGCATGAAATGCGGAAAACCGGTGAGGTGGATATGACCCGGCAGAAAGCGAAAGGTCGCAAAGCCTTTTCGCACCGTCTAACGCGCTTGCGTACGCCTGAAAGCGCTGGCTTTTATCAGGAACATGCGCATGGCCACGACAAGACGGGAAGCGGAGATCGCAAGCAGGATGTGTTTGTCGATTGTGGCTGGGGTCGGCTGCTCTTCGCGCAGACCTTCGAAACCAATGAGGCCATTGTGGAAGCTTTGCGGGCGGAAGCACCAGCAAGCCGCGATATCGTCTTTTACGTCAGCGATCCTCATGTGCTGCTGTCGCTCGCACCACACGAGATATTTCTCGATCCGTCGCATACGTATCGGATTGAACTTGCTACCTATCGCCCGGGCGGGCGGCGGACACGCGGCATAACCATCCGTCGTGCAGTCTCCGAAGTGGACGCGGAAGGCATCAACGCCGTCTATGCGACCTGTGGCATGGTTCAACTGCGTCCCGACTTTTTCTCATCGGAGCGAGACAACCGTGCTGTTACCTATTTTGTGGCTCAGGACGATGCTACCGGCGAAATTGTTGGCACTGTGACGGGTATCGATCATCAGCGTCTTTTCGACGATCCTGATCGCAGTGCTTCGCTCTGGTGTCTTGCGGTCCATCCGCAAGCACGACAGCCCGGTATTGGCGAAAAACTGGTGCGTAAACTTGCCGAGCATTTTCAGGCTCGTGGTTTGAGCCATATCGATCTATCGGTTCTGCACGACAATGAGAATGCTATAAGGCTCTATGAAAAGCTGAGGTTTCGCCGTGTTCCGCTCTTCGCGATCAAGCGCAAGAACGCAATAAATGAGAAGTTCTTCGCCTCACATCTGGAATCCTTTGACGCGCTCAATCCCTATGCCCGCATCATTATTGATGAAGCGGTGCGCCGTGGTGTTCAGGTTGAAGTGACCGATGCCGATGGTGGCTTTTTCCGTCTCTCCTATGGCGGACGCTCGGTTCATTGTCGTGAGAGCCTATCTGAAATGACATCTGGTGTCGCAATGTCGATCTGTGACGACAAGGCCGTGACGCGGCGTGTCGTCGAGAAGGCGGGTTTGACAGTGCCGGAGCAGATTGCCGCCGAAGCGAATGACGGTGCGCTGGAAGATTTTCTAAAGCATCACGGCAAGCTGGTGGTGAAACCAGCCCGGGGCGAACAGGGAAGAGGCATTTCCGTCGGGATTTCGACCATGAAAGACCTGCGAACGGCGATCAAACAGGCGCGAACCGTGTGCGACCGTGTGCTGCTGGAGGCGTGTTTTGAAGGCGAGGACCTTCGGCTGGTGATAATAGACTACCAGCTCGTTGCAGCTGCGGTTCGCCGCCCGCCACGGGTGGTCGGCGATGGCAAAGCAACAATCCGCAAGCTTATCGAGATACAATCCCGCAGACGCGCTGCGGCGACAGGCGGAGAAAGCCGTATTCCTGTAGATGCTGAAACGAAAAGATGCCTGGAGGAACAAGGTCTGTCGCTCGATTCTGTTTTGGAGGATCATCGCGAAATTACGGTCCGCAAGGCGGCCAATCTTCATACAGGCGGTACGATCCACGACGTTACAGCTACTGTTCATAGAGACCTTGTTGATGCTGCCTGTAAGGCTGCCCGGGCAATCGGTATTCCCGTTGTCGGGATCGATTTCATGGTCAAGCAACCCAAAAACCCGGATTATATCTTCGTTGAAGCCAATGAGCGTCCGGGGCTTGCTAATCATGAGCCCCAACCGACTGCCGCAAGATTTCTCGATTTGTTGTTTCCTGGATCAAGATAATGGTAATTTAGCGAAATCGAGATTAATTTATGTTCGTCGGAGAGGCACTCCGGCGACAGCTGCATTTTTGACTGGCAACCTGGAAATTAAGCGGTTCGCCTTTGGTCGGACCAGAGCATCTTACCTGTGTCTTTAGATCAAAGACGGAGTGCCAACCAATTAATCTGTCCAACTTTCTGAATTTTCAGTGGGATTCAGATTGTACGAGCTGACAAGCCAGTATGGAGGTTTGGAGGCCCCCAACACCCTCGATTTTCGTCCCGATGGCAAGAGGGTGACGGTGTTCTTGCTATCCATTCGAAAGACGAAGGAGTAATACTCCTAACCCGGATAAGTCATTGTCAGGATTTGTTGACTGGTGTTGTTACTCATGAACAGTGAGTTGAAACCAAGTGTCGAGAAAGCGGCTTCGTTTTAATCCATCCAGATAAACCAGAAGCTCCGGCCCAAGCTCGACAGGTTGCAGCGATGCTACATCCGAAGGGCTCGTTTCCGATACAAGACCAGTTTGTTGAAGGATCGCCTGACCGTTAGAAGACAGAAGATATGTGATTGCCTGTTCGGCAATGTTTGCGTGTCTACTTCGGTCTGGGATGAGCGCGGTCCAGGGTAGAGCGACGACGTAATCCTGTGGTATGATCACTGTAAAATCCCGTGCGTCATATTGCCATTTGCTCACGTCTGACAACGACACGTTATAGGCAAGATCGATGCTGCCAGCCGACAATGCCTGTAATAGCTCTTCACTCGTGTCGAAAATACGCGCTTGCGATGCGCCGAAGGCGCGGACAATACGCCAGAATAATGGAGAGCGGATCGAATCCTGAGCCGCCAGCGTATAGCTGACATTATCAATGCCGATATTGACGACGCCGACGCGCCGTTGAAAACGCGGTGCGTTTTGCTCTAACAATCGTGCAAGTTCAATGCGTGTCGTTGGCAGTTCATTGTCGAGCGCGCGACGTCTGACAACGCTCACCGCTGGATCGAAACCGATGCTGAACAATTCGCTACGCCAATGAGCTTGTGGTGCTAAACCTGCATTGCGAACAATTCCATTTTTTGGTTGCGCGCCACCTTCATTGGCGATGAGTACCGCAAGATCGGGCGTCGAAAGGATAACGAGATCGGCGGTGCTCGCTTCTTTAGCGCCAGCAAGAAGCCGCGAAGTCCATTCACCCGGTCTGATCTGCCGATAAGCAATGTTCACACCGAGCAATTGACGGGCAAGACCAGCCTGTACGGGGGCTATGGTTCCGGGTGCGATGTCGCCGACAATCTGAAATTCGGGTTTTGAGACCGGGTCATTTTGCGCATGCGTGTTATGCCATGAAGGAACAATCAATATCAGAACGGCACAGAATTGCAGGATAATGCATTTCATGCGCGCGGCTCCGGTGTCGTTGCGGGCAATGTCACCAGCACGCTTGTTCCACCACCTTCGCGGTCGCGCAGTTTAATCTGGCCGCCCAACGCTTCCGCAACCATTTTTGCTATCGACAAACCAAGGCCGGAACCGGGCTTTGATTGATTTGCTCGGACGAAGCGTTCGAAGACACGGTCTTTCATGTCGGTCGCAAGCCCTGCGCCTCTGTCATGAACACCAAGGGTGATCGTAGCTCCATTCTGGCTAAGGCTGATAGTAACAGGGCCGGGCGCATGAATAAGTGCGTTTTCGACGATATTGCGGATCATTTCTCTGAGGCTGATGGCTTCGCCACTCATATAGAGCGGCTCATCGGGCATATCAAAGCTGATGGTTTGTTGCAGATCGAAATAACTGCCTTCAGCGCGCAGTCTTCGGACTGCTTCCTGTGTAACCTGCCGTAGATCGAGCGTTTCGAGCCTTCGCGATTGAATACTGTGCAGCGTCGTCGCCTCAGATAAAAGCTGATTTGCGAGAAGACTTGCGCTTATGGAGTTGGTATGGACACGGGCAAGGATTTCCTTTTGCCGGTCTGGATCAGTTTCTTCGAATGACAGTTCGGTCAGGGCACGCAAGGCGGTAAGTGGCGTGCGCATCTGATGTGCTGCATCGGCTGTGACCAGCTTTAATCCGGCAAGCACATCGTTCAGCCGCCCCATGAAATCATTGAGCGCTGTGACAAGTGCGCTGACTTCCTTGGGAATAGGACCGGCAACCGGGTTAAGGTCGGATGAGGAGCGCTGGCGCAGATCAAACTCAACCGTTCGCAGCGGTCTGAATGCAAACCGGATTGCGAGCCAGATAAGGACCAGTGCGAGCAAAGCCACTCCAAGCGCAGGCAAGAGAGTGTTGAGGCTTAGTTGCAAGGTTAGCTGCCTCCGCGCTTCGCGCGTTTCACCCACCAGAACATCGACCCAGCCGCCGCCTCTTGCGTCGCTGTGATAGCGTGCGACTGCAGCAATTCGTACTTTTTCACCGCGATAAACACTGTCGCTGAGGCGAATGCGGCTATTGTTGCCATGCGGAATTTCGAGCCCGAGAATAGGCGAACCGGTCAGGAGGCTGCCATCGGGTGCTACGATACGATAGAAAATGCGATTGAGGCGCGAAGTGCCCAGAATGGAAAAGGCCGAGTGTGGAAGATCGACGCTGAGCGCACCATCCTGCAGAGTTATCGTGTCTGCGATCGATAGGGCCGCCGCTCCAAGAACACGGTCGAATGCTTCATCGGCTGCACGATGCGCATACCAGCGACCAAGAAAGAAGAGCAGAACGGTGACGGCAAGCAGCGTTAATCCACTGCCCACCAAAATGCGGCGCTGGATCGAATATTCCCTGTTTGCGGCTCCTTTGACCATCAGAGCTGCGGCGCTTTAAGCCGGAGCAAATAACCCACGCCGCGTTGTGTAACAATCTCAACTGTGCTGTGCTCGAGCTTCTTCCGCACGCGTGAAACCAGCAGTTCGATAGCATTGGGTGTGCCGGTATCTTCATGGCCAAACAGTTTCAGAACCAGCATATCTTTTGGAACCGTGACATTGAAACGGGTGGCAAGCATTTCCAGAACGTCGAATTCCCGCCGCCCGAAATCCAGTGGCCCGTCACCCTGCATCACTGATCTTTGTGTTAGGTTGATCGATAATTCGCCGATCCGCAAAACCGGCTGTGCCACGCCCATATGCCGTCTTGCGACGGCTCTGATACGGGCAAAAAGCTCCCTGAGATCGAAGGGCTTTACCAGATAATCATCAGCGCCAAGCTCGAGAAGATCGATCTTGTCGGCAATCGATTGCGAGCGGTGATCACCAATACCGGGCATGACAAGGATTGTTCTCGCATACTGCGCAGGATGGCAAAACCGTCACGTCCCGGAAGGTTGATGTCGAGTACGATCAGATCAAAGGAGCCATTCACAGCCAGATCTTCCCCCTGCACACCATCATAGGCAGTCGTGACAGAGTGGCCTTCCTTTTCAAGCTTTGAAGCAATAGCAAACGCAATATCGATTGTGTCTTCTACAAGAAGGATACGCATGTTGTGTTCGACGATTCTATTCAAGGTTTTCGGGACGACAGGATTCTGACAGTTAGAATTGCTAGTATCTGAGAAAATACTGGATGAGGCTGCGGCACTTGTATCATAGCAAGTGTCCAGGGAGGAAAAAATGTTCTGGCGCGGGTTGGCATGTCGTATCGGCATGACCTTGTTTGGGCTTCAGCTGTGCATCGCTTATGCGAATGCTGCTGATGCTGCTTGCGCTTATCGCGGTGCGCTGGATGAGCGTTATTGCGACGAGAACCGCGACCTTGTCGCAGATACTCCCAAAGACGCTTCCCAATGGCGTGATCCGCAAACACTCGTATGGGCTTATTCGCCCATCGAAGACCCGGCGGTTTATGCTCGGCTCTTTAAGCCGTTCACCCAGCATCTTGAAGCCTGCCTTGGACGGCAGATCGTTTATTATCCGATTCAGTCCAGTGCTGATGAAGTTGAGGCGATGCGTTCAGGACGCCTGCATTTTGCGGGCTTCTCTACAGGGCCGACAATTGAGGCGGTCAATCGTGCAGGTGCGGTTCCTTTTGCCGCCAAAGGCACTGGCGATCAGATGCGCGGCTATAGGCTGGTCGCGGTCGTGCGCGCGGGCTCGCCCTATGAAAAATTGGGTGATCTTAAAGGGCATCGCGTCGCCCATGCATCATTGTTCTCAAATTCTGGCAATGTCGCGCCACGCGCTCTCTTTCCAAAAGAAGGTCTCACGCCGGGGCAGGACTATGCGCCTATCATGTCGGGCGGACACGATAAATCGATCCTCGGTGTTGTCGCCGGTGATTACGATATGGCGGCTGTTGCCTCCGATGTACTTGAACGCATGATCGAGCGGGGGCTTGTGAAGCGTGATGCCGTTCGTCTGATCTATCAGAGCGATCTGTTTCCGACCTCTTCATTTGCTTATGCTCACAATCTTGCGCCGTCGCTCGTGGCGGAGATGAAGCGCTGCTTCTTCAATTTCACATTCACGCCTGAAATGAGAGCCGAGTTTCAGGGCGACGATCACTTCATTCCCATAGATTATGCAGCCGCGTGGTCCGTGGTGCGTGAGGTGAGCGAGAAGGCTGGCGCACCGCCTCCATAATTCGCTTCGCAGCAAGCGATCAATTCGCATGGCATTTCTCTGAGTGCCAGCTCCCGCAGCAAGCCAGAACACAGTTAACTGCAACCCGATTGGGTTTCGGTCGGAGTCTCTTCGGCTCAAAGTGGATAAAATAATGAGTTTTTACAAGCAACTACCCTACAAATATAAGGTCTATAATGCAGACCCCACGACACTGATCGGGGTTATGCTGGCAATCGTTTTTGCCTATCTGATTGCAGCGCCAATCGTGCTGCTTTTGTCAGATGCAGTGATTGTCCAATTTGCTGATCGGGCACGCTCGGGCCAGCAGATTGGTGAATTGACCTTTTATTATCTCAACCGTGCGTTCTTCTCGGCGATTTCGACCGATGTGTTCTGGCGTCCGCTTTGGAACACAGCAATCATCGCACTTGGTTCGATTGCCTTTGCGCTTGTCACAGGCATTCCACTCGCATGGCTTTTGAGTCGCACAAATTTGCCGGGCAAGAAGTGGTTCTCGACAGCATTGATCGTTCCTTACATGCTGCCTTCGTGGACCTTCGCACTGGCTTGGCTGACCCTGTTTAAAAACCGCACCACCGGTGGTCAGCCAAGCTGGATGGAAGCTTTGGGCTTCTCGCCACCTGATTGGCTTGCTTACGGCATGTTGCCAATCACGATCATCCTGGCCATGCACTATACGCCATTCGTGATCCTGCTTTTCGGCAATGCGTTGCGGCAGTTTGATTCCACGCTTGAAGATTCAGCCCGTGTCATGGGCGCAGGCAAATTGCTGATTGCGCGCCGCATCATTCTTCCATTGATGCTGCCCTCGCTTGTGTCGGCTTCAACGCTGATCTTCGCCAAATGCCTCGGCGACTTTGGTGTTGCCTATATTCTTGGCGTGCCGGTTGGTTTTGACGTTCTGGCGACGTCTCTTTTCCGTGCAATTTCAACCAGTCAGGCTGGCATGAGTGCCGTTCTTGCGGCAACCATTGTCGTGCTTGGTAGCATTTCAATCTTCCTCGATATGTATCTGCTCAAGGAAGCGCGCCGTTTCGTCACTATTGGCAATAAGGGCTCGATGAACCGTGAGACAGACCTTGGGCGCTTCCGTGTACCTGCATTCAGCTTCGCCGCACTCATGTTCGTTGTCAGCGCGTTCATTCCGTTGATGGCGCTTTTGCTGACGACGGTTATGCGTGTGCCGGGCGTTTTCACGCTGGATAATTTCACGCTGGATTTCTGGATCGGCACCGATCTTAACACCACCGCGATGAGCAATGGCATCCTCTTGACAGGCGAGTTCTGGAAAGCGACCTGGAACACGTTGTGGATCGTCGGCTCGGCTGCTTTGGGTGCAGGTCTGCTTGGTCTTCTGGTCGGCTATGTCGTGGCTCGCACGCCTGTTTCGCTTGTTGGCACGTTCCTGCGTCAGGTGACATTCCTGCCTTATCTGGTTCCGGGCATTGCCTTTGCTGCGGCCTATCTCACGATGTTTGCAGTGCAGCGTGGTCCGCTTCCCGCCCTTTACGGAACGCCGATCCTGCTGGTTCTCGCGATCCTTGCCGATCAGATGCCATTCGCATCGCGCGCGGGTATCTCTGCAATGATGCAGCTTGGCAAAGCGCCTGAAGAAGCGGCCCAGATCGTGGGTGCCGGTTTCTGGCGTCGTCTGGTTTCGATTGTCGCGCCGATCCAGAAAGGCTCTCTGGTTTCTGGTATTCTGCTGCCGTTTATCTCCGGCATCAAAGGCTTGAGCCTCGTCGTCGTGCTGGCTGTGCCGGGCACGGATGTTCTCACCACCTATGCATTGCGCCTCGTCGACTACAGCTATAGCCAGGCCGCGAATGCAGTCGTTTTGATGATCTGCGTCATCGCCTTTGGCGGCACGGTCATCGTTCAAAAACTCACCAACAGCAAATTGTCTGACGGATTGGGAGGCAAATAATGTCGAGCATTACTATTCGCGATGTCAGAAAGAGCTACGGCAAAGCCGCCCGCGCCGCAATTGAAAAGCTTTCACTCGAAATTCCAAAGTCGGAGTTTCTCTGCCTGCTTGGACCTTCGGGCTGCGGCAAGACGACGACGCTCCGCATGATTGCGGGTCTTGAATATCCAACCGAAGGTCAGATCCTCGTTGATGGTCAGAAGATCGTATCGGTGGATGACGGCATTTATGTACCACCAGAAAAGCGTGGCATGGGGCTGGTGTTCCAGAACTATGCCCTTTGGCCGCATATGACGGTCGAACAGAATGTCGAGTTCGGCTTGAAGTTGCATAAGGTAGCCAAGGCTGAGCGTCAGCGTATTATCGATGACGTTCTGCAGAAGCTTGGCATTGAGCGTTATCGCGACCGTTTGCCAGCGCAGATGTCTGGCGGTCAGCAGCAGCGCGTAGCGCTTGCGCGTATGCTGGCGCTTAAGCCCGATATTATTTTGCTCGATGAACCACTTTCCAATCTCGATGCGAAACTGCGTCTCGAAATGCGTGCGGAACTCAAGCGTATTCATCAGGAGATGGGGTCGACGGTCGTATTCGTAACCCACGACCAGTGGGAGGCCATGACATTGGCAACCACGATTGCGGTGATGAGCGAAGGCGAGTTGCAACAGCTCGGCACGCCTGACGACATTTACGAGCGGCCGGCCAATCGCTTTGTGGCTGAATTCATCGGCAATCTGCCGATCAATATCATCGAGCTTAATGACAGCAATAACGGCGCGTTGGCGACATGGGCACGCGATTACCTCAAGGCGCAGAGCATTGCGGCAAGCAATGTCGGTTCCGTCGGTATCCGGCCGGAATCCGTGCCACTCAGCGATACGCCTGTTGAGCAGGGATGTGTGGCCAAAGTGGTCGATATCGTGCCCACCGGCGGTAGCTGGATCGTCGAAATGTCAGTTCATGGCGAGCAGTTTTTTGCAATCGTCGCAGATGCTCCAGCCCAGAAGGCTGGCGATGAAATCTGGTTCCATGTCGAACGCAGTCACGTCCATGTGTTCGACAGAGAAGGCAAGCGCATCAGCGACTGAAAAGAGGCGTATCGAATGCGCGTCGATGCTTTCGCTTTCAAACAATAACTATCAACTTTGGAGGAAATAATGAGTTCAACCCTTCGCAAATATGCGGCCCTTTCATTGAGTGCCGCACTTCTGGCAAGCACAGCTGCCTTCGCAGAGCCTGTCGCTGAAATCGGTATCAAGGATGCAGATTATTCGCTCGACGCACTGATTGAAGCGGCCAAGAAAGAGCCTGGCATTACCGTTGTGGATGCCACTGGCAAGATCGTCACCATGGCTGAAGCCTTCACCGCAAAATACGGTGTCAAGGCTACAGGCGTGAAGATGAACGGCCAGAACCAGGAGCAGGTCATTCTGCGTGAAGCGGCCGCGAACAATGTTCGCACGGACGTCTTCAACATGAGCAATCTACCATCAGTTACGTCGGAAATCATCGTTCAGGGCGCAGGTCTCAGCTGGCTTCCCGTCGATCTCAAGGATCAGGTGCGGAATATCAGAACCCAGCCATTACCAGTCTCAATCCATGGGTGTGGGCTTATAACTCTGATGTTCATGGCGATAAGTGCCCGATCGACAATATCTGGGCGTTGACCACGGAAGAATGGAAGGGCCGCATTGCTATTCCTGATCCGCTTCTGCGCAACGAAACCATGTTCTGGTTCAATCAGATTGCCGAGCATGATGATGAAGCCATGCGCAAGGCATATGAAGAGTTCTTCGGTGAGCCACTGAAAACCGAGGAAGCAAGCGCGACTGCCGAATGGGTCAAGCGCTTCGCCAAGAACCGTCCGAGCGTTACACGCAGCGATACGGAAGTCGGTCCGATCATCGGTGCAAAGGGGCAGGAAAAGCCATTTATGGGCTTCCTCAGCACCTCAATCTTCCGTGACGCCAAGAAGAATGGCTACACGATGGGCATTTGCGCGGGCATGAAGCCCTGGGCCGGACAGCTGACACCACGCGTTGCCGTTATCGCATCTGGTACGAAAAGCCCGAATGCATCGAAGCTCTTCGTGCATTACATGATGACGGAAGAGGGCATGGCGCCGCAGCTGGCCGACGGAAAGATCTCATCGAGCAAGGGAGCGAAGATTCCGGAAAGCGAAGTTTCCGGCATCGTTAACGTCATCGACCAACTCTATGTTCCACATTCCGAGACTGCTGAAAGCGACTATTCGAAGCTACAGGATTGGCAGGATTTCTGGACCATTAACTCTCGATAGAGAGTATAGCAGTAGGATAATGGCCAGAGGTTTAATCCTCTGGTCATTTTTCTGTATTTGTTTTCGAAACTGGCACGTCACTTTAGCATTATACAATCCTGAGCCTATAAACCGAACTTTGCACTCGGAGCCTCAGCCAGCCGAATCATATGATCAACCTGTGAATTGAAAATATCCGATTCAAATAATTGCAGGGATCGTATCCAGCGTCAATTAGTGACAATTTCTTTGGCTACTCGGGGTGCACCTCACTATCGCAGTTTTTGGCCAGCCGTTAATCATCCCGCTAGCCCCAAACGTCGTCGCTATAAAAATCGCCAGGAGAACAAATTTTCTGAGCATCGTCAGATCCTTTTCGGCGCAGTATTGAAAGTAAGTGGCGAAAGCTTTGACCTATGTTGGACTTGCGCAAGTCAACTGGATCTGGATTTCCCGATTGGCGGCCAGTCCAGGTTCGCTCGCAAGAACAAGAGACTTTGTTGCATTCTTATTGATCACGATAACGCCTTGCTGCAATACTTCTCGCGCGCCTCCTATATTGACGCTGCTAATATAGGCTGCCCGCGCCGAGAAACATCCGCAGTCACCAATTGGCTTGTATAATTGAAAACTGGTTCTGACCGAAACGAGGTTCGTTATCGTCTCAGTTTCTGCGGCTTTGACCGTCACGCATGCTGCCAGTCTATTCTGAAAGGCAACGCCGCCAGTATCTTCGGCGGTCGCCGAACTGCAGAGCAATGCGGATAAAACCGCGCCATAGATCAAACCTTGCATGGACGGCTCCTCGTTTATTGCGGTGGTAGTTTTTTAATGCAACTTAGAATATCAACATCGCAAACGGGAACTTCGGACCGTGTTGCGGGCTCATCCAGCCACCGATGATACGCGCTACGAATCTCCACGTCCTTATAACTGTAGATTTTCACCTTCTTGTCGATGCGGCTCGCCTGCAGCGCTTTCGGGGTTACGGCCATATGAAAGGCCAGCTCATTGAACTGCCAGACTTTCCAGCCTTTTTGCCTCTCAATGACCCGTACATGATAATAAGGATCATCTGCTCGCTCCGGACGTACTTTATAGACGTCGGCCCACCGTACCATTTTCGGTGAAACGGATAAGACGATGCTTTCCTGCTGTTCCTGGGCTAAAACTGGAGTGACAGCGAGAACGCCAAAAACTGCCAGAGAAACGAAAGGTCTCAATAGTTTCGACATTCATTTCCTTCCATCAATTGTCCCATCCTTCATTGTGAAGCGGCCGATATTGCAGGGTCTTGCAATATCCTGAATCGCTATCCATGACGAAATTGACTGATCTCCAAAGTAAGATGGGGAACTGGAAAAAACAAACGCCAATTTCTGCCGAACGATGTTAATGACGTTTAACAATAATCCAGCACATATGGCTCGGCAAAGCAGATATCGACCTAGAATGATCGTCTGGCTTTTCGCACATTCTGGCCAATTTTGAGATGTGGCGAGTATTGAGTAAGCTAATCTGTATGAGTATTGATTCTCTACCGCCAGATAGATCGGCGACCTTGTTATGGCAATCAGTTGTACCGGTCACAGCAGCAGTCATCGTCGTTCTTGTCGCCTCGCAAATCCCCTTGCCTGGTATCGATACGTCTGTACTGGCCGAGCAGGCGATTTACTCTCCTAACGGAGCGCTGGCGCGTTTCTCAATCTTCGCGCTTGGGGTCATGCCGCTCTTCACTGTGCTTGCCCATGTGGAAATTGCGAAACTGATTTTCCCCTCTTTGGCGCGTTGTCAGATTGCCTCTTCGGGAAATGCTTTTCGGATTAGCGTAGTCATCAAGTCCATTGTCCTCCTTTTTACTGCCATCCAGGCATACGGCATGATGAGCGCGCTGGCGGCCATGGACCTCGTGGAGGGATTTCCTGGAGCGACGAGTGTCGGAATCGTGTCATTCGTCGGCACAACCGCGGTGCTGATCTGGCTAAACGACATCGCGCGCTTCCCCAATTTGGGTAATGGCGTCTGGTTGCTTCTGGCGATCCCGCTTCTCGGCGCGTTACCGCTTGATCTCGTCACATCAATCGAACTGACGCGCTTTGGCGCGGTTTCCGCCATGGACTGGCTGATCGCCACCCCTGTCATCCTTCTGGCCGTTTGGATGATCGTTGTCGCCAATGCACTGTTATCAGGAAAGGGTGGTGAAGCAGCGCCAAAACTTTCGCTGACGGTTCTGCTCTGGCCACCATTTCTCGCCAGTACCGTTGCCGGCTATCTGTTCATCGTCCCGCTGATCTTCACCCCGGAATTGTTTTCCGACACGCCCTGGCTGCTGAACCTGGGGGCTCTGGCATTGTCCGCCATCCTCATCCCGCTTTTCGTCTACGGCTATCACCGGCTCATTTCAATCACCCAGCCTGAGATAGCGTGCGGCGAAATCAGATCGATCCTAGTTGCGGTCGCCGGCGTTCAATTCCTGGTATGTATAGGAATGGGCATTCTGAGACAGGCTACATCTTTTTCGTTCATTCCCAGTGGCGGGATGCTGATCGTTTGCGTCACAGTCCTGCTGGCTTTCAGATCGCTGCTGGACGAATGCTTCGGGGTGGGCGCGTGACAGGTACCGCAAGGATCATACTGGGATTTGCTTTGTCACCTCTTGCATCGGGCGTACTGAACATGATCCTCATGGGAGGCTTTCACGGCTTCCCGATCATTATGTTCAGCTATCCACTCGCATTGATGTTCGGAATACCTGGATTCTTCGTTGCCCGATATCTTGGGTGGCTGAGCTTAAGGGCTGTGCTCCTTGGCGGTGCCGGACTTGGGTTATTCGTGCGCTGTGTGATGGTCGCGTTTGATGGCGGATATCACGGGCGCCCGTCGCCGATCATTCTTGGCTTTGCAGCGATGGCAGCTCACAGCGCCGTTGTCGCAGGGCTGTTCTGGTTCATCGCCTTGTGGCCGCGCAACGAACATAAAGCTCCACCTTCAGGACCACAGAATTGATTGCAGAAATTTTTGCTACACATCGCCGCTCTCGGAAACTCAAATTCAGGAATGCCCAAAAACTATGAAGACCCCCTTCTCAACCGCTTGTCTGATTGCGATATTTCTATCGGCGAGTGCTCCGTCCTGGGCTGACACAGTTGAAACGTCTGTTCAGAACGCTTTTGATGCGATGGCGTCTGCCCAAAGCGAAGATGCATATTTTGCTGCAACGCGCAGCATCATTGCACTTGGCCCTAACGCGTTGCCGAGTCTGACAAAACGTCTAGCTGCAGCCAAGGACGACGATGAGCGTATCGAGGTCACCTATCTCCTTGCCGGAATTATTGGTCCGATGAAATTCAAGCGAGAGCCAATCGAGTTGCCGCCTGAACTAGTCTCTCTTATCGGAAGACTTCTTTTTGAAACGAGAAACCTGCAACTTGAAGCCAATCTTGCCAATTTCACCGTTGTAGCTCCTCATCCCGCCGAATTCGGTCCGGGATTACTCGCCCTGCTGGAGCGAACGGAAAACGAAGCCTTGCGAGCCACCACTTCGGCAGCAATCGTCTATCAGGGGGAAGAGGCTCTACCTCTTGTACACAACGCATTCTACGCCAGCACCAATGACAGGTTCAGCGGAGATCTGGCACATTTGCTCGCCGATACGGACCTCAGTGAACGGTCGATTGCCAAAATGCAGGATTTGCTTAAATCTGACAACGCTGGCGCACGTCAGTCGGCTGCGCGAACACTCGGGAAGGCGGGCTTAAAAAATGACGCTTTGCTGGAATCTGCCTTGAAAGATCTCGCTTCCGCCCGAACAGAAGTCGAATTGAGCCTCGCCGCCGGTAAAGTCAGGAAACAGACCGACGGCAGCGATCGCGTCGCTAGTGCGCTTGCGGATGCATTCAACCGGGCACATAGGATTGAGGAGAGAGCCGAACTTGTATCTGCAATGCGGGCCACCGGCGAGCCCGGTGAGAAGCAGTTATTTGCCGCTTTGCAGGCTTCCAACGATCCAGATGAGATAACTGATATAATGAGGCTTACGAACAGTAGCTTTCACAATGATCCACGGTTGTCCTCCGCCTATGTAGCCATCCTGAAGCGGACTGACGACGAAAAGGTAAGCGAGGCCGCAATCTTTGGTCTCGTGATGATGCGAAAGTCCGGGCAGGAGGCCATAGATGCGGCGCTGAATGAGACATCGGACGATGATCGGTTACAACGAAGGCTCACAAAAGCGGCAAGATCGTTCCCCGCCAATAGGTCTCCCCAATGACAAAGCTGGGTGTCTACGAATTTAATGGTATAGCAAATTTTACGCCTTGGTTTCTCAAATCCATCCCAGTAGTGAGCCCCGTATTTATAGCTTGGGCGTACGACTGCTCCATTCACTGTAGATCATCAGCAGGATGGTGATTGGAAACAAAACGCCTAGCGGGAAGTGGTAATAACTGATTGCTGCGAGCGCTATTGTGGCGGTTGCAGCCGCAATAATTCGTCCCCAATAGGCCATCCGTCCTCGTTTCTCCGCCTTGAAATAGGCCAGCAATCCGTAGCTTACGGTGGGATTTACATTGATCAAGAATAGGACTGCCGAAGAGATCGGGCCCGAAGAACGGTTAAATAAAATTATTGGGCCTGTCGTTCCAATCTCTCCACGATAGCACTCCAGGCCAATGCCAAAATCGGAGAATGAGCTTCCTGCCGGACAAGAAAGTGGTAGTCCCGGCGAGCCAAACCACCTCTGCAAGAGGCGTGAAACCACTTGCTTGGGTTCGGTCTAAGCGCAATGGTTCAGACCTAACTTGGCCGCGCTTAAATTAATGTAATGGTGCCCTGAATGAACAATAGAACTTTTATAGCGGTCGTCATCGCGATTGCACTTGCCGGAATTAATGTCCCCGTGCGGGCCGACGGTTTCAAAATCCATGAGCTGACGCCCATCAAGCAGGAGTTCTGGTCAATTTTCGATGCCTCCGCGCATCATGCGGAAGAACCGACTAACTTTCGGATGTCCTGCTGCGGAACAGATGACGACCAGCATTTGATGATCGCTATCGATCGCCATGTCGACGAGCAAGGGCAAGAAAACAGAACGGACGAAGGTTATCTCACAGAGCTGGACGTCAGTTCCGAAAAAATCGGGTTCAAGATTGAGAAAATCGACCTCTCCCCTGCAATTGGGCGACTTATCCGCCTTCCGAATGTAGGTGGCCTGAAAGGGGTGAATATTTTTGTCGTAGAAGCCGGAGACAGGCTCACAATCCAGTCGGCCGCACCGACTGAGGAGGCCGCTGAGAACAATGCACGGAAGGCCTTGGAAATAGCAAAAAAGTCCGTCATCGGACGATGACCCTGTCTAGAGGCCAAGCGCTTTCTTTAATTGACTTCTGTTAAGTCTCCGTCGAGCGGTCTGGACGAAGATTTTATAGATAGAAAACTGAAATCAAAAACAATGTCATTCTTCGCTTAAGCAATCACAGTGCTTGCAAACGATAGGCAGCTGCGAAAGCGGATAGGTCGACGTGTACTTCAGTACATTGCCTGCAGATCGCAGTTCGATGCGATCATCAGTGTGCGTGCAAACGTCAATGATTGCCTCACCGAGGGCAAATGCGTCAAAGGAAGCCGTAAGTAGCTGGCAGCCACCTTCATTCAGGGCTTGTATCGCTTTGTAGAGCGCCTGGGCTTGAGCGTCGTTTAAAAGCATGGGCGGCTCCGTCAATCTAAGTCAAATGCGAATTCGATCATAACTCACGGCCGTGTTGGATGACTTCTCAAAAGAGAAAGCAACGGGTCCGGATTTCTTTCACTGAAATGCGAACAGGTGACCGGCGTGTAGGAAGTCACCTGTTCTGATGGCGCTTTCGCAGATACTACGATTGCAATTAGTCTCAAGCCTGTCCGAGACGTCTGCGCAGTTCTTCGTTTTCTGCGCGCAGTTTTGCGGCGAGTTCCTTGCGCAGCTTCAGGTTTTCCGCTTCAAGCGCAATCAGGGCCTTTAGATCGTCGCTCGCCCCCGCTGTCGTTTTTGCCTTTGCTGCTGCCGGTGCTGTTTTTCCGGCGGCGTTCTTCCAGTTGTAATAAGTCTGTTCGCTGACTTCCAACTGCTGCAGCGCGGCTTTCAATGTGGTCTTGCCACTTTTGGTCGCCTTTTCAACGGAAGCAAGAATTGAAGTGCGTTGTGCGGGAGTATATTTCTTGACCGTGCGGGTGGCTGGCTCTGCTGCAACGGAGGCTGATTTTGCTGCGGCCCTGGTAGTTTTAGCGGCAGGTGCTGTAGCCGCCTTTGCGGGCCTAGGCTCAGCTTTTTTGCGTGACGCACGGGTTTTCTTCGTGATGCCTACAGGCTCGGCGGTTCTAACCTCAACTGGTGTCTCGTTTACTGCTGCAATGGTTTCGTCTGCCATGGTATGCTTCTCCAGATCGATGTTTGGAAATTCATTTAGGCGTCAAAAATACAGGTCAATGGTTGATGTAACAATAAGGCCGTGTACATCATGTGTTCAAGATGAGATAAACTTGCTTTCAGGGCATATCGATCAGGTCGGACATTCTGTTGAGTGTTGAAAATCCGCCGCATAATATGTAGCTACTGCTAAAAGCCCTTTGACGCGCGTAGAGCGTACCTTCAAATTTCCTCGGGAAAGCTACTCACGGATGAAAAATCGAATCCGCAATGTTGTCGTTGATTATAAGAACAAGCGTACTCGCAAGGGCTCGTCATCTTTGTGGGGGAATCTGGATCTGAAGTCGATCACCGAACAAGTGGAAGCGGATGCGCCCCAATCTCCTATGGACGCTCAGGTCCAGCCTGATCTATCCAAGCCGATTGAACGCAAAACTGAGACTACGACCATAAATGCTGTGTCGCAAACTGAGCCGGTCATCGAGCAAGTTGAAGAGGCTTTGAGCGAGCAAGAACTTTCCAACATGGACGCCTCGAAACCGGAAGAAGCACCCCTTACAATGGAAGAGCTGCAAACGGAAAACATGGTGGGAAATCCTGTTGTCAGTGAGAAAAAGCCGTCTGTTCGACGTGGTATGAAAAAATCAGCTCCGCAGAAACAACAAGCGGCAATTCGGGTGTTTGCCGAGCCTGATATTCAGGCTGAATTGTCAGCTCTTGAAATAGAGAATGCCGATCTGAAACGTGAACTGGCCGCCAGATTACGCATGGAGAACAGGCAGTTGCTCAAAATGCTTCGACGATTGGAAAAGCAATAGAGAAACGGTCGCTAAGACTGCTCTGCTGGCCTCATAACTGATCTGTTCACGCGTTCTGGTGACATGTGTAAGAGCTATGGTTGCCAAAACTATTGTGTTGTCAGGCTTAAGCTGACAGCATTTCTGCGTACTGTTGCGGCAGGTATAGGGAGGTCGATCACGATGAAGTCACTGGGTAAGCGTCTTATTGCGGGATTGAAAAGCTGGCGATCGCGGAAGAAGCCGGCTTTGCCGGACGAAATGCCAGACGCTGGACCGGCGGCCAGTGAAAGCCCTGAGCAGCCTGAACCTATATTGCCAACGCGACTATCCATCAAAGTTACGACCAAAGATCCCGACGAAGAGAGTGACAAGGCAATCCGGCAGGTTGAACTGGCACCTCTTCAGGAGGTATTATCGTTCGCTGAAGAGCCGAAGGTCCCTCAAGAAGCGCCAGTTGTTGTGGAGCCCGAGCGGAAAGAGGAGGGGATAGATGAAACTGTCACCTTACCTCCCATTCGCAAATCACCACAAAAGCGGCTTCGTGCGAAAAGGCCAAGTTCCAAGACTGAAGATGGACCGGTGACAGACGAAGAACTGGAAGAGCTGGAAGCGGAAAATGCGCGGCTCAAGCTCCTATTGAATGAGCGGTTAAAAGCGAAGCAGGATGGTTCTGAGAACTGACAGGGCGTAAAACTTCGATCGATTTAGGTGAGCTATAGGGAATAGTGATGGCTGTCACATTATTGCATGGAATCGGAAATCTCGTTTGCGACGGCGTTGATGTTGGGGCGTTGAATTCAGCATCGCTAGCCCTGAAGATGGTCCGGATGTGATCAGGCGCGGAAAAGTGTGTGACGTGCCCGTGTTAAAATGGTCCGGATTTAATGTTATTTTTCCGGTGGATTTTCCCGATTTGAGAAGGAGAATTTGCCATGAAGAAGAGATGGTATTCGACGGAGCAGATCGTCGCGGCGTTGAAGCAGGTAGAGCTGGGATTGCCTATTATCGATGGAAGAAGCAATATGCCGGCCTTGAGTCCGATCAGGTTCGGGAGCGGAGGCAGGTCGTGGAGGAGAGCGCCCTTTGACGTAACGGCCAGCTATCCGGCCTTCCGCATCCGGGTCACCCATATCCCGGCCGGTATGCGTGAGGTTATTTGGCGTAAAGTCCCTGAGCCGGTTCCAACTGTCAGGCTGGACGGATCAGTAGATTATGAGACGAGCGATGGCGAGGTCCGCCATGTTCCGGCAGGCAGTTTTGTGCTGGTCCAGGACGTACATGGCAAAAGATACTTGTCACGTCATTCGTCGAAAGCACAGACTGTCATCTGGATCGCGCTGCCGAACGGGCTGGATTTGTCACAAACCTAGCCGCCGTTCCGTCAGGAGAATACCCAGGGCGGCTATCGTTTGCCTTATCGTGTTTGTGGGAACAGATCTTGTTCCCACCCCAATCCTGATGATTTCGGTCTACGATGCTGAATGCCTGAGAGATCGGAAACAACTCGGCTGGAAGGCGTCTTTTTAAGAATCCGTTCCATCTTTTGTACGAGAACCGCCTTACTCCGTGAGATGCCCGAAGAACGTATCTCCTGAATATTCTGAACGCAGCAATCCTTCTTCGCTAAGCCTTGGCATGAGTTCATCAAGCGCTAGCCGCATTGATCCGGTTGAGCCACCCGGCGCGGTTATGAACCCGTCGATCGCACCTGCTTCAAACCATTTGCGAATGTCTTTGGCAGCATCATCCACCGTGCCGATGACCTGCCAGTGTGCGGCGCTGATAACCTCTGGTCTGCGCAAGAGTTCATCTAGTGAAAGCTCTTCACGCTGTAACAAACGCCGAAGCAATCCTGCATGGGTTTTGCTTCGAACCTTTTCCGGTCGAGGTGGCAGGTCGTCCGGTCGAATGAGACGATTTGCGGGCCATTTCGATAGGTCGAGGCCGGTCATTTCGTGGATGAATGCGATTTTTCGAGCCCGATCACCTCGCGCATGCGTGTAGGCGAACAGTTCATCCGCTTCTTTCCGCGTTGGTGCCAAATAGAGGCTGAGACCGGGGAGCAGGCGGACGTCGTTCGGCTTTCGGCCATGGAATTGCGCACGGTCGCGAAGATTGCGGCGAAGATCGATTGCCGCTTCCATATCCGGGGTCGCGGAAAAGACGGCGTCGGCAACGGATGCCGCAAAGTCGCGCCCTGCCGGTGACGCGCCAGCCTGAATAAGCGGAATGGGAACATCTTGAACGGAGGGGACATTGAGCGGACCCTTAACCCGGTAAAAGGTACCTTCGTGGTCTATCGGATGTATGGCTGCCGTATCCGCAAAGCGGCCACTTTCACGATCACGTTTCAAGGCCGATCCGGGAAAACTCTTCCACAAATCACGCACGACGCCGGTGAATTCGGCTGCCCTTGCATAGCGTTCGTCAGATGAAGGCATTTCCGTCAAACCGAAATTCTCGTTGCCATCGAGTGCCGTAACAATGTTCCAACCGGCCCGGCCTTTGCTGAGCCAGTGCAGGGACTGGACCTGACGAGCAACGACATAAGGCGGCATGAAAGTTGTCGATATCGTGGTCAGAAGACCGATATGCGAAGTCTCCCGAGCCAGTGTCGCCATGACGAGCGTTGCATCCATGCTGCCGAAGCCCGGAGTGGTTTCCATGATCTGATGGTTCATGAAAAGGCTATCGGGACGGAATACGAAATCAAGTTTTGCTGCTTCCGCACGTCGGGCGATATCGACGTAAAAGTCCGAGCCGAATGTCCCTTCGATGTTGCTGTCCGGATGCCGCCACCCGTCGCCACTCAGCCAGGTCGGTGCCAGCGACATACCAATGTGAAGTTTCCGTTGCGCACCCATTCCAGGCTCCCGTTAATGCATATAAAAAGCTGTGTCGACCACAGATGTGACCGACTGGTTGGCGGTTTTACAGGATACTTAGAACGTGCCCTTGATACCGACGCCGAATGTGCGTGGCGTGGTTATACTTGCCTCGATGCCACCAATGCCGCGGTTCTGCTGCAGATAGGTTGGAGTGCGCTCGTCGAAGATATTCTTCACATAGCCATAAAGCTGCAGCGATTCATGGAAATCATAGCTCACTCGCGCGTCGGCAATCGTATAGGCGTCCACGACATAGATCGGTGTATTGGCAAGGTCTGAATAGTAGCCGTCAGTGTGGCGAACCTGTCCGGAGATATTGAGCTTTTCCGTTGCATCCCAGCTCGCACCGATGCTGAACATATAACCGGGAGACTTGGCGAACTCATTGCCCTCATAGCTTACATTGCTCGAAATTTCGTCGATTTCGGTGCGGAGAATACCAGCACTTGTCTTGATCGTCAGATTAGACAAAAGCTGATAGTCGAGCCCCATTTCAAGACCATAGGCATGAGCCTTTTCGGCATTGATCGTATAGGATTGCGCCACACCGGGAGAGACGACGACAGGAATGTTGTACTGGGCGTTCTTGAAGTCCATGTAGAACAGATTGCCTGTCAGCGTGAGCTTGTCGTCGAGCAGATTGGCGCGCGTGAACAACTCGTAGTTCCACAGTGTCTCATCCTCAAAAGGCTTCCACTGCCGCGAATTGAGATTGAGGGAAACCCCGCCGGGGTTGTAACCTTTGCTGACCAACGCTCCGATCGTCAGATCGGGGGTGACAGCATATGCCAGCGATACCTTTGGCAAGAGCGCGGAGAATGTTTCGTCGTAATCGAGTGGCGTTGGCGCCAGTGCCGATTTTCCGATGCGCTGTACACGATCCTGCTGGTAACGTATCCCACCGGTCAACGTCCACTGGTCATCGAGCCGGTAGCTCACTTCGGCAAAAAGCCCCAGATTGTCTTTCGTATCGTCAAACGTCGTCGTGCCTTGAAGCAGCATGAACTCGTCCGACTTGGTATTGGCGTAGAAAATACCGGCGACACCGCTGATGACGTCTTCCTGCTCGCCAAACGTGATACGAGACTCATTGGAAATGTTCTTCTGATTGATATCGGCCTTGCCGTTATTCGCAATGCCGGTATGGCGATGCACCGAGGAGGCGGAATATTGCGCCTGATTGTAGAATTTCACGCCGTTGCCGAAATCATAGCCGACATCAAGGATGCCTGTATTGGTATCCTGCTTCCAGCTTGGCATGGTCGTGGTCAGATGTTCGAGCTCATCGAATGGTGCGGATGCTGCTTCCTGGCTTGGACGGTTGGATCGATTGTGGGAATAGGTCAGCTTTGCCGTAAGGCCTGGTATCTCCGCTGGTTCCCACAGCAGTTTCAGCCGTGCATTCAACGCCTCGAAATCCTGATTTGTCTTTTCGGAAATGAAGTTGGGGCTGATATAGTCGATGAAGGTATCGCGGCCCGAATAGTCGATCGCGAGGCGCGCGGCCAGCTCATCCTTGTAGATGGGACTGTTCAGCATGATTGAGGTGCGTTTGGTATTGTAGTTGCCGATCTCGACCTGATAAGCACCTTCACGTGTGAATACCGGGTCCTTGGTGTTCACGATGATCGCACCTGCAATTGCATTCGCACCCTGAGATGTAGTCTGTGGGCCACGGAACACCTCGATACTATCGAGGTCCGACACCGAAGTCGCGCCGAAGTAATATTCGTTATAATTCAGATAATGCCCATCGAGATTGATCGTGGCGCGCGGCACGGTGCCGCCCCAGAACACGTTCTGCCCTGTGTTTGGGCCCTGCGTATCCTGCCCGCGAATAATAGGAGCGCCGACATTGTCGGTATAGATGACGTTCGGAACGTTCGCGATCACTTCAGCCACGGATGAATCGCCTGTCTTTTCCTTGTCGATTTCCTTGGCCGAAATGACGGTGACAGATGACGCCGTGTTCTTGATGTCGCGCGCAACTTTTTCCCCTGTCACGACCACAGTATCAAGCACAATCGCATCGGAGCTGGCTTTCGCAGCCTCCTGGGCAAGCGCAGGCGTTACCACAAACACCGCCAGCGTGAGTGCACTGGCGCTGGACATCAAGCCACGATTCAAACGGATATTCATAAGTCGCCCCAAACATGAGTATATTAGTCATGTTCTGTTAAAGCATAAGGGTGTCATTCCGCAATAAGGAATGCATGCCGCAATACAGTATAATATCAAGCCTCCGATATGTGTTGCATGCCCGCAACAGTGAGGGAGGGCCAATTCAATCCGTCCAAAACCCTCGAGGTTCGCCCATCGCATTCGCAATGCAGAGGGCATGACTTTCCAACGGCTTGTCGCTAAACATTGTTTTGCTATTACCGCGGAGGAGGCAAAGCATTTGAACGAGAACGACCTGTCCGATGAGAGCGACACCACGAGTGAAAAACGCTCGGGTACAATACAGTCGGTTTCCATTGCCGCGCGCTTTCTCCGGATTCTGGCCAATGCTGAAACCGAGCTTGCGTTGGGCGAAGTCGCTCGACGGGCAAAGACGGGAGGATCGACAGCGCATCGTTATCTGCAGAGCCTTGTCAAGGAAGGCCTTGCGAAACAGGACGCTGCGAGCGGTCTTTACGATCTGGGGCCGACTGCGCTGAGCATCGGCATTGGCGCTTTGAAACGTGTGGACGCCGTGGAGATTGCGGCGCAACACATGAAGGCCCTTTCGCAACGACATGCCGTCAGTGGTGGTGTTGCTATCTGGACAGATCGTGGCCCGACCCTCGTGCGCTGGTATCGAAGTGCGTATTTCTCGGTCAATCCTCTGGCTCTGGGAGACACATTGCCCATCGATAATACGGCTTGCGGTCTGGTTTTTCAGGCTTTTCTACCCAAGGCTACGGTCGATGCAGCGCGTAAGGTACAGCCAGCTCACTTTCGGGGCAGCCCGCCGGCAAAGTCATTGCTGGACCAAGTGCGCAACGAACGATGGTCCGAAATGACCAGCCATCTTCTTTCAAATGTTACAGGGCAGGCCGCACCGGTCTTCGACGCGCAGCGGGAAATCGTTTGCGTCATGACGACGGTGGCTGATCTTGGACAATTGCGAAGCGAGGACGAGCGGAGAGCGCTCTTTCATGAGGCGTCACTGGTCAATCAGGCAACTGGCGGAAGGATCGTAGACGGGGAGGGGGGCGACGCCATCGATTGAAATGTCACGGAGATTGCGGGGGCGTTCCTCGGGGGACGACGAGCGGCGTTCCCGAAACCGGATCGGTAATGATTACCGATGCAAGGCCGAACACATCTTCTATCAGCTTTTCTGTAACGATCTCGGATGGAGCGCCTTCCGCCATGATCGCCCCGTTTCGCATGGCCACCAGATGTGAAGCATATCGGCAGGCATGATTGAGATCGTGTAGTACGGCAACGACAGTCCGGCCCTCGCGGTTAAGTTCCGCCAGCAATTCCAGAAGTTCGATCTGATGCGCGATATCGAGATAAGTTGTCGGTTCATCGAGCAGAAGGATCGGTGTTTCCTGGGCCAGGACAAGAGCAATCCAGACGCGCTGACGCTGGCCGCCGGAAAGTTCGTTGACTGAACGGTTGGCGAGGTCGGAAATACGGGTGACTTCCAGGGCGCGTGCTACTGCTTCCTCGTCCTCCACTGACCATTGCCGCAGAAAGGACTGATGCGGATACCGACCTCGAGATACCAGATCCGCAACGGTGATGCCGTCTGGGGCGACCGAGGTTTGTGGCAGAAGACCAAGCCTGCGCGCGACTTCCTTCGCCGGCAAATGGCTTATGTTCCTGCCATCCAGCACGACTTTTCCACTGACCGGAGCAAGCAATCGTGACAAGGCACGCAGCAATGTGGACTTCCCGCACGCATTGGGACCGACAATGACAGTGAAAGACGCATCGGGAATAATGATCGACAAGTTCTCGACGATGACCCGATCATCGTAGCGCAATGTAATGGCGTCTGCATGCAGGCGTTGCATCATGGTTGGTCGTCCCTGGAGGAAATCACGTGGCTGTTCGTATTGCATTGTAGAACGCATTCTGCAATATGGAGTAATCAGCTCCAGTTTTCGGAGCCGAAGCAGACCGCTCGCTCCTTGTTCGATAACGGCGCAGTGTTTTCCCATTCGAAACGCTGGCTGGTCGCGCGTTCGTTCGGAAAGCTTTCCATCTGAAGATTTCCAATTTGCGTTGGTGGAGAATAGCCATGCAAGCTGCACGTCCGATTTTCTTGCTTCTCGCCACCATGGTCATTCTGTTTTCTCCACCTCGGACGGTCATGGCCGCCGAACAGGCCTGGCCACGTACCGTAAAGCATGAAGCGGGCGAACTCGTACTGAAAACCAAACCCGTTCGCATCGTATCGACCACACCCAGCATAACCGGTATACTGCTGGCCATGGGCGCTCCTCTGGTTGCGACAGCCGCGACGACCCCGAGCCCACTGACAGATAACAAGGGCTTCTTCCTTCAATGGGCAGAAGTTGCCGACGAGCGGGGCGTCGAAGTGCTATATCCCAATCTCGAATTCGACATGGAAGCTATTATCGGGGTTGAACCGGACCTGCTGATCGCATCGGCGACCGGAGCCGACAGTGTCGTTCAACATTATAGCGAATTGGAAGCGCAAGGCATTCCAACGCTGGTCGTCAATTATTCCAACCAGAGCTGGCAGGAGATTGCTACTGAGCTCGGCACAGCGTTGGGGTTGGAAGATGAGACCGGCGCGACGATCGCCCGTTTCGACGCCAAGGTTGCAGAGGTGGCTGCAACGATTATGCCGCCCAACGAACCGGTTACAATCGTCGGCTACAATATCGGAAACAGTTACTCGGTCGGCAGAACCTCAAGCCCGCAGTCCCTGCTTCTGCAAGCATTGGGTTTCAAGGTCGATGGCTTGCCCGATACGGTAGCCAAGGATGTCAGACGCCGGTCTGATTTCGATTTCATTTCCCACGAGAACCTCTCGGCAGCGATTACAGGCAAGAGCATTTTTCTATTGCGCGGCTCACAAAATGACGTTCAGGCATTGCTGGAAGATCCAGTACTGGCGAACCTTCCTGCGGTCCGCGATCATAACGTCTATCCTCTCGGACCATCTTCATTCCGTATCGACTATTATTCCGGTCTCCAGATGATCGAGGCTGTCGCGTCCAATTTTCGCAAATGATGCCCAGACGGATACAATTCATCATGCCATTGCAGAAGCGGCGTGTTCGGGGTCTTGTTATTGTCGCCGCCAGTTTAGCCGCTATGGCGCTTTGCAGCCTTGCTCTGGGCTCCCGGTCAATCGCCCTTACCGAGACCATCCATGCGCTATGGCAGCCTGATTTTTCGAACAACGAACATCTTGTCATTCTCGAACTGCGTATCCCGCGCACCATCGTTGCAATCATCGCAGGGATGGCTCTTGGAACCGCTGGCGCCATCATGCAGGCTGTAACGCGCAATCCGCTCGCCGAACCAGGATTGCTGGGGATCAATGCAGGTGCAGCCGTCGCGGTCATTCTGGGGATCGTGACCTTTAACCTGACGACAATGGCGCAATATGTCTGGTTCGGATTTGCGGGCGCTGCTCTTGCAGGAATTGCCGTCTTCATTCTCGGAGACACCCACGGCAAAGCGAATAATCCCGTGCAATTGGTGCTGGCCGGAGCCGGATTGTCGGTTGTGCTTGCATCGGTCACGGGCATTGTTGTCATCAATGCACCGCTCGCTGTCCTTGACCAGTTTCGTCACTGGGCCGCAGGCTCCGTTGAGGGGCGCGGCCTTGATGTCGTCGCCATTCTGGCTCCGGCAGTCATCGCAGGGCTTGGCGTGGCGATGTCGATCGCCGGAAACCTGAATGCAATGGCGCTGGGCAGGGATTTTGGTGCTGCGCTTGGCGTCAACCTGCACGTGACCTGGCTTGTGGCCTGTCTTTCCGTAATGCTTCTGGCAGGTTCTGCCACTGCTGGGGCTGGCCCCATCGCGTTCGTCGGACTGGTGGCTCCTCATCTGGCCCGGACCATCACTGGACCGGACTATCGTTGGATACTGCCATATTCCGCATTGCTGGCGTCCAATCTTTTGCTAGGCGCTGACATCATAGGAAGGCTGATTGTAGCACCTTCGGAAGTTGCAGCCGGGATTGTCTCCATGTTGATCGGCGGGCCGTTCTTTATCTTTGTCGTGCGCAAATTCCGGTTGACGAAACTATGAGCACATCAATGAATATATTTCGGATAGGTCCTGTTTCTGTTCGCTGGAAATCGCGCCCATTGATGATCTGCTGCCTCTTGCTTGCAGCCATCCTGCTGCTTGCGGTTTTCCATATCGCAACAGGTACAATGTCATTCAGCTCTTTCCAGGTCATTTCGAGTCTGGTTGGTGGAAGCGACAACGCGACCGCCGATCGCATAATCCAGCGCGTACGTTTACCTCGCCTTGTCACAGCCTTGTTTGTGGGTGCTTCACTCGGTATGGCAGGCGCGATCTTCCAATCAATCTCGCGCAATGCCCTTGGCTCGCCCGACGTGATCGGCTTTACGACAGGTGCAGCAACTGGCGCTATTGCACAAATCATATTGTTCAATGCCGGTCCGCTTGAAACAGCGCTTTCAGCCGTTGCAAGTGGAATGGCGGCGGCAGTTCTTGTGTTTATGTTGGCTGTCAAGGGGCGACGAACCGGCGGCTATAGGCTTATCCTTGTCGGAATTGGCGTGGGGGCCATTCTTTCGGGCATCAATACCGTACTTCTGGTCGCGGGCGATCTGGACCAGGCCGCGTCGGCCCAACTCTGGCTATCGGGATCACTCAATACAAGAAGCTGGGCACATGTTGTCCCAGCAATGGTCGGTTTCGCGGTAACCGTGCCGTTGGCGCTTCATTACGCCAAATCTGTCAATATCTTGGAAATGGGCGATGATGCAGCATGCCAGCTCGGCATCCAGCCGGAGCGTACGCGTCTGGCAATGGTGTTGGTCGCGGTCACGCTAACATCTGTTGCTACCGCATCCGCCGGACCGATTTCCTTTGTCGCTCTGGCAGCGCCACAGTTGGCCCGGCGTCTGACGGCGAGTTCGAATGTCCCACTCATTTCGGGCGCCCTTATGGGGGCAACCCTTCTGGTGGTTGCTGACTTGTTAAGCCAGCATGTGCCATTCGGCATCAAAATGCCGATTGGTCTTACGACCGGGCTATTAGGGGGACTTTATCTCCTCTGGGTTCTTGCTTGCCAAAAAAAGTGATTAGTTCTAGTTGAGAAGCACCGTAAATCAGCGAAACAGATGGCTCACGCCAGGACCTTGGCGACGCTGAGCGGCTCGACTGTCTCGTGAGAATTACGCGCAGCGCCGGCCCAGCTTCAACAGAGATGGACCAGCACCCGATGCTGTTTAGTAATCGGTGATCTTTTTCATGTAGCGGCGACCATCCAGCATGACCTGCTCACGCTTCGCCGCCAGTTTGTAGGCAAATTTCCAAAGCGCATCGAAGAAAATCAACGGCACGAAATATCCCTTGAAAGTGTCATCTATGTCAGCGAGATCGAGTTTCGCTGCATCCAGCACCAATATATTGTCCGGCTCGCCGAAACGGTACAGGAAATCCCGGCCACGCTCGGCCAGCGCACGCGTTTCATCGAGTCCAATCATGACGACGAAGCAGGCATTTTTATCGACGACTTCGAATGGGCCATGGAAGAACTCATTGGCGTGGATAGCTTGCGAGTTGATCCACAGCATTTCCATGAGCACGCAGATGGAGAATGAATAGGCTGCGCCATAAACCGGACCGCTAGCCATGGTGTACACGACTTTTTCGCGGCCGTAGCGCTCTGCATATCTGGTAAAGGTTTCATCAAAATGCTGCTGACCGCGTTCAATGGCCGGTTGCAGTGCCGGCAGGCTTTCCAGCAGTTTGGGCAGCAGGCTGGTCTTGTCGCGTAAATCGACAATGCCCGCCAGCAACATGTAAAGCACGCTGTAATTGCTGTCGGCACCATCGATCGGAATGCCGGTGGTGTAGGACGCCTGGTATTGCAGCACGTGGTCGGCGGCGGCGGCGAGCGGCGATTGCGGATCCAGCGTCAGGGAGATCACGCAGGCGCCCCGGCGACGGGCATGTTCTGCCGCCCGCACCGTTTCCTTGGTGGTGCCCGTCTGGGAGCACAGAATTACAATGGCATCGCTGTTGAGGCGACGCGGGTCGCGTGTGACGAACTCCTCGCCATTATAGACATCAGAGGTCAGCAGTCCCGAATGGCGATCCAGCAAATACTTGCCCGGATGCATGATTGACAGCGATCCGCCGCAGGCAACCAGAAACACATGCGAAAAATCCCGCTGCGCAAGCGCATTCAGGGTTTCAGCAATATCGGTAGGAAGTTGTTTGGGCATTCTATTCCTCTTTTCAGCGTCTTGAAGAGCCTGGCTGCGCCGATCGGCAGCCGTTCCGGTCCAGTGCAACATTTCCCGGTACCAACCCCGCGATACATTGACAGTTCTACTTTAGTGTGCGAACGTTCTCACATCTTGTCAATTGGGAAAATAAGAATGATCAAAATCGCGGCGATGGGCGATAATGTCGTCGATTGTTACATTTCGCGTCGGGAAATGTTTCCAGGCGGTAACTGTGTCAATGTCGCTATCCATATGAGCCGTTTTGGGGCCGAGGCGGCCTATATCGGTGTGGTTGCCGCAGATGCGGCCGGAAGGGTCATTCAGGCCGCACTGCGCGACGAGGACGTCGATACTTCGCATCTGCGCATGGAGGGCACAGGCAAGACGGCCTATTGCATCATTGGTCATCGCGGTAACAATGATCGCTATTTCATCCGCTTTGATCTCGGAGTGTCGATGTTTGAGCCGAGCGCCGCCGATATTCAGTTTGCGCGCCGGTTCGATGCCGTCCATATCGGTCAGTCGAGCGGCCTTGACGGCTGGCTGGATGCCATTGCGCCGCAACGTCTGTCCTATGATTTCTCCACCCGTCGCGACGTGGAACACTATCGACGCATCGGCCCGAAATGCTTTCTGGCCGCTGTTTCGGGCGGTGAGCTTTCGCCGGACGAGATTACGGCGACCATTGCCTGCCTGCGCGAGAGCGGCGCGGATTGGGTGCTGGTCACCCGCGGCACCAAGGGCGCAGTTCTTGCCAGTGCGCAAGGGGTTTTCCATACCGAAGCAACGCCGATTGTGGCGGTTGACACGTTAGGCGCTGGTGACAGTTTCATCGCCCGCACCCTTTATGGCCTGGTGAAAGGCGAGGCGCCCGCAACATTGCTACAGGCGGCGTCACGCGTTGCTGCGGCGACATGTGGCCAATATGGTGGTACAGGTCATGCCGCGCCGATTGATCTCGGCGAGCCTATAGCCGAGTTGCAGGATTGAGCTCGCTGCGCATGTCTTTTCGAGGTTAAGACCGGCCAGATCAACCGGGATGGCGGGCGAGCGAACAACGGGGCTGCCATTCGGCATGCAGCACGATATCCTGCTGCGCGCGATCGGCGCTATCGAGCCGCTCCAGGACCAGACGGGCCGCGGCTTCGCCAACCTCGAGCAGCGGCTGCCGGATTGCCGTCAGTTTAGGGGTAAAGAACGACATCCAGTCCAGATCGTCGAAGCAGACCACGGACAGTTGCTGCGGAATGGAAATATCGAGTTCGCTGATTGCCAGCATGGCGCCGGCTGACATCAATCCATCGGTGGTAAACAGCGCTGAAGGCGGGGTTTCCCGGGTCAGCAACGCGATGGCGTGCTGGCGGGCAATATCGATCGAATAGCTGCCCACCTGGCCAACGAGGCTCGGATCAAAGGCGATCCCGGCTTCCTCATGCGCTTCGATATAGCCGAGCAGACGTTGCCAGCTCGGATAAAGCGATGAAATATCGATTTTCTTGTGCTGGCGGTCGTGAAGAAATGCGTTGAGATTCTTGTAGCGGCCATGCTCGAGTTCCGCCAGTACGCCAATCCGACTGTGGCCGTCGAGAATCATTTGGGTCACTGCGGCGTGGGCGGCCTGGCGGCCATTGACGGTCACCGAATCCGCCTTCAATCCCTTCACGCGGCGATCGATCTGAACCACCGGACAGCCGCTGGCAACGACATCGTGCAAGTGCTGCGCCTTGAGAATATCACAGGGCGCAATGATGATGCCGTCGGCCTGCTTTTCGCGCAGAAGATCCACTGCCTCCAGCTCACGATCGATCGATTCATCGCTGTTGGTGACGATCAAGCCAAAGCCGCGCGCACGAACCACATCGGAAATACCGCGCAGAATACTGGCGTAAAACGGGCTTTGCATGTCGCCCGCGACAACGCCTATGGTCTTGCTGCGCCCGGTGATAAGACTGCGTGCCAGCAGATTGGGGCGATAGCCCAACATATCAGCGGATTTCTTCACCTTGTCGCGGATTTCTTCGCTGGTATAGCCATAGCCGCCCAAGACACGTCCGGCGGTCGCGGTGCTGACGCCGGCCAGGCGCGCTACATCGGCAATGGTCGTCTTGTCGGCGCGTCGTTCACTCATGTCTGCGCGTTCCTTCCAAGCAGTTCCACGCTGCTCAATACCTGTACCGTTTCATAGGCGATGATGGGCCTGATCTCAACTTTCAACTTGACGGATGCGTTCAATCAATGGCTATATTGTGAGAACGTTCGCATATCATTCTCAGCAACGCAAGTAGAAGACGAGCCTCGCACGGGGATAAAGTTCCAATCAAAGGGGAGATAAATGACCAATCGTCGCAAAACCGCATCCCGGCGCATGATGGTAGCGCTGGCGGCGCTGGCCACGGCCGCCAGCATCACCTCGGTGCATGCCGCACCGATCAAGGCACTACAGGACGCTGTGCCGGAGAATTACAGGAAGGGCGTCAAGATTGCTGCCTTCAATGACTGGCCACCGGACGAGTTTGTCGAAGACGGCGTCCTGAAAGGCTGGAGCATCGACATGGCCAAAGCCATGTCGGAACGCATTGGCGTACCATTCGAATTTACCGCAACCAGTTTCGACGCCATCATTCCGGGACTGGCCAGCAAGCGTTTTGACGCCGGATTTTCTTCCTTCGGTGTGACGCCGGAACGGCTTGATTCGCTTGATTTCATTCCTCAGCGCAAGGAAGGTACCGCCTATGCCTTCTTGAAAGGCAAAGACTTTTCCATCAAGTCGGAAAAAGATCTGTGCGGCCAGAGCGTTGCAGTGATGACAGGCGCCTGGGACTACCAATATCTGAAGGAAAAGAGCGCGGAATTGTGCGAATCCGCCGGTGAGAAGCCGATTAACCTGCAGCAATTCACCACCCAGAACGCCGCCGAACTGGCTGTGTCCTCGGGGCGTGTTGAGATGGTGGCGGCCGGATCGGCAAAAATGCACTATATGGCCAAGATTACGGGGCGCTTCAGCGTATCTGAACTGGTCAGCAATCCGGTCTTCAACGGCATTGGCGTGCGCAAGGGTGATGCGCTTGGGCCAGTTTTCCGTGATGCCATCCAGTCCATGATCGATGACGGCTCCTACAAGGAAATCATGGCAAAGTGGGGCGTTGATGGCGCCGGCACCCTGGAAAAGGCGGTGCTGGTTACTAAGGACAATCCGGAGCCAAAATAGTCAGGGCCGATTGAAGGAGAACGCCTGTCAGCCGGCGGCGGTGCGAATACAGCCGCGGTCCATTACGCAAGGGCCGGCCCGGAACACGGGCCGGCGGGTTTGGTAAGTTCGAATACGAATTTCGCTAAACACGATACGGTAGTCTGGAGTAAATCATGGCAAGAACAGCAAAGACGGTCGCGCACCGGCCGGATATACATAGTGTCAAACCGATACCCGTGCGCCATCCGTCTCGATGGATCACCGGCGCCGTGCTCATTCTGATCGCATTGAGTTTTGCCAATATGCTGGCGACCAATGAGAACCTGCAATGGAACATTGTTGTGCGCTACATGTTTCATCCCGACATTCTCGCTGGCTTGGCGCGCACGCTGTTCCTGACTTTTGCCGCAATGATCTTCGGTTTTGCAATCGGCATCATACTGGCCGTGATGCGCCTTTCGGCCAATCCGGTGCTGCAATGGGCAAGCTGGCTGTGGATATGGTTCTTTCGCGGCGTTCCACCCCTGGTTCAGCTGATTTTCTGGTACAATCTGGCGCTTCTGGTTCCCAATCTGACCATTGGCATCCCGTTCGGGCCGACCTTGTGGTCCTGGGACATGAACACGCTGATCACGCCGATGAGTGCAGCACTGCTTGGCCTGTCCTTTACAGAAAGCGCCTATGCCGCCGAAACCATCCGCGCTGGCATCCAGGCGATCAATCCGGGCCAGACCGAGGCCGCCGCGACACTTGGCATGACGCGGTTTCAGATCATGAAGCGCATCGTGCTGCCGCAGGCAATCCGTATTATCATTCCGCCGATCGGCAATGACACCATTTCAATGCTGAAATTCACGTCGCTGGTCAGCGTGCTTGCCTTGCCCGATCTGCTCTATTCGGCGCAGATGATTTATTCGCGCACATATCAGACCATTCCGCTGCTGATCGTGGCTACGATCTGGTATCTCATCCTGTCAACCGCCCTGACTATCATCGAACACCATATCGAGAACCACCTGAAATCCCGGCAGATCACCTGTTCCGCGTCATTCCTGTCCAGACTGCTCCCCTTCAAATTTGCGCTTGGATATCAAAAATGAGTGAAACGCCCGCGAGCTTGCCACTGTTGCAGGTGGAAAGACTGACCAAATCTTTTGGCAATCACCGGGTGCTCGACGGCATCGATATGACGGTGGAAAAGGGGGACGTGACCTGCATTGTCGGCCCATCCGGCTCCGGCAAAAGCACATTGCTGCGCTGCCTGAACTATCTCGAAGTGCCGGATTCCGGTGCCGTGTTGCTCGAAGGCGAGCCGATCGGCATGCGTTGGCAGGGTGAGCGGCTTTATACGATGTCCTTCAACGAACTGGCACGCCAGCGCCAGAAAATGGGCATGGTGTTCCAGGGCTTCCATCTCTTCCCCCATAAGACCGTGGTGGAAAACATCATCGAGGCGCCTATGATCGTACGCAAGATAGGTCGCCAGTCGGCCACCGCCGCGGCGATGAAGCTGCTGGAAAAAGTCGGCCTTACCGAGCGCGCGAATTATTATCCCGAC
Source organism: Brucella sp. IR068 (assembly GCF_049065885.1). NCBI lineage: Bacteria > Pseudomonadati > Pseudomonadota > Alphaproteobacteria > Hyphomicrobiales > Brucellaceae > Brucella > Brucella sp. IR068. Next base: position 19,009 of record NZ_JBAKHE010000017.1, on the reverse strand, counting down.
CAGCTCTCCGGTGGGCAGCAGCAACGCGTGGCGATTGCCCGTTCATTGGCGATGCAGCCTCGGCTGATGCTTTTTGATGAACCCACATCAGCTCTTGATCCGGAACTGGTCGGTGAGGTTCTGGCGGTGATGCGCCAGTTGGCCGAAGATGGCGTGACCATGATTGTCGTCACGCATGAAATGAACTTCGCTCGCGAAGTCGCCGACCTTCTGATTTTCATGGATGGTGGCGTGATTGTTGAATCCGGCCCGCCTAAAAAGGTTATGGGCAATCCACAACATCCGCGTACTAAAAGTTTTTTGAAGCGCGTGGCGTGACAGGAACGAATGATGATAATTCTCAATGCACAGCAAACCGAAGCCGCGCTCGATTATCCGGGATTGATCGAAGCCTTGCGTCAAGCGCATGCGAGCGGCAAACGACCGCAAAGCGACACTACCGTGCTTCAGGATCGGAAAAGCGCAGACAACCAGTTTGTGTCCCTGGTAGCTTGGCTCGAAGGGGAGGCGGTTGCCGTCAAGCTGGTCGGTGTTTTCCCTGCGAATGTCAAACTTCCTGTGGCCCAACCTTCGATCCAGGGCACGGTAACGCTGTTCAGCGGTCAGACCGGCGAAGCACTCATGGTCTGTGATGGCGCCATTGAAACCTTCAAGAAGACGGCGGCAGATTCGGCACTTGGCGCCAGCCTGCTGGCGCGCAAGGACGCCCGTACCTTGCTGGTGGTTGGTGCCGGGGGGCTAGCGCCCCATGTGGTGGAGGCTCATTGCGCCAGCCGACCGTCGATCGATCAAGTCTTTATCTGGAACCGCAACTTCGACAGGGCGGAAAAACTTGCCAGCCGAATTGACATTGCCGGCGTCAACATCGTTGCCGTGGAGGATCTCGATAACACAGTCTCGAAGGCGGAAGTGATATCGTGTGTCACCATGTCGACCAGTCCGCTGGTTAAGGGAAAACTCCTCAAAGAGGGCGCTCATGTTGATCTGATCGGTGCCTATATGCCAGACATGCGTGAAGCCGATGATGACGTGTTCCGTCGTGCCGGACGGGTATTTGTCGATACGCGCCATTGCTGTGATGGTTCGGGTGAACTCGGAATTCCGCTCGCTACAGGACTTATCAACCATGAGCAAATCGAAGCTGATCTGATTGAGCTATGTCAGGGAAAACATCCAGGCCGCAGCGACGACCGCCAGATCACCGTCTACAAAAATGTTGGCGGCGGGCATCTCGATCTGTTTACCGCGCAATACCTGTACAGCACTCTTTAAGAGGGATGCCACGTTCAACAAGCACGGTATTGAACACCGGATGGCTGTGAAGACCCGTTGTTGACTGGCAATCAGCGCATTGCAAGATTGATTGAAGTGCCATGTTATTTGCCTTGTTCCAGCTCCCAGCGTGTTGCGCGCGGGTAAGCTAGATGTATGTGAGACCTTTGATGGATCGTGTTCAAAACTATCGACTTGAAAGTGACCTAGAATTGTTTTTTGAAACAGGTATCCTTTGCGTCTTTATCGGGAATAGACAGGGCTTCTAAAGCTCTGGAATATTCTCCTTAAATATTACTTGGATGCGTGGCGGATGGGAGTCAAAAGGTTGACCTCTGATGCTGCTCGTCAAAATGGCCAAAGCCTCTCGCGCTTCCACTCGCGGGTTTTGGTCAATGACGGCGTCCATGGCGCCGAATATCCAGACGCCGCGCGTCGATCCCGAAGAGCAGCGCCGGCTTGCCGAGATCGAGGCGGCGCGGCAGGCGAAACTCTTCACCGATAGCCGTGGAGAGCGGACTGCCGGTAATCCGCAGGTCGCATCCACTACGGCGGCGACGGCAACAGGTTCGGGCATAGATTCCGCGACCGGTCTCGCTCTTGCGGCCGAAACCCCGCCGCTCGATTCCGGTTCGGCGCAGAACATGCAGGATCGCAAACTTGCCTTCGTCAACGCCGATAACGACCACCGCACCGTCAGCGCTGACCGCGTGCAGGAAAAGGCGTCGCCCTATATCGTGCAGGCCGGAACCGTGATCGCCGCCGCGCTGATTACCGGCATCAAGTCCGATCTTCCCGGCCAGATCATCGCGCAGGTCACGGAACACGTTTATGACAGCCCGACCGGGAGCCACCTGCTGATCCCGCAAGGCTCCCGCCTGATCGGTCAGTATGACAGCCAGGTCGCGTTCGGTCAGTCCCGCGTATTGCTGGTATGGAACCGGCTCATCATGCCGGACGGTACATCCATCGTGCTCGAACGCCTTCAGGGGCTGATCCGCAAGGCTACTCCGGTCTGGAGGATGGCGTCGATTACCATTGGGGCCAATTGTTCAGGGCCGCGGCCCTCTCGACGCTGCTTGATATCGGCACGGAAATCGGTTCCAGCAATGACGAGGCCGAGATTGCCAAGGCGATCCGCGAAAGCGCGCAGGATACCGCATCCGACGTCGGCCAGCAGATCGTGCGACGCCGGCTCAACATCCAGCCGACGCTCACCATCCGGCCGGGCTTCCTGGTGCGCGTGATCGTCCAGCGGGATTTACAGATGCAGATATATGGCGCGGCGAAGGAGCCGACATGACCAAGCTGAAACTCTCCGCGATTCCTGACGATAAGCCGGTCAAGATCACCGTCGAGCTTCCGGCAGAGGTGTTTCAGGATTGCAGGCTTCGCCGTTTGACTGTAGCAGTTTCGATAACGTGCTGTCTGCCAGTGGAATTTGCACTTAACCGTTGTACAGGCGCTCTTTCACCTTTTATGAATATCGGCGTGAATTCACCTTACAGATATCAGGCTGTCTGCGATTGCCTGGGTACTATTTCCAGCTGTGAAATGACACCCGCCAGCATGTGGCGAGGGCTAACCTTATCGGGCATGATGTTTAAGTTTGCGTACAGCATTCGCTATAATTAGAGTCGACTTTTGAAATATTATACAAAGCTTTAATAAATTATAGCGCCGTGCTTTCGAATGAGCGTGCGACGCTGTTAGCAAAACAGAGCCGACGGATCAATCCATGAGATAACGCCATTTCACCATGCGTTCGCCCAGATCGATCATCTCGCCGTCGACGCTGAAGCGGCCATCGCCCTTATGGTGGATCAGCCGCTTTTCTTGCCGTGTGTTATCCACCCATATGCGCTGGACCTCCAGCACAAGCAGATTATAGCGTTGCGACCATCCATCATCCGCGATGCGGCATTCGAGATTGGCCCAGCATTCGCCCACCAGCGGCGCGTTCACGGTTTTTGCAGCGACGGGTGTGAGGCCGAAACGCTCGAATTTATCGAGCGTTTCGCCTGAACAATTGCCGATATCCACCACCTTTTCCGCCAGATCGACAGTCGGCACGGCCAGCACGCATTCACGGCTTTCTAAAAGCGCCTGATGGCTGTAATCCCACGGACCGATGATGGCGCCGACCAATGCCGGATCGTGGCTTATCATCATGTGAAAGCCCATGGTCATCAGGTTAGCGGAACCATCCGTCCCGCGCGTGGATACAAGCAGGATTGGGCCGGATTCGAGAATGCGATAGGCCTGTTCAGCCGGAAATTCGTCAAACATGATACAGATCCATCGTGAATTTGATGGCCCGCCGCAAGCCATGCCTGCGGAGGGCCTTATTCATGCGGTTATTCGTCGAAGTCGGTGGCGTCTGACGCGCCACGCCATGCATCGATGTCCTTGCGCACGGCTTCCATCTTCTGTTCGGCCAGCATATTGGCGATCTTGCCCGCAAACAGATGCACCGGCGGTTCGGCCACGCTTGCCGCCTGCAGGACCAGCGTCGCCACTTTTTCGGGATCGCCCGCCTGCTTGCCGTCCAACTCGTTGAGATGCAGATCGAGCGAAGCCTGAGCTTCAGTATAATCGTCGATGGAGCGCTCGGCCACGACGAGACTGTCCTTCGACAGGAACCCCGTGCGCACCGGGCCGGGATAGACGACCGTCGCCTTGATGCCCAGTTCTGAAAGTTCGGCGGCAAGGGTTTCGGTCAGACCGGCAAGCGCGAATTTGCTCGCGACATAACTGCCCCATCCGGCATAACCACCCTGAAAGCCGACGATGGATGCCACATTGAAGATATGGCCGCTACGCTGCCTGCGCAGATGCGGCAATGAATGGCGCAGCACATGCAGGGGCGCGAAGACGTTGACGTCGAAATTGCGGCGCAGTTCGGCGTCGCTCAGCGCCTCCACAGCGCCCTGTTGACCATAGCCGGCATTGTTGACCACGCGGTCGATGCGACCGAAACTGGCGATGGTCTTGTCGATGGCGGCTTTCACGCTTGCCTCGCTGACGAGATCGACTTCCAGTGCCAGAAATTGCGCGCTGTCGTCGCCAAATGCCTGCCGCAGGCTTTCGAGCGTGCGCGAGGTGGCGGCCACGCTATCGCCTTTGGCCATGGCCTGCCGTGCCAGAGAAAGGCCGATGCCGCGCGCAGCCCCCGTGATGAACCAGACCTTGTTTTGAGTTTGTTGCTGCATGAATGGATACTCCTGTTGTTTGTTGATTATTGAATGGCCACGCTCATCCCGCCATCGGCCATGACGATGGCACCCACTATGTAGCTTGCGCGGTCCGAGGCGAGGAAAGCGACGACTTCAGCGATTTCCTCAGGGGAAGCAGCGCGACCGATCGGTGCTTTGCGGCCATGTTCGGCAAGATAGGCGCGGCCATCTGGCTGGATTGCATTCGTGATATTGGTCACTGCATCACCTGAGCCGACCGCATTGACGCGGATGCCGTGGCCGATGGCCTCAAGCGCCAACGTGCGGGTGAGTTGCGCCAGCGCGCCCTTGGATGCCGCATAGGCGGCAATGCCGGGAAAGGACTGGAAGCAGGCATAGGAGCCAATATTGACGATTGCCCCGCGTCGGGCAGGCATCATCGCCCGCATGGCTTCACGCGAAAACAAGAAGGCACCAGTCGCGTTGACCGCAAGCACCTGGTTCCACTCATCAAGGCTCATCTCGGCCAAGGGCCGGTTGATGATGATACCGGCATTGTTAACCAGAATATCCAGTTGCCCGAATTCTGAAAGCGCTGTATCCACCGCACGTGCCGCGCTCGCTTCCTGCGCGACGTCCGCAACCAGTGGCACGATGCTGTCGCGGGCGAGGGCCTTGACATTATCGCTACGGCCGACCGCCACGATACGTGCGCCTTGAGCGTGAAGAAGCTCGACTGTCGCAAGGCCGATGCCGCTGGCGGCACCGGTGACGATAGCGACCCTGCCTGCAAAGGGCAGGTCGTGTTGGGGTGATGTTGTCATTGTCTGTGACATGATAGTCCTTGTCGATTGGGATTTGTCGCTCAAAAGGGGCTGGCAGTGGGACGCACGATGATTTCGCTGACATCCACGTCGTCCGGTTGCGAGATCGCATAGGCGATTGCCTGCGCCACCGCCTGCGGGGGCAGGGCAACACGGCGAAATTCCTCCATGGCGGCGCGCGCCGTTTCATCAGTGATGTGATCCGCCAGTTCAGATTGCACGACACCGGGACTGATGACGCTCACCCGAATCTGGTCGGTTTCCTGACGCAGACCATCTGAAATGGCGCGTACTGCAAACTTGCTTGCACAATAGACTGCGGCAGTGGGCGAGACGGCATGCGCGCCGATTGAAGCGATGTTGATGATGTGCCCTTTGCCCTCTGCATGCATGACCGGCAGGACGGCTGCAATGCCGTGCAAGACCCCCTTTATATTGACGTCGATCATGCGGTTCCATTCATCGACTTTTAGCGCCGCCAGAGGGGAAAGCGGCATGACGCCGGCATTGTTGATCAGCACGTCGATTTGCCCATGCCGTTCGCGCGCGAAATCAACCATGCGCTGAAGGCCTTCAAGCCGTGTGACGTCGAGTTCCACGGTGTCAACCTCACAGCCTTCGGCCCGCAATTCTTTCTGCAATACTGCAAGACGTTCGGTGCGACGCGCACCTATGACGAGATGATGGCCCATTCGGGCCAGATGGCGGGCGGTGGCTTCGCCAATGCCGCTGCTGGCACCAGTCAAAAGAATGACTTTGGCATCTGGTGATATATCCATGTTTTTTCCTCCTTTCCCGCGGCAGTCGCATGCGGCACCGCAGAGGGTGTTTGAACGAGAAAGAAGTTAGTTAGGCGGTGCGGAGCGAGCTAGACCGAAGCCTCTTGCATCATTGCCTAAAACTATTTCTTTTGATGCCTATTGCAGATAATATGCGTGTTATTGTATCCATTTTGTATGGATAACCGGCACATAAATACGAGAGAATTCAAGTCGGATACCTCGCGGCAAGCCGAGATGGCGTCGCTGATCCGGCAGCTTGCTCCGCATGAGGGTCATACGAAATCGCTGCTCGATGGCGTGCGCCTGATGCGGGCGGATCATCCGCTGGGCCGCACGCCGGTGCTTTATGAGCCCAGCATCGTGATCGTCTGTCAGGGGCACAAACGCGGCTATCTGGCCAATCAGGTCTATCATTACGATGCACAGCATTATCTGGTGCTTTCCGTCCCGCTGCCTTTCTCGACAGAGACGGAAGCCAGCCCCGAAGAGCCTTTGCTGGCTGTCTCCGTTCGTCTCGACATGACCGCCGTGGCCGATCTGATCATCGAGGTCGATCAACAGGCCACCAGTCCGGCAAGCCCGCCCGCCGGCATCGTTTCCACGCCATTGGACGCCACACTGGCCGATACGACGGTGCGGCTGCTTCGCGCATTGTGTTCGCCGCTGGAAGCAAGGGTGCTGGGGCCTGCCATCGTGCGGGAATTGTGTTTCCGCGTTCTGGTGGGCGGGCAGGGCGGTGCGATCCGGGCCGCCTTGGCAAGCCATGGCAATTTCGGACGCATCGCGCGTGTTCTGCGGCGCATTCATAGCGATTACGCGCAGCAGCTCGATGTGAGCTCGCTGGCAAGTGAAGCAGGCCTTAGCACTCCCGCGTTCCATGCCCATTTCAAGGCGGTTACAGCAACTTCACCCATTCAATATATCAAGTCGGTTCGCCTGCATCAGGCGCGCCTTATGATGATCCGTGACGATGTAACGGCTGCGGGCGCTGCGGCACGGGTCGGCTATGAAAGCGCGTCACAGTTCAACCGCGAGTTCAAACGGCTTTTCGGTCGCAGTCCCGGAGAAGAGGCGCGCGAGATGCGCTCCGCATTCGCGCTTATGGCACCCGCGCAACTGGAAGCCGTAGCGGCTACCCATTGACCGAAAGATTCAGGCAGGCGGCGAAAGTCAATCTATCTCTCCATCAAGGCACTGCCGCAGCAGTCCTGCGGCATATCGCGTGGTGGGAGGTGTTTTCGTGAACAATATCCGGTAGATCACCGGTGCCACGACTCGGTCGAGCAGGGTTTCCGCGTCGGGCGGGGTTGCGCCTTGCCGGACACCGCGAGCAATGATGCTGGCGAGGTTGCGCAGGATACATTCCGTGCATTGGCCCGCACGTTCGGTCGAGCTTCCGGCCAGCGCTTCACGCAGCAATTCGCGTCCGGGGCCGGAACTCATTTCATCGACGAATTGTTCAAGCCAAAGGCCAAGGTCGCTTTGCCAGTTACCGCTATCCGGCGGCAGGGCATCAGCCTGAAACTGCCGCACGGCGACATCGGCCAGCAATTGTGAAAGATCACCCCAACGGCGGTAGATGGTCGAGGGCGTGACGCCTGCGCGGGCCGCGATCATCGGCACGGTGATCTCGGATGCGGCCTTTTCCTGCCGCAGTGTTTCCACGGCTTCCAGAACGGCGGCCTGTATCCGCGCCGCGCGGCCTCCCGGTCGGCTGATTGGGGCAGGGGCTGTATCTGTTTGATCTCTCAAGGACAATTCAAGGTCTTCCACGGTATGGCATGACGCATCAAACGCCACTAACGCAAATAATTTGCTTTAGTGGTCAATTTGCGCTACAAACGCAACAAATTCGCTTTTAGCATGGAATCGCTGACATGACCACCCTTTGTAACGAGACGCGGGGTGGGGCGGAAAGATCATCCGCCCTTGCTTTGCACGGCCTCACCATCATTCTGTTTTTCGCGGCATCGAGCATGACGACGCCGCTCTTTCCGCTTCATCAGGCAAGCTGGGGCATTTCGGCCTTTCTGATCAGCGTGATTTTCGCGGTCTATGTCGGCACGCTGCTCGTCTCGCTGTTGTTTCTGGGGGCTTTATCCAACCATTATGGCCGACGGCCTGTCATCGTGGCGGCGCTCGCGGTGGAATGCGCAGCACTTGTCATGTTCCTCGTTGCGGACGGCGGAAGCTGGCTCGTGGCGGCGCGTCTGGTTCAGGGCTTTGCCACAGGCATCGCGACCACGGCGGTTGCGGCAGCGCTTCTGGATGTCGATCACAAGGCGGGTGCGGTGATCAACAGCTTAGCGCCTATGGTCGGCATGGCATTGGGCGCGATCGGGGCGGGTGTACTGATTCAGTTCGCGCCGTTGCCCTTGCGGCTGGTCTATGCGCTGACCTTGGGGCTTTCCCTGATCCAGATCCTGCGCACCTTGCTTTCAGCGGAGACTTTCCGGAATCGAACCAGCAAAGGCTTGTCCCTGCGGCCAAAGGTCGAGATTCCGACCGAGGTGCGGGGAATGTTTCTCCGCATCATCCCGCTGAATGTCGCCGTCTGGGGATTGGGCGCGCTGTTCCTGTCGCTGTTGCCCGGACTTCTGCATGAAATGGCGACAGGACCGTCGATGGCGTGGCTGAGTGGCGCTGCGGTCGGAATTCTGACTCTGGCGGGTGCAGGTGCCGTCATGCTGTTCCGCGACCGTTCGGCTGCAAGCGCTCGCAACTGGGCCGGGCTGACGATTATTGCCGGAACCGGGATCGTCCTGCTTGGTGCGCTTTTTCACAGCCCTGTCTTGCTTCTGCTTGGTTCACTGCCGACAGGCATCGGCTTTGGCGCCGGGTTCCTTGGCGTATTGCGCGGTCTGGTGGCGCGTGCAAGGCCCGAAGAACGCGCCGGCCTGATCTCGTCCTTCTACATTGCCAGCTATCTGCCGAACGCGCTTCTGGCGATGATCGCCGGATATGCCGCAGGCCAGATTGGTGTTTTCGATACTGTGCTGGGGTTTGGCGCATTCATCATCCTTATGGCGGGTCTATCCCTGACCATAAATGTGAATGAGCCAAATTGAACGGTATGGCGCGGCCTAACTGAAAGAACGCCTCAGTCCCTCTATGAAGCTTCGGGTGCGGATCGAAAGGTGACGCCTGCTGGGATAAATCGCATGGATGGCGACTTCGTTCATTGCGGTTTCCGGCAGGATTTCCACCAGATTGCCGTGCTCGATGTCTTTTTCAATGATGAATGAAGGCAGAAGCGCGATCCCAAGGCCCGCGAGCGCGGCCACACGGATCGCGTCGCCGCTGTCAAAGCGGGCATGGGCACCGCCATGGATCGTGACGGGCTGCCCGTCTTCGCCGGGCAGGCTCCATACCGTTGATGTCGAGCCTAATCCATAGACCAGCCGCTTGTGATGCGCCAGATCGGTGACGCTGGCCGGTATGCCCTGTTTGAGGAGATATTCGGGCGAAGCGTAAATTCCGAGCCGCGCCCGGTCGATCACCTGCGTGATATACTGCCCGTTCGGCGCGACCGACCCGACCCGGATCGCAAGGTCGAACCCTTCCTCGACAAGATCGACCAGCCGGTCGGTGAAGCTCACTTCCACGGCCAGATCGGGTGCGGTTTCGAGATAGGTTGCAAGGTAGGGAATGATTTTCGCCTTCCCGTAGCCTTCGGAGACCGTCAGGCGCAGTGTGCCGTGCGGTCGAAGCTGATTCTGACGAATGCTCGCCCCGGCTTCGGCAAGGTCTTCGAGCAGTTGCAGGCTACGAAAATGCACAGGCGGCCCTCAACGGCTGGATCGAGGCCGCGGGTCCCGTGGTAGAAAAGATTCACGGCACGTCAGAAGCCAGTTGGGCGCAAGTCCGTACTGATTATATGAGCGGTCTTGGCCACCTGTTTCCCGCGCTTAAAGACGTTTCCTATGGAACCGCCACGCTGGATTCCGTGCCGACGATGAGGGCTGTTCCTGAAGGCTCGGAACCTCAACGGGTCTTGCTCTATATCCACGGTGGTGGCTATGTTCATGGCGGTGTCGAGGGCTATCGTGGTCTGACTGGACGATTGGCCAAGGCCTTGAATGCGAAGATCTATGCACCCGATTATCGTCAGGCACCGGAATTTCCGTTTCCAACCCCGATTGATGATGTGTTTGCCGCCTATCGCGCGATTCTCTCATCGGACGTTGATCCGAAAAATCTCGTTCTTGCGGGCGATTCCGCTGGTGGCGCTATGGTCGTCACCATGATGCGCAAGGCCCGCGATGCGGGGATCGCATTGCCTGCGGCAGGTGTCGCCTTTTCGCCCTGGGCCAATCTGACCCATAGCGGGCGGTCAGCCACCGTGCGCGATGGGATCGATCCGCTTTGCAGCGTGGAATTCCTGAACAAGCTAGCGCGCATGTTCCTCGCCGGTGAATTGCCGACACATCCTGATGCCTCTCCAGTCTTCGCCGATGTTCACGATCTGGCGCCGGTGCTGATCCAGATCGGCGAAAACGAGGTCATGCTTAGCGATGCGATCCGTCTTGCGTCCAATCTGGGCGAGGCACGGGTGCGCACGTCGCTCGAAGTCTGGCCGGGCATGTCCATGTCTGGCATCTGCTGGCCGGTCTCCTGCCTGAAGCGGATCAAGCGATCCTCAATGCCGTCCGGTTTCTTGATGATGCGCTAACTTCAAAGGCCCGTACAGGGCTTTAATCCGCGATTGGTGAAACATCTGGTAGCGCTGGCCGTTCGACGGATTAGCTGCGGATTTTGCCGTGCATTCTTCGATACTTGAGCGCCTCGCCCTTGCCGATCAGACAGGTCCAGCGTCTTCAGCGCTTCGATGATCTCGTCATATGAGACGGCCTTATCGGTTCCAGGATAAAGGCGAAGGGTCGGACTGGAATCGATGGCAAAGATGTCAGATGCCCACGACGCAAGAATGGCGCGTTTCTCGTCTATGTCGATATCGTCGGCTGCAAGAACGTCTCGGGGATGACCGAAATGTTGGGCCGGATGATGCAGATGCTCGGCGCTAATTGCTGCTGGTTTCTCCGGAATCGAATTTTGCAATCTTTCCTTTCTCATAGGTTGACCCCCCTTTTGATGCCAAGTGGATGGTTTCGGTTGCATGTGGCGCAGGTCGTTAGTGCGCCTGGTGATCGAACACGCCTCGCGCGGCCTCGACCATTGTTTTTAGATGGCTCGGTTCGCGAACACCTTGCCTGTATAATTCCACAGTGATGGCCGCCATCCGCTCCGCTTCCTCAGTTTCCTTGGTAACTCCAGCTCTCGATCGAATGTCATCGAAAACCCTCTGACAGACAACAAGGTCTCTAGAATAGAGTGGTTGGGGTGAGCGCTTGATTGTAGTCTGAACCATGTTTCATCTCCTCATTGGAGGCTCGCCCCCAGCGGAGGCGAGCCAAAGACAATCGCTTAGAAATCCATGCCGGCGCTAGCCGGCAGGGCTGGAGTGGCTTCCTTTTTGGGCTTCTCCGCGATCATCGCTTCCGTTGTCACCAGAAGACCGGCAACCGAGGCTGCGTCCTGCAGCGCAGTGCGCACAACCTTGACCGGATCGATGACACCCTGAGCATAAAGATCACCATATTCGCCGGTCTGGGCGTTCCAGCCATAGGAGAAGTCGGTTTTTTCACGCAGTTTGCCGACAATGATCGAACCTTCGGCACCGGCATTTTCGGCGATCTGGCGAACAGGTGCTTCAATCGCCCGTCGCACGATCTCGACGCCGACACGCTGATCGTCGTTCGCGATCGGAAGGCCCTCGAGCGCCTTAACGGCACGCAGGAGAGCGACACCGCCACCCGGGAGAATGCCTTCCTCTACCGCGGCGCGGGTCGCATGCAGCGCATCGTCGACGCGGTCCTTTTTCTCCTTCACTTCGACTTCCGTCGAGCCACCGACGCGGATGACGGCAACGCCCCCGGCAAGCTTGGCAAGACGTTCCTGTAGCTTTTCGCGGTCGTAGTCGGAGGTTGTCTCCTCGATCTGAGCCCGAATCTGGGCAACGCGGCCATCGATTTCCGCCTTGGAACCGACGCCATCGATAATGGTGGTGTTCTCCTTCTCGATCGCCACTCTCTTCGCCCGGCCGAGCATGTTGAGGGTGACGTTTTCCAACTTGATGCCGAGGTCTTCCGAGATCACGGTTCCTCCCGTCAGGATGGCGATGTCTTCCAGCATGGCCTTGCGGCGGTCGCCGAAGCCAGGAGCCTTGACGGCAGCGATCTTGAGGCCGCCACGCAGCTTGTTGACGACGAGCGTTGCAAGAGCTTCCCCTTCGACGTCTTCAGCGATGATGACGAGCGGTTTGCCGGACTGGACCACGGCTTCGAGAACCGGCAGCATCGCCTGCAGGTTCGACAACTTCTTCTCATGGATCAGGATATAGGGATCTTCCAGTTCCACCCGCATCTTGTCTTGGTTGGTGACGAAGTAGGGGCTGAGATAGCCGCGATCGAACTGCATGCCTTCGACGACTTCGAGTTCGGTTTCAGCGGTCTTGGCTTCTTCGACCGTTATCACACCTTCGTTGCCGACTTTCTCCATCGCCTCGGCAAGATAACGACCGATCTCCGTATCCCCGTTGGCGGAGATGGTACCAACTTGAGCAATTTCGGAATTGCTGGTGATCTTGCGGGCGTTGGTCTTCAACTCCTTGACAACCGCATCGACGGCGAGATCGATGCCACGCTTCAGGTCCATCGGATTCATGCCGGAGGCGACGGCTTTGGCGCCTTCCTTAACGATGGCCTGGGCAAGCACGGTCGCGGTTGTCGTGCCGTCGCCGGCGAGATCGTTCGTCTTCGATGCCACTTCGCGCAGCATCTGGGCGCCCATGTTCTCGAACTTGTCTTCCAGTTCAATTTCCTTGGCGACGGAAACGCCGTCCTTGGTTATACGAGGGGCACCGAAGGACTTGTCGATCACGACATTGCGGCCCTTTGGACCGAGCGTGACCTTCACGGCATTGGCCAGTACGTCGACTCCCCGCAGCATGCGTTCACGGGCATCGGTGTGGAACTTGACTTCTTTCGCAGCCATTTTCTCTAACTCCTCAATAGGCAGCTATTTGACTGATGGGTTGGATTGACGGGTTATCGCCTCAGGCAGCTTTTTTCTGCTCTGCCTGGGTTTCGATGATGCCCATGACATCGCTTTCCTTCATGATCAGCAGGTCTTCGCCGTTGATCTTGATCTCGGTGCCGGACCATTTGCCGAACAGGATGCGGTCGCCGGCCTTGACGTCGAGCGCCTGGATCTGGCCGGCATCGTTGCGCGCGCCGGGACCTACGGCGATGACTTCGCCTTCCTGCGGCTTTTCCTTGGCGGTGTCGGGAATGATGATGCCGCCCTTGGTCTTTTCTTCGGATTCGACCCGGCGGACGAGAATGCGATCATGAAGCGGTCGGAACGACATGTTTTCCTCCGTTGAGCAAAAATGATGACGTTGTTCCCTCTGGCCGGACCGAATGATCGGTCCAGGCGGGTGCAAAACCTCAAGTCGAGCATTTTGCGCAAAATGATCTGGTTTTGAGATTTTTCGATTTCAAGAGGGAGAAACGAAAAAATTAGCACTCGTCTTCTGATGCTACTAACATACTGGAAAGGAACAATAAACGGCGCGATTGCGTCTAAAAATCCGTTGATGGTCGTGAAATTTTGCGACACACTTCACAGTGTCATGAAACGGAGATGAAGCATGCAATTCTCATCGGATCTGGAACGTCAGCTCAATGGCTACGGCCTCACCACCGCGCACATCCTCTATCGCATTCCTGATTTCGAATCCGTGCTGCAGACCTATGTCTGGCAGGACTACGATCTGGCACCCGATTTTCCTGAGATGCACAGGTTCCTGGATTTCTGGCAGTCCAGGCTTGAAGGCCCGCTCCATTCTGTCCGCTATACGCATCAGTGCTTGATCGGACCGAATGAATGGCGCCGCGTCGAAGGCGAGTTCAAGCTTCACTGAGGTCTTGAACAGAAATTTCCTCTATCCTAGCTCTGTCGTGACCGAGGCTTGATGAGATCGGTCAATATCCCACGTCTGTTCAGAGTGAGACCGGATAGGGAAGAGAAGAGAAGAGAAGATAAAACTCATCAAAGACCTCAGCATCAAGGAACGCGAAGAGGTCTTTGCCGCCGTCGCGCGTGTCCTGCAGGGGGCCGCTTGCGAGGCTTATGTCGAAGGCAGCCGCCATTAGACGCACGCTTTCCCACTTCGATCGGGTGTCTATTGGCATTTGGGAAATCGGGAAGATCGGTGCGTCGGTGGCTTCGGGAACAGATTTGCAGGCGACAGGTCACGTCGTGGTGAGCGATCCGCAAAAAAATCTCTTTTATTGACGAACAAAACATGAACATGTATCTTCGCTCACATGGTGAAAAAGAGCCTTCAGGATAAACTTGCCATCCTATCGGATGCGGCAAAATACGATGCATCTTGTGCGTCAAGCGGTGGCGAGAAGCGCGATGCAAGCAAGGGCGGTGTCGGATCGTCGGGAGGCGCAGGGATTTGCCATGCTTACACTCCGGATGGGCGCTGTATCAGCCTGCTGAAAATTCTTATGACCAACTTCTGCATCTTCGACTGTGCCTATTGCATAAACCGGGTCAGCTCGAACGTGGAACGGGCGCGGTTCTCAGTCGAGGAAGTTGTCTCACTCACGCTGGAATTTTATCGACGCAATTACATCGAGGGCCTGTTCTTGTCCTCGGGCATCATCAAGTCCCCCGACCAGACCATGTCCGATATGGTACGCATCGCGCGGACATTGCGGGAGGGTCACGGCTTCCGCGGCTATATCCATCTCAAGACGATTCCCGATGCAAGTCCGGACTTGATCCGGGAGGCCGGGCTTTGGGCTGATCGGCTATCGATTAATGTCGAATTGCCGGAGGACGCAAGTGTGCGCAAATTCGCTCCGGAAAAACGCCCTGAAACGATCCGTGGTGCGATGGCACAAGTGCGGCTGGAAGGCGAGGCGGCAAAAGATAAGACCCATACCGGGCGTAAGCCGCGCCGGTTTGCACCGGCCGGGCAAAGTACGCAGATGATCATCGGCGCGGATGGGGCAGACGATGTGACCATCCTCAAAATGTCGACACGGCTTTACAGTGGTTACAAGCTGCGACGGGTTTATTATTCAGCATTCTCCCCGATCCCGGACGCCTCCGCAGCTCTGCCCTTGATCCAGCCTCCTCTACTGCGTGAACACCGCCTATATCAGGCAGATTGGCTTTTGCGTTTTTATGGTTTCACTGCCGAGGAAATCGCTACCGGCATGAAGGCTGGTCATCTTGATCTGGAACTGGACCCAAAACTTGCCTGGGCCATACAGCACCGTGGCCTGTTCCCTCTGGATGTAAACCGTGCAAGCCGTGAATTGCTGCTGCGTGTTCCTGGATTTGGCACCCGCACGGTGGATCGCATAATCGTTGCGCGCCAGAACGGCGGTTTAAGATACGAAGATCTGGTGCGGATAGGTGCCAACATGAACAAGGCACGCCCTTTTATCATGACACCTGGCTGGTCGCCGGGGCGGCTCATCGACAACGTCGATTTACGCGCTCGATGTGCACCTCCCGCTGAGCAACTGCGGCTATTATGATCTATTCCGTTAAACTACCCGACGGCGGCACCTTCGATGCGTGGCGTGAGATGGCGCGCATCGCGATATCACATGGTATCGAGCCAAATGATATCGATTGGAGCGGAGCAGACGGATTGTTTGATGGGGCGTCGCTGCCCAATGCGCCTGGTGAGCATAAGGCAAGCGTTACGCAGGGGTTTTTGAAGCTTGCGCATTCGGTTATCTGGCATTCTAATCCGGAACGGTTCGGACTGCTCTATCAGGCGTTGTGGCGGCTTGACCGAAACGCGGGAGAACCTTTAAGCCATGCGGACCCGCTTGGGCGGCGGCTGCATCTCATGGCAAAATCGGTTGGTCGTGATATCCACAAGATGCATGCTTTCGTACGGTTTCGCGAATTACCTGAGACTGGATTGCGTCGTCGCTTTGCTGCTTGGTTTGAGCCGGAGCATAATATAGTCGAGCCGGGTAGTTCCTTTTTCGCAAAGCGTTTCGCGGATATGGACTGGGTGATCGCCACGCCAAGGCTTACAGCTCGATTTGAAGCCGGCAGACTTAGCTACCATCCAGGCGGTTCACGCCCTGACTTATCGGAAGATGCCACCGAAACGCTTTGGGGCACCTATTTCGCGAACATCTTCAATCCGGCACGGGTAAAGTTGAATGCGATGCGCGCGGAAATGCCTAAGAAGTATTGGAAGAACCTACCCGAAACGCGCCTGATTCCAGATATGTTACGAGATGCCGAGTCGCGAGTGGAGCGAATGCGCGCGGCCGCAGAAACGTCACCAGCGGCTGGCGCAGTCGCGATTTCGACCCGTTATCGCGCTGCGATGCCGCAAACGCCCGAGTTCCCTCAGACAATGGTCGAAGCGCGAGCGGCTGCCGGACATTGTCGGCGATGTGGATTATGCGAGGCCGCAACCCAGACTGTTTGGGGTGAGGGGCCCGAAGACGCTGAGCTCATGATTGTAGGAGAACAGCCGGGTGATCGTGAGGATCTGGAAGGTCGACCGTTCGTAGGTCCGGCAGGTCACCTCTTGCGTGAAGCCATGGTTGCAGCAGGAGCAGAAGTCAGGCAGACATGGCTGACCAATGCAGTTAAGCACTTCAAGTTCATGCCGCGTGGCAAGCGCCGCCTGCATCAAAATCCTGACCGGCAGGAAATTCTGCATTGTCGCTGGTGGCTGGGGCTCGAATTGGCTTTCATCCGTCCACGCATGGTGGTTGCGTTGGGGGCCTCTGCGGCGTTCGCTCTGACGGATAACAACGCTCCTCTTACTTCGCGACGCGGTCAGGCTGAAATCGGGTTACATGGTGGACCGGTGCTGATCTCCTGGCATCCATCCTATATCTTGCGGTTAAACGACAGTGTCGCGAGAGAACGTGCAAGGCGTGAATTGATCGAAGATATAATCCAGGCCGCTCGCATGGGCGTATCTGTCTGACCCGTCAATGTTTCAGCTTCGATCAGGAGAGATCAATAAAAGGAAGCCGCCGGCGCGTTTGGTGTTTTAGTTCACTGACAGCAGTGGCCATTGCTGCTCCAATGTCGGCACTTGCCGTAATTCCCTGCACGAAGGGCTGGTCGTGCATCAGATACGGCAGCGCGCCGAACGCAATCTTGCCACATGCAATGTCCGGTACCAGCAGAGTGTAGTCGTCTGAGACCTCCGGAATATCCTCTCCGACCGAAACGAGTTGCCGGCGCAGTGACGGAAACGGCAAATCCTTCGTCTTGAGTGGCTTCTGGCCTCGGGCGTCGATGAACACGTCGAATGTCCGTACTTCCGAGCCGATGGCGATGACGGTGTGATCGTTCCTTACCTCCATGTCGTAATCGTGCCCTAGTTCGAGGACGTCTATCAGGCCGGCCTTGCGCAGCGCCAGTAGCCTGCGGATCGATTCCGACGGGATTGCAGCATAGTTGTCGACGAAGACCTTGCAGAGTCCTGTATCGAACCGCTTGCGGTCCTCTTCATTGAGACGCGGAATAATCTCCTGAACGACCTCGTGCAGCCGAAGGATTGCATAGCGCCAGGGGACGGTATGCTTCTCCCGCTTGTTGCGCTCGACTTCTTTGAGATTGTATTCTGCCCAGCGGAACGCATCGTGGTTTTGGCGGTCGGCAAAGTAGGCATCAGCGAAGCTGTCAGCGTTGAGTTCCGAAAGCGAAACACGCTCGCTCCAGGCCGGATCGGCGTCCTCGATTTCGCGCGCGACCAAGGCAAATATCCTGTCAAGCAAGCCACTGGCACCGCTCTCGATCTCCCTGTTGATCGCCTGCTCCGTGGCAATCTGCAAGGGCTCGTAAGGGATCGGGCAATAAAAATCCGCTTCTGGCAGGATGCCTGAACGGGACATAAGCGTTATCGCCAGACCTTTACTGTCCGGGTCAAGGTCGAAGCGCAGGTTTTCGTCTTCTTCCTCGATAAAGCTTCCATGTTGGGCAACGACCGCCATTGCTGCGTCGATGGCGCTGAGCGATGTCCCCATAATGCCCACTTTACACGCTGGTATCCTGGCTTCGATCAGTCCAGACCAGGGGCTGGGAAAATAACTGCGCGTTGCTTCGTCGCCGTCGGGCCAGACGTGGCCGGTGGCGATGACGACGAGATCGAGGAGTTTCGAATCGAGCTTCCCCTCAGTCCAGAGTTTGACACCATCGGCCGTGGCTTCGATATCCGTGACCTCGCAGGATTCGTGCACTTCGACTTCAAAGTTTTTTCGACGCGCTGCCTCGACAAGAGCCAGAAACTGATCCCGGAAATATTCGCCCAGCAGAATGCGAGGCAGGAATTGTCGATCGTGAAGACCTTCCTTGTCGACCCGGTATCGAGCGAGACGCGTCTCGTCCTGCTTGCGCAGCCAGTCCAGATAGGTCGAGGTAATCGGCGGAATCTCGATGCTGGCGATGTTGGCCAGCATCATCCGGCTGTTCTCATCGTCATTATAAGGCATGCCTACGCCAGCTTCATCTTCCTTCTCGTAGATCGAGATGGACATTGGCTCTGCGAATTTGAGCAGCGAAAAGAAAGTGTAGATCCCGGTCGGACCGGTGCCGACAATAGCAATGTTCTTCATGGGCGATTACCAATTTCTCCACATTCCAATACGCGTGGTAAACGGCCCAGCTGGGCCGGCCCGCTTGTGTTTGCAGTTCGAACATCTCTTCACATCAGTTGTATGCTGCGAGATCAGAGCTTGACGGCATTTTCCCGCGCCCACAACCGGAGCTTGCGGCAGGATGTAACAAATTCCGACGCTCCCTTTTCATTGTCCAGCGAGATTAGTCCCTCATCCATATCGGGTTCAATGCCCGCCTTTGCCAGTAGCGGCATCGCGCCTGC